>PMZS01000294.1 GCA_003170115.1 Spirochaetaceae bacterium
CCTCGGCAAATAATGTGTTGTTAGAAATCGCTGCGCCTGTGACAGGAGGGCTCTTTTCGGATACATTGGAATCATCGGAGGTTGTTTCGATGAAGAGCTTCGTTCGCTGGGCACTCGTGACGACAGTTGTCGTGATCGCTCTTCTCGGCTGCGCGACAGCTCCGCAAATCACGAAAGGCGCTTCGAACTATCTCCAGAAGGGAGTGGTGAGCGCAAAATTCAAAGGCAACGATTTCTACATGGTGATAGGCGACGTCGATCTGTATCAGTACGGTTTGTTCGGCAATCTACAGCCCAGCGGCCAGACCGTCGAGGTCGCGGCTGTGGTCCAGGCGGACAAAGACACGGGAGAAATCCTGAAGATTGCCACTCTGCAGTCGAGTTATTCGAGCGGGATAACGGTCGCGAATGGCGCGAACTATGGCCTTGCTGACCTGCGCGGCGGGATATCGGTCATCGACAGCCAGCCGTACCCTCGATGGCTGGATGCCATCCAGTCGATGCGAAATGCGGTCGTCGAAATGAATACCTACACCACCTTCGCGGGGAGCGACCAGAGTGGCCTCGTCGTCGTCGCGGTCTCTCCCCGTTGGTTCTGGTGGGGCCCGCATCGCCGGTGGCGCTAGGAGCGTGGGGGATGCTCAGAGAGTCTCTGAGCGGGAGCCTGATTCGAGGATCAGCAGCCCTGAATCTCTAGCGGAATAGCTCGGGGTACGCGGTGAGAGCCAGCCACTCCACCGCTGCGGCGATGTACTGTGAGGTTGTGCTCTTCAACCTTTCCGGCATCTGGTACACACGGCCTGTCTTCACGGCGCGAAGCCTTTTCAAGGAGGGATCATCCGTGATCTGCGAGAAGAATGCCGCCGCGCCACGCGGGTTGCCATAGATCCAGCCGGGGAGCACCAGGAGGTCGGGATCGAGCTTGAGGAGCTTCTCACGGGACAAGGGCACCTGCCCCCATTCATCCGCTGCAAGTTCCGCGACACCGTCCACGAGCCCGGCCCGGCTCAGCATCTCGTCCCACGAGCTTCCCCGTCCCTGCGCGGAACCCCAGGTTGCATAGTCGATGACCCTCAGCCGTTTCTCCCGAGGCAGCGTCGACACCCGGAGGGCCACGGCGGAGAGGCGTGCCTCCATCGCCGCGATCATTTCCCGGCCTTTCCTCTCCTCTCCCGTGAGGAGAGCGAGCCGGGCGATCTTCTGCTCTATGGACGGTATCGTGAGACCGCTTGCCATGAGGTATACCGGCACGCCGGCGTCCCGCAGCTGCCGCACAGGACCTGCATCGCTCCAGCTCGCCACCAGCACGAGATCGGGGCTCAGCGACAGGATTGTCTCCACGTTCATTTCCAGCTTGTGGGGGATGCCGGCGGCGGACTGGGCGACATTCGCGATCGCGGGGTCCACGGCAAACGTGGTGACGCCCTGGAGCCGACCCGGGTCGACCAAGCCGAGGAGAATCTCGTCCGTCGCGAGTGTAAGGGACACAATGCGAACAGGCCGGGCGGCGAGTGTCACGGTCACGCCCGTGTCATCCGCGACGCGCAGCGGGAAGTCCTTCTGCTGTGCGCCGAGGGACAGGGCGGCACACAGGAGCCAGGGGACGACGACGGTACGGGGGGCTTTCACGAGAACCTCCTGCAATGGTGCACCGCTCAGCCCGGGCCCAGGAAGGCGGCCCGATTGAGCTTCAATGGATCGATCCAGGAAAGCTCCATCATGGTGCCGCTGATCCAGCCCTCCACACCCGATTTCGTGACCGCCTTGTACCACCATGAGGCCGGGTCGCCCCGGTACTGGCGGGTGTCGCTGCGATCGAACACGTAGAGTTGGTCTCCCTTGGCGAGGCTCGCAAGAATACCGCTCTGCCCACGGGCATTCATATTCGCGAGCAGCGACGCCTGGTCCACCGTGATAGTGCCCATCTTCGGCAGGTCCTGCAACGCGGCTTTTTTGAACTCGCTGCCGTTCCACGGGTAAAAGCTCACCGTCGTTGTACGGAACTCGTCCTGGCCCGAGACCAGCGTGTAGTCCGTGTCCACGCGGACCATGTCGCGCATGCCGCTGGCGTCCGAATCGAATGCGCGGTCGGTGGCCGTGTAGGCATAGCCCGCATCGGAGCCGAAGCTCACGTTGTAGCGGAAGATCGGGACAAGAGTCCCTTCCCGCCGCCTCAGCCAGGCCTTCCACCGCACGGGGGTTGCGCCCAGGAGACGGAGGGAGACGAGCGTCTCCGCTTCAAGGAGGATCTCGGGCTGCGAATCGGAGTTCACGTCCTCCAGGGACACGTGCACGACACCGGACGGGTGAAAAGATTCGGGGAATGGGATGAAGCTGGTATCCACGAGCGTCACGTGCCGGCCGTCGGAGACCACGAGGAGGCTGTATTCCGATTCTCCGTCGCCGACCACGATTTTCCGAGGGACGAGCCCGACCGCAAGCCCTTTCGCCTCGACGAGCATCAGTGCGGCGGAAGAAGAGTCGATCCACCCCTCGAGGGTTTGTTTCGCGGCCTTCATGCGCACATGGTACAACCTGCGGAAATCAGCCCCCCACCTCTCCCACTCGCCGGCTTCGAGCACCGTGACCCGCGAGGTTTCCGGGAGCAGCGTACCATTCGAATTGCCGTCCTTGTCCGTCAAGGGGGTGTCGGCCAGGATCAGTCCGTAGAGGACTTCCGGCACGAGGGCGGGGAAGGACCTGCCCAGCGACTGCCAGCTCATATCGTCACTCGAACCGTCCCCGCTGGTGAGAACCCTTTCCCGGGCCGGGAAATAAAGAACACGTTCCTCGAGAGTCCGCGGCGCGGAGGAGAGGATCGTATCGCGGCCGGGGTGCGCTACCGGAGTTGCCGAATCGGCCGCGGAGACGGGCTTTTCCGCGCGAGGGCACGAGGCCAACGCAAGCGCGACGAATGCGACAAGCAGGGCCTTCTTCATTCCTTTGCCTCATAGAAAGATGGGAGATGGGCGGGTCATCGTCAAGAGCGGTTCACGCGAGCCCGCTTGCAGGCATCTGCCGTTTTCTGTACTTTGTCCACGGACTCATGGGGAACCTCTGGAAAATGCTGGAGTGGATCGGGTTCGGCATAGGCATCGTCATTGCGGCGTGCGCAGTGACGTGTGCCCTGGCGCGCCGGAACATCCTCCGGCACGTGCGGGCGGAGCTGGGTCAAGACTCGCTCCTGCTCGCCGCGGGAGCACGCGTCGGCGGGTACGACGGGCCGGTTGAAGGGAAACGACCGTCCACGGCCGTCGGGATCCTGATGCTCCTCTCCAGCGGCCTGTATTTTCACTCGTGGACCGGCCGCAGCGAGGTATTCGTTCCCGGGCCGTCCATTTCGTGGATCGGGGTATCGGAGGAGCACGAGGGCAGCCGCATGGAGAGGCACCGCATCGTGGTGCGCTTCCTCAACACGGTGGGGAAACAGGATGGCGTTGCCATCCGGCTGCTGTATCCCGAGCAGTGGGTGGAGGCGATCAAGACCCACCTCATCGCGCGCAGTTAGAAAGGAAGGAAATGTGCCCGGCAGCACGTTCGGACGGATCCTGACCGTCACGACATTCGGGGAAAGCCACGGGCCCGGCATCGGGGTCGTCATGGACGGGGCTCCTCCGGGCATCGCCCTTGCCGTGGAGGACATCCAGAAAGAGCTGGACAGGCGCAGGCCGGGCCAGAGCGCCATCACCACTCCGCGAAATGAAAAGGACCGGGTGGAGATCCTTTCCGGCGTTTTCGACGGGCTCAGCACCGGTACGCCCATCGCACTTCTCATCCGCAATGAGGACAAGCGCAGCAGCGACTACGACAACTTGAAAAGCCTCTTCAGGCCCGGCCACGCCGATTGGACCTATGGCGCGAAATACGGGGTCCGTGACTGGCGGGGGAGCGGCCGGGCGTCCGGCCGGGAAACGGCGGCGCGCGTTGCGGCCGGCGCAGTGGCGCGGAAATTCCTGGCTGCCCGCGGCGTGTCGATTCTGGGATACACGCGGGAGATCGGCGGGGTCCGCGCGGTCCGCGTGGATCCCGCTGAAATCGAGAAGAACCCGGCACGGTGTCCCGACCCCGAGGCCGCCCCTCTCATGATCGCGCAGATCGAAAGGGCCAGGGCGGATGGCGACTCCGTAGGGGGCATTGTCGAAGTGGTGGCCCAGGGCTGCCCGCCGGGGCTCGGTGACCCGGTTTTCGACAAGCTGGAGGCGCTCCTCGGGCACGCCATTCTCTCCGTGGGAGCCGTGCGCGGCGTGGAGATCGGCACCGGATTCGAGTCCGCCCGAATGAAGGGCTCCTCCTACAACGACGAGCCTTTCATGGACCATGGTCGCATGCGGACACGAACGAACAACGCGGGCGGGATTGCCGGCGGGATTTCCAATGGCATGGATATCATCATCCGTGCCGCGATGCGTCCACCGGCCTCGATTTCCCGGCCGCAGAAAACCGTGGACGCCGCGGGCGCGGAAGTCACGGTGGAAATCGCGGGCCGCCACGACCCCTGCATAGTGCCCCGTGCCGTCCCGGTGCTCGAGGCGATGACCGCCCTCGTGCTTGCCGACTGCCTCCTGGTCCAGGACGTGTATCGTTCCCGTTGACACCTTTGCGGCAGCGGTATCTACTGGCGGGAGTTCACCATGGCAATGAAGCTCACCCGCTATATCCGCCCTGACTGCTTTCTTCCCTTGCTCCAGGGCCGCTCCCGTGAAGAGGCGCTGCGCACGCTCGTGCACGCGGTGGCCTCGCACGGGTACCTGCGCGATGAGAAGGACGTGTTTGCGAAGCTGATGGAACGTGAAAACATCCAGAGCACGGCCGTGGGCAATGGCATCGCCATCCCTCACTGCTTCACCGACGAGGTCCCGGACCTTCTCATCGCCGTGGCGCGCGCCCCCGAGGGGCTGGATTTCGATTCCTTCGACGGCAAGCCGACGCACGTGGTGTTCCTCCTCATGGGCAACCGCCAGGAGCACAGCCTCCACCTCAAGGCGCTCGCCCGAATCGCGCGCCTCATCAAGAGCACCGCGTTCATCGAGAAGATCGTCACCTCATCGACCGTGGAGGACATGGTGAAGGCGTTCGAGCAGGAGGAGGCGAAGATCTGATGAAGCTCCTGTTCATCGTCCTGAACTCCGCGGAGAAGCTGGAGGAGGTCCTCGAGGGACTTATCGAGACCGGGGTGACCGGCGCCACGGTGGTGGACTCCATCGGCATGGGCCACATCATCGAGGACGTGCCGCTCTTCGCGGGAATGCGCAGCCTCTTTCGCGCCGCCCGGCCCCGCAACAACGTGATCTTCTCGGTGGTCGATGATTCCCTGGCGCTCGAGGTCATGGAGGTGCTGTCGAAGATCCTCGACTGCGCCCATGGAAAGGGGTGCGGCATCGCGTTCACCCTGCCCATCGACTCGGCCATCGGGGTGCGCGGGACGCCCTGATCCCGGCCGTGTACGACGTCGCCATCATCGGCGCAGGCGTCTCGGGAGCGGCANNAGCTACCGCCTGCGCGTGGCGCTCCTGGAGCGCTGCGTGGACGTGTCCTTCGGCGTCTCCAAGGCCAATTCGGGAATCATTCACGCCGGTTTTCACCATTCACCCTCCTCCCTGAAAGCGCGCCTTGAAATTGAAGGAAACCGCGCGTTCGACGGCCTCCAGGCCGAGCTGGGTTTTCCCTTTCGAAGGGTCGGCATCGTCGTGGCCGCATTCTCCGTGGAGGAGATGAAGACCGTGGATCACCTCTACGAGCAGGGGGTGGAAAACGGCGCCCGCGACGTCGAGATTGTGGGCCGGGACCGGCTGCTCGCGCTGGAGCCGGCGCTGAGCCGCGACGTGGTCGGGGGGCTGTTCGCCCCTTCGGGCGGAATCATCGAGCCGTATCGTTTCGTCTTTGCGCTTGCCGAATCCGCGGCAGCCAATGGTGTGTTCCTCTTCACCGGGTGGGAGGCCGTTCGCGCGCATCGGCAGAATGATGCGTGGCACATCACCTCTGCCGCGGGGGAGGATTGTGCCGCGCGCTGGGTGGTGAACGCGGCAGGGTTGCGCGCGGACGCGGTATCGGCCATGTTCGGCGCCGAGAGATTCACGATTGTGCCGCGAAAAGGCGAGGAGTTCATCCTGGACAAGGGCTCGGCGGGGCCGCCCTCCCGGGTGATCTTTCCCGTGCCCGCGCGAACATCCAAGGGCGTGCTCGTGATTCCCACGGTGGAAGGCACCGTGATGCTGGGCCCCACGGCGGACGAGGGCGGGGACAAGGATGACACGACCACAACTCCGGAGAACCTGGAGCGCGTGTTCCGATTCGCTTCCCAGATGGTCCCGCGGATTTCGAAGCGGGACATCATCACCTCATTCGCGGGGCTGCGTCCCACCCTCCCCGGCGATGACTTCATGATCGAGCTCTCCCGCGCCGCCCCCTGCCTGGTGCAGGTTGCCGGCATCCAGTCGCCCGGCCTCACCGCTTCCCCGGCGATCGCGGAGCGGGTCAAGGCATTGTTGATGTCCGGGGGGCTGGAGCTCGTGGAAAAGGCCGACTGGCAGCCGGGCATCCCGCGCATGCACCGCACCCGGGATCACGCACCGTGGGAGCTGGACCAGCTTGTGGCGCGCGATCCCGCCTATGCTCACCTGGTGTGCCGCTGCGAGGGAGTCTCCGAAGCGGAGGTCGTGGAAGCGATCCGCAAAGGGCACACGACCCTGGACGGCATCAAGTACTACACACGCGCCGGCATGGGCCGCTGCCAGGGAGGCTTTTGCACCTACCGCATCATGAGGCTGGTGGCACGGGAGACGGGGATGCCCCTGGAGCGGATCACGAAGCACGGCCCGGGCAGCGAGCTGGTGCTCGGGCACATCGGGGATCGGCCGTGATCCGCCGCACGATCGACGCGGTTGTCGTGGGCGGCGGGAGCGCCGGCCTGGCCGCGGCGCTGCGCCTGCGGGAGGCGGGTGCGACGGTCGCCATGGTGGAGCGGGAACCCTTCCTGGGCGGGATCCTCCTGCAGTGCATCCACAGCGGCTTCGGCCTGCAGGAGTTCGGCGAGGATCTCACCGGGCCGGAGTACGCGGAGCGCTTCATCCGACCCGCCCTCAACGCCGGCATCGAGATGTACCTCGATGCAACGGTGACGGAGATCGGCGAAGATGCCACAGGCCGGTCCGTCACCGCCCTGTCCCGGGCAGTCGGTGTCGTGAGGTTTTCCGCGCGCGCCGTGGTGCTGGCCATGGGATGCCGCGAGCGCAACAGGGGCAATGTCGCCATCGCGGGCACCCGGCCCGCCGGCGTGCTCACCGCCGGACTCGCGCAGCGCCTGGTGAACATCGAGGGCTGCGTGCCGGGAAAGAACGTGGTGATCGTCGGTTCGGGGGACATCGGCCTCATCTTGGCGCGTCGGCTCACGCTGGTGGGCTGCACGGTGCGCGCCGTGGTGGAGATACAGTCCTACCCATCGGGGAGCGTGCGCAACATCGCGCAGTGCCTGAACGACTACTCCATTCCCCTGCACCTCGGCCACGTGGTGACGAGGATCGAGGGAAGGGACCGGGTCGAGGCGGTCCGTGTCGCGCCGCTGCAGGACGGCCGACCGCTCACAGGCCGGGAGTTCCGCATCCCCTGCGACACCGTCCTGCTCTCCGTCGGCCTGATCCCGGAGAACGAGCTCTCGCGCGCCGCCGGCGTGCCGATCAACGAAGGCACCGCGGGGCCCTGGGTGGACGCCGACATGATGACGGGAGCGCGGGGCATCTTTGCCTGCGGGAACGTTCTGCATGTGCACGACCTCGTGGATTTCGTGACGGAGGAGGCAAGGCGATGCGCCGACCGGGCCGCAGCCTACCTGAAGGGTGATCCGCGGGAGGAGATGATTCCCGTGAAGGCGGGGGCCAACGTTCGCAGCATTGTCCCGAACGCCTGCGCGCCGGGAAGGCGGAACGTGCTCTACCTGCGATCGCTTGTCGTGAAGAACGACGCGCTGCTGGAGCTCAGTGCCGGCGGGGAGAAGCTCAGGACGAAGAGGCTTGCCCACGTGCAGCCGTCGGAAATGATCCGCTTCGGCCTGGAAGCCGGGGCAATCCAGAACATCAACTCGGGGACGGCGCTGGAGGTGGCTCTCAGGTGAGCGCGGAGAACGCCATTCGCCCGGCAGGGGTGGATCTGGTCTGCATCGCCTGTCCCATTGCCTGCCGGCTCATTGTCACGGCATCAGGGGGGGGCGATGCCACCGTCTCGGGGAACCGCTGTCCCCGCGGAGAGGCCTACGGCAGCGAAGA
This sequence comes from Spirochaetaceae bacterium, assembly GCA_003170115.1. GTDB lineage: Bacteria > Spirochaetota > Spirochaetia > SZUA-6 > Fen-1364 > Fen-1364. Next base: position 8,259 of record PMZS01000294.1, read on the forward strand.
GGTGCGCGCGCCCAAACGGATTCTCACCGCGGTGGTCCCGACCGATTCCGCGCAGTTTCCCTGCGCCCCGGTGAGGACCGACCGGGCCATCAGACGGGAGCTCGTGAAGAGCCTGTTGTCGGAACTGTACCGGCAACGCGTCGCCCTGCCAGTGCGGCAGGGTCAGGTATTGATGGAGGATTTCGACGGGGCGCGGGTTGTTTTCACCCGCACGCTACCACCGGATGAGATTCCCTCCGTAGGTGAGCCCCGCGCCGAAGCCGAAGGTGAGGATCAGGTCCCCGGCCTTCAAGAGGCCCTTTGAGCACATTTCGGAAAGCGCGATCGGGATGGAGGCCGCGGAGGTGTTCGCGTATTCCTCGATATTGATGAAAAATTTCGACAAGGGGATCTTGGAACGTTTTGCCGCTGCTTCAATAATCCTTACATTTGCCTGGTGAGGCACGATCCAGGAGAGGTCATCCGTTGTGATATGATTGCTTTCCATCAGGTCGACGATTCCCTCCGACACAACCTTCACGGCGAAATTGTAGACCTGCCTGCCATCCATTTTGAGATACGTGCGAGCAGGGTCTATTACGCCGTCCTTGAAAGGAAAACGAGTGCCGCCTTCTGTTCTCTCCAGGAGACGGGCCCCTGAACCGTCCGATCTCAGTACCGAGTGGAGGATCCCACGATTTCCGTCAGACGAATCCGCCGAAACAAGAACGGCCCCCGCGCCATCGCCGAAGAGCACGCACGTGTTTCTGTCTTTCCAGTCGATGACCCTGCTCAACAGCTCGGCACCCGCAACCAGGATGTTGCGGGCTCCGCCCCCGAGAATGAAGTTTCGCGCGGTTTCAAGAGCATAGATGAAGCCGGTGCAGCCAGCCACGACGTCCATCGCGGCGGCTTTTTTCGCCCCGATCCGATCCTGAACGATGCAGGAAACAGACGGGAACCCCAGGAAATCACCGGTTGCAGTAGCGATGAGGATAAGGTCGACCTCTTCCGGAGCGATTCCGGTCTTCTCCAGCACCTTCTTGCATGCCTCCACCGCGAGATCGGAGGTGGCAACGGAGGGCTCCGCGATGTGCCGGTACCCGATTCCCGTATGAGAGCGGATCCACTCATCGGAGGTATCCAGGAAGGCGGAAAACTCTTCGTTTGACATTCTTCGGCTGGGAACCGCGAAATCCACAGCCCTGATGACTGCCTGCATGGCCTTCATATTAATGTGATTGGTTTGCTGGGTCAACAGGCATGTTTCTTTGCCCAAATACCTCCAAATCAATCAACTATTCGGATGTCTTTCCACTACAAATAATTATACCTGTACGATTCACCTGCCTTGACCATGCAGCACGCCCATGCTATTTTGTGGGGACATGAAGAGGTGTTTTCTGTTTCCCGGCCAGGGCGCCCAGTATCCCGGCATGGCCCGGGACCTGTGGGAATCGAGCCCCCGGGTCAAGGAAATGTTTCAGTCCGCGTCCGACGCGCTGCGGATGGACATGAAAAAGTTGCTTTTCGACTCCACCGAGGAGGATCTGAAGGCCACCGACAAGACCCAGGTGGCAATGACCCTCGCCAGCCTATGCTCAAGTGCCGTTCTGAGAGAGCGGGGTATTACTCCTGACGCGTGTGCCGGGTTCAGCCTGGGAGAATACGCGGCGCTCTGTGAATCCGGCGTCTTGAAGTTTGAGGACGTCTTCCCGATTGTGCGGATTCGGGGCGAGCTGATGGAGAAGGCTGCCCGCGGCCTGGATTCAAAAGACGGGGCGCCCGGCATGGCCGCGGTGCTCGGGCTCCCGGCGGAAAAAACACTCTCAACCGTGGGAGGTCTTTCTTCCTTGGGAGTCTACCCTTCCAACCACAACAGCCCGGTGCAGGTGGTGGTGTCGGGGACCGCACGGGGGCTCGCGCGCGCGGAGACGGAGCTGAAAGCAGCGGGAGCAAAGAGGCTTGTGCGCCTGCAGGTCTCGGGGCCCTTCCATTCACCGCTCATGGCGGAGGCACGATCCGCCTTCGATGCGGCGCTCGCCTCGTTCGCCTTTGCCGATCCCGCGGTCGACGTGTATTCCAACGTGACGGGGAGGAAGATCGGCAGCGGGGAAGAGGCCCGCGAGCTTTGCGGAAAGCAGCTGGTCTCAATGGTTCGGTGGGTCGACGTGCAGGAGGCCCTGCTCGCGGACGGGAGCGACAGGTTTTTCGAGGCAGGACCCGGCACGGTTCTCACGGGGCTCCTCCGGGCGCTGCGGCCCGAAGCGCGATGCTTCCCGGCGGGGACGCTCGTCTCCATTAGCAAGGCCCTGGAGGAGAAGGCATGACGCAGAGAGGAATAAGGACCATTGTCACCGGTGGCTCCCGAGGGATCGGGAATGCCATCGTGCCTGAGTTCCTCACCGGGCAGGTGATCTCCGTCGACTGCGGACTCTCCATGTGATTGACGAGCTCAAGGAGTACACATGACGCGACGAGTGGTTGTGACCGGCATGGGGACTGTGAATCCCCTCGGAAATAACGTCAACGATTTCTGGCGCGCGGTGCGAGCCGCGGAAAACGGCATCGGCGTCCTCGATCGATTCGACACCACGGACTTTTCCGCGAAGATCGCGGGACAGGTGCGGGATTTCGTCCCGGAGAAGATCCTGGAATCCAAGGAAGCCCGGCGCATGGACCGCTTCACCCAGTTCGCCATGATCGCTTCCATGGAGGCAATGGCGAACGCGGGGCTCGCTCCGGGCGCCGCGGAGCCCGAAAAGATCGGCGTGATCCTTGGAAACGGCATCGGGGGCCTCGAAACCCTCGAGGCACAGTTCAAGCGGGTGCACGACAAGGGGCCCAAGGCCATGCATCCCCTCTTCGTGCCCATGATGATCTCCAACGAGGCGGCCGGGAACGTGGCCATCAAGTTCCACGCCTACGGTCCGTGCTCCGTGGTCGTTACCGCGTGCGCCTCTTCGAATGACGCCCTGGGGCAGTCGTGGCGGCTGATCCGAGACGGGATCACCGACGTGATGATCGCCGGGGGCACCGAGGCGCCCCTCACCCCGCTGGGTCTCGCCGGGTTCTGCCAGCTTCAGGCAGTGAGCATCCGCAACGACGACCCCGCGCACGCCAGCCGGCCTTTCGACAAGGACCGTGACGGGTTCGTGATGTCCGAGGGCTCCGGCGTCCTCGTCCTGGAGGAGCTGGAGCACGCGAAGCGACGCGGCGCCCGCATCCTCGCGGAGATGGGCGGGTACGGAGCGACCTGCGATGCCAACCACCTCACGGCGCCGCATCCCCAGGGCCGGGGCGCTATCCGCGCGCTGCAGATCGCGCTGGAAGCGGCGGGTCTGCAGCCGACGGACATCGACTACGTGAATGCACATGGCACCTCGACGCAGATCAACGATCCCATAGAGACCCGCGCGATCAAGTCCGTCTTCGGGGAGCACGCCCGTAAGCTGAAGGTGTCTTCCACCAAGTCCATGACCGGGCNNGTGCGACCTGGACTACGTGCCCCACAAGGGCTACGAGGGCCGGATCCGCGCGGCGGTCTCGAATGCACTCGGGTTCGGGGGGCATAACTCGGTGGTGCTGTTCCAGGAATACAAGGCCTGATCAGCGGGCGAGAGCTCCCAGGGCCATGGAGTACAGCTTGTTGCGCACCGAGTCGCTGCGGGATGCGAGCACGAACGGCGCCCGCGCGCCCATGACGATCCCCGCTTCCTCCGCTTTCGCGAAGAAGATCAGCGCCTTGTAGAGGATGTTGGCTGCTTCGATATTGGGGGCTACCAGGATGTCGGCCCGGCCTGCCAGCTCGCTGGTGATTCCCTTGTGCCGTGCCGCCTCGACGCTCACCGCGTTGTCCAGCGCCAGCGGCCCTTCCACCCGGGCGCCCCTGATGGCGCCCCGCTCCGCCATCTTGGAAAGCGAGGCTGCATCCACCGTGGCCGGCATCTCCGGGTTCACCGTCTCGATCGCGCAGAGGATCGCGACGATTGGCTGCGCGATGCCCAGCCTATGCGCGAGGTCCACCGCGTTCTGCACAATGTCGATCTTCTGCTGGTAGTCGGGGGCGATGCTGAGCGCGGCGTCCGTCACGAAATAGAAACGGTCGGACTCGGCGAACTTGAACACCCCCACGTGGGAGAGAATGCGCCCGGTCGTGAGCCCGTTCGACTTGGAGAGCACCGCGCGAAGGAGATCGGCGCTCGGGAGAAGCCCCTTGACCAGGATGTCCCCGTCACCGCGCGCGACATTGCGCACCGCTTCGACGGCGGCTTCCGCCGGGGTCGCCGCCTCCACGATCTGCCATGCGGCGATGTCAACGGCGCGCTCCCGCGCCGCCTCCTCGATCTCCTCCCGGCGCCCCACGAGCACCGGGACGGCAAAGCCCGCCGCCCGGGCCTGCGCGAGGGCCTCGAGGATGGTTCCATCGGCCGCCTGCGCCACGACGAAGCGCGCCGGGCCGGCCTTCCGCGCCTGCTCGAGGATCTGTGCAAAGGTGTTCATGGGTTCCTAGTATCCCCCGAACTCATAGGCCGCGTCCAACATGGCTACCACGTTTTCAGGGGGCACCTTCGCCTGGATGTTGTGCACCTGGGTGAATACGAAGCCTCCGCCCGGAGCGAAAACGCGCATGCGCTCTCTCACGTGCTCTCGGACCTTCTCCGGGGTGGCATTCGGGAGGACGCTCTGGGTGTCGCAGCCGCCTCCCCAGAACACGAGCTTCCGGCCGTGGAGAGTCTTCAGGGTCCGGGGGTCCATGCCTGCCGCCGAGGTCTGGATCGGGTTCAGAATGTCCACCCCCGCCTCTATCCAGTGGGGGATGAGCTTCGGAATCGAGCCGCAGCTGTGCAGGAACGTCTTGAAGGGCGTGTTCGCGTGGATCCAACCGCACAGTTTTGCGTAGTGGGGCTTGATCATCTCCGCCCACAGGTCGGGAGAGATGAACTCGCACCGCTGGGTGCCGCTGTCGTCGGAGGCGATCCCCCACGCGAAGCAGGAGTCCCCGACGGCCTGCGTCACGAGCTTCAGGCAGCTGATTGTCGCCTCCACGGATCGGTCCATTAGCTCGTGACAGGTCTCCTTCTCCGTCATGAGCATCATCATCCATTCGTCCGGCATGCCCTGGGTCACATTGTTCGACCGATCGGTGATCAGGGACAGCCCCATGAAGCAGACCCCGAACCCCCACCCCAGGAGGGCGTAGTCCGTGGAGCGGTACAGGTTCTCCGCGTACTCCGCCATCATCCGCAGCGACTCTTCTGGAATGTCCGACTGGGGCTTGAACTTCGCCGGTTCGATGCCGTCCCCCCTGTTGAAGGAAGTGTCGTCAAAGTAGTATCCACCGCTGGGCATGCGGAAGGTGGTGGGCGAGCCGTCAGCGGCAAGGAGGGTCACGCCGCCGTCACTTTCCTCCCGAAGCCGCGTGCCGGGCGGGAAGAGCACCGGGGAGCCGTCAAAGATCCGGCGCGGCATCCACTCGCTCCGCGGCCGCACCGCCGCGGTGATGCAGGAGAGGTCCAGGGGGACCACGTCCACCCGGAAACGCCGGCGCATCTCCTCCCCGACCTCCGCGATCATGAAGCGGGGGTCGAGGATCCGCGTCGGCGCGCCGATGCCGAGCTTCGTCATGAGGCGGCTGTACGTGCTCGCGGCGATCCCGGATGCCTTCATGCCCCCGAGATCAATCGGCACCCGGTCCGGCTCCTGAAAGTTGACCGTCTTCAAGACCCTTTCCCGCGACGTCATGATCTTCTCCCCGCTTTTCTCAGCCGATTTTCAGCAGCCTTTTCGCGTTCTCACCGAAGATGAGCTTGCGGTCCTTGCTCCTGGCCCCCATCTGGCGCACGGCCGCGGACATCTGGGCGATGTGCTCCGCCTGGGGCATGCAGTTGTCACTCCCCCATACGACCCGGGAGAAATCAATGGGGATGAAGTTCTGCCCGCCAATGGCGTTGTAGACCAGGGGGATCCCGTCCGTCCACGGGCCTGAGCCCGAGATGTCGAGGTAGACGTTCTGGTTGGCGTGGGCGACGCTCCAGGCCTCCATGTAGTGAGGGTACCCGCTGTGGGCCATCACGAAGGGAATGGAAGGGAAGAGACGGGAAATCTTGTCCAGGTGGAAGGGATGAGCGAAGCGCGAATCGGTGGCCAGCCGCTGCTTCGGGTCCGCGCTCCTGATCTGTATGTTCGTCTGGCCGGTGTGCACCAGGATTGGAACTCCCCGCTTCTCGATCTCTTCGTACAGAGGCATGCAGCGATCGTCGTCCGGGAAGAACCCGGCGGGCGGGAACATCTTCACGGCCCGAAAGCCCGCGTCGAAGTACCTCTTCAGCGTGCCAAGGGCGTCCTTCTCCTGCGGGTCGCTGTAGACGTTTCCGATGAGCCGGTCAGAGTGAGCTTTCACCGCCCTGGCTACCGCCTCGTTCGGCGCGAATCCGCACTTCTTGTACTCCCACCACGCTCCCGTGGGCCCGCCCATCAGAAGTGTCCATTCGACGCCGGATGCGTCCATGTCCTTGAGCAGTTCCTCCAGCGCCCCCGCGGTATCGGCGAAATGGTAGTGGAAATCGACGAGCATGGAATCCTCCTTGGAAATGAACGGCGTAACTGACCGAGCCGCTGTGCACCGCACCAGGCTTCACGGTCTTCAGGCCCGACTCCATGGCGAACCCGCGGTCCCAGAGGTTGTGCGCGTCCGTTGAGCAGGTCTGGTTCTCCAGGCAAAAGTACTTCTCTCCCCGGGGAGTGTACAGGACCAGATGGGTAAAATCCCGCGTGGCCTCCAGGTCGATGCCGAGCCCGGCGCCGCGGTGCTGGATGCGGGCGTGCTTCCCGCGTCGGAGCCGCGTGAACACGTGGTCCATGTCCAGAAAGCTCACGGGCGCGGGGGTGCCGAGGTCGTAGATCGAGCCCCGCACTCTCTTCAGCCGGCCCGTGGGGAGGAGGTCGGAGGTGGCGTCCATGACTGCATTCGCCGGCAGCGTGACCCAGGTGCAGTCGTCGCCCGTGATCTTCATGAAGTAGGGGTGCAGGCCGAAGCCGAAGGGAAGCTCCCGCGTGCCGTGGTTGCAAATGGAGTACGTGACGCGGATTCCCCGGGCAGTGAGCAGGAACGAGAGGCCGAGCCGATGGGGGAACGGGAAGGACTGGTACAGCGTCCCTCCTTCTTTGAAATCGAGCCAGGCCTCCAGGCGGGCGCCGCTGCCGTCAGCGACGGGCTCTGCCGCTTCCCATGCCTCGGTGTGCACGAGACCGTGCTCGAGGACCGGCTTTCCGGCGCGGCGTTGCGGGTAGTCCTTCCCCTCCCATCGGAACACGCCGTTTCGTACCCTGTTCGGCGTCGGATACAGAACGGGCGTGCCCGTGAAGTCCCGCGCCAGCAGCAGTGTGCGGTTGAAGTCGATCACGTTCCTTCCGCCGACGGAGAAACGGCAGAGATTCACCCCGAAGGCGGGGATGATCCAGGCCTCCATTGCGCGTGCGGCATCCCCTCCGCCGTCGTGAGAAAGGACGGAGAAGGTGAAGTCAGAGTCCCGTTCGGTCCGCGCGGAGAACCGCATCTCTCCTTCCAACGCCTACGGCTCGAGCGGTCCGGCCCCCGCCGAAGGCGCGGTGACGTGGATGGCCGGTTCGATGCCGGTCTTCTTCCTGTACACGGCGCGGACATGCTTCGCGAACGCGCCCACCTGGTCGTTCTGCACATACGCGATCATGCAGCCGCCGAATCCGCCTCCGGACTGCCGGGCCGCGACGACCCCCGGGCCCTCCACCATGGCCTCGTACATCCGCTCCATGGCCGGCACGGTTTTCTCGTACAGGTCCCGCTCGCCGAAGAAGGACTGGGCGCACAGTTCCTTCATTGCGGCGCGGTCGTTCCTGACCACCGCGGCCATGAAGGCGACGACACGCTGGTTCTCCTCGAAGACGAACTGGCAGCGCTTGCGAAGGACGTTCGGCAGCCCGCCTTTGAGGCGCTCGAACAGCGGGGTGTTCACGTCGCGCAGGGTGCGGATCTCCGGGTCCTTCTCCCGGAGCAGGCGCGTACCCTCGTCGCACTCCTGCCTGCGCCGGGCGTACTCGGAGCCCGCGAGGGTCCGGGGGAAGTTCGTGTCGCAGATCACGATGCGGATGTCGGAGGGGATGCGCACCTCCACGTGGGTGAGGCTGCGGCAGTCCAAAAGCAGCGCCGTGCCCTCCTTCGCGAACACGGAGGAGTACTGGTCCAGGATGCCGCACATGACCCCGACGCACTGGTTTTCCGCCTGCTGGCAGATCTCCGCTGTTTCCCGGGGAGGAAGGGAAAACAAGCCCGCGCTGGAGAACATGAGGGCCGCGGCCACCTCCAGCGACGCGGATGAGGAGAGCCCCCCGCCGATGGGCACCGTGCTGTGAACCACCGCGTCCACACCGGCGGGGCGAAAGCCCCGGAGCCCGAGAACGCGCGATACGCCGTTCACGTAGCGGTCCCACGTGGCCGCGGGCTCCGCGGGCTCCTCCCCGATCCTGAACTCCATGCTCTTGTCCACGTTCATGGAGTGGATCCTGGCACGCGCGGAGCCCGAGGGGCGGAAGGCGATCCATGTATCCAGGTGGATGCCCATGGTCATCACGTAGCCGAGGTGGTCGTCTGTGTCTGTTCCAAGCAGCTCGGCGCGGCCCGGCGCGCGCACCCACGCGGTGGGGGAGGTCCCGTACATTGACTTGAACTTCTCCCGCATCGCGTCCCGGCGCGCCGTTTCCCCGCTCATCCCTTCAGCTCCCTGACGCTATTCACCATATAGTCCACAGCTTCGTCGGTCAGCCTCGGGTGGATCGGCAGGGACACGTAGCGCTCGAAGGCCGCCTCGGCAACCGGGCATTCGCCCCTGCGGTGCCCCTGCTGGAGGTACGGGTCGGTGAGGTGCACGGGCATGTAATGCGACCACGCCTTGATCCCCTTCCCCGTGTACAGCTCCCACATGAAGTCCGTTTTGGACAGCGGGAACCCGTCGCGGATCTGCAGCACGAAGAAGTGGAATACGTGCACGCCCTTCGGGTCCACCCACGGCGTCTCCAGCCCCTTGATCCCCGCCAGCCCGTCGATGAGCTTCCTGCCGATGGCCGTGCGCCGTGCGTTGAACCCCTCGAGCTTCTTCAGCTGCTCGATGCCCACGGCGGCCTGTGCGTCTGTCATGCGGAAGTTGTAGCC
>PMZS01000094.1 GCA_003170115.1 Spirochaetaceae bacterium
GGGAATGCTTATCCCGATCGGGCAGGAGCAGCGCATGCACAGGACGCACTTGTCCCAGGCAAGCTCGCGGATGTCCTCGTACTCCTCGTCGGACAGCCGTCCGCGGGTGCGCCAGATCCTGCCGATCGAATTGATGGCCTTGTAGGACGGCGTGTAGGTGGCATCCCCGCCGCTCCGGCGGAACTCGAAACAACTGTCCGCGCAGAGGGCGCAGTGCGCGCAGGCCTGGAGAGACAGCCTGATCATGTCTTTCCGGCTGTCCACAATGCGATTTATCCGGGCAAGGGTTTTCGCGTCCGTGCTTGTCTGCCTCATGTCACCACCTTCTCTTGCCCGGCCGCCATGCGGATTCAGAGGACATGAAGAACCGCGAAAAGATGAGGAACGGCATGTGGCCCAGCTTTGTGAAGGGAATTGCGCCGATCACGATCTCCCCGGCGATCATGTGGACTACCAGCACCGTGCGGTAGTCCAGCCACTGATGGTAGGCCATGTACCCGGTGACGAACGGCGCGGCCACCAGGAGGAGGATGAGATAGTCGCGGAGGGTCGTCAGGGCGCGCACCCGGGGGAAGATGATCCTCCGCACCAGGAAAAACGCCCCGATGGCGAGCAGCCCGAGGGTGAGTGCGTCCATGAGCGGCTCGGGAAGCGTCGGCAGACTCACCCGGAAGGTCTGGAAGAAAAGAATGTTGTGCGCCGGAAGGAGAAGGGGGACGAGGAACAGGGCGAGGTGGAACACCAGGCTCACCACGCCCATGACGGGTGTGCCGGCAAAAACAGTGCTCCGGACCCATCTCCGTGCACGGAAAACAAGCTTCCCCGCACCCGTCATGCCCCTGGTGAGGAACGCCCGATCTTCGGCCACGGTCCCCGCGGCGGCCTGCTGAGCCGAGGGAGGCACCGCGGCACTCGCGGCGGGCACTCGCCGAGTGACGCGGCGGAACAGGAGGATCCGCCAGGCAAATCCGGCCGCAAAGAGAATCCAGGCAAGGATGAAGAGCGGACCACGCACGATGTCGTACAGCTGGAAGCGCACGAACCCGGCCACGCTTGCCTGCCTCTGCGTGTGGCACTGGTTGCAGCTCACCGGACCCCGGCCCGACTTCTGGTGGCAGGTGATGCACGCGTCGTGCATGGTGCTCACCTCCAGCGCCCCCTTGTGGCAGGTGATGCAGGCCGGGGCCTCCCACCCCTTCACGCCGGTGTGGTGGCACTGTTCGCAGGTGATTCCGGCCTGGGCGTGCAGCGAGTGAGAAAAAGAGACGATGGGCGCATCACTGTCGGCGACCCGGTGGATCCTGGTCCAGGCAGGCACTCGCGACGAGTGGGTCGCGGGCTGGGGCGCAGAGGTCTGCTTTGACGCGGAAGAGCTCGCATCGGTTTCCTGGGGGTAGATGGCGGAGCACGAAAGCAGGGAGAACGCAATAGTGCCCGCGAGTATCCGGATAGTTCGGGACGTCACAGATAGATCCTGACTCTTGGTGTTTCTGGAAGGACAATACCTGATATATCACAACAAAAGAAAAGCTGCAAGGCCGGTCCTTGACCCTGGGCCTTGATAATTATAGAAAGAACGGACTGCACCCATGCTCAACACTCTTGACCCAGCGACTCGGCGCCTCTATTTTCTTCTCCTTGCCGGCTTCGTCCTTTTCGGCGTGATATTCACGGTTGCCGGTGCGGCCCTCCCCCAGATCATCCGGAACTTCGGATGGTCCTACACCGTCACGGGACTCGTCCTGGCCGCGAGCTCGGCGGGATACTTTCTCTCTTCTTTCCTGAATGGTTTCCTCGTCCAGCGAATTCCTCCCCGGCTCATCATGGTGATCGGCCTGGTGATCGGCGCCCTCAGCATGTCCCTCTTCGTGCGTTGGCAGTCGCCCTGGCTGAACCTCCTGCTGAACCTCGGCATCGGGCTGTGCCAGGGGGCAATGGAGGTGGTGACCGACCTCGAGGTCATATACATGGAGCAGAAGGGTCAGAGCAGGCTCATGAACCTCCTCCATGCCTCATTCTGCGTGGGGGCCATCATCGGGCCGACGGCCGTGTCATACATTCTGAACGCACGGATACCCCTTGTCTCGATATTCATCGTTTCAGCAGCCTTGTTCGGAATTCTCGCGGTCATTTTCGCCTTCGCGAAGTTCCCCCGCGTGCGGCAGGAACCCGGAAAGGGCGCTCACACCGGGATGCGGCTGCTCAGGCAGCCCCTGCTCCTGCTCATGACAGGGGTGCTCATGCTCTATGTAGGGACCGAAATCGGCATCTCCTCCTGGTCGTCCGAATACGTCGTGAAGGTGCTCGGCGTATCCGCATCCACGGGCGCGTCCGCGGTGGCCCTGTTCTGGCTCGGGCTCCTGGCGGGGAGACTGGCGATTTCCTTCGGCTACGGAGGATCCCGTCAGGAGCTTCTGATGCTCGCCCTCTCCGTGGTGTCCGCGGCCGCGCTCGTGGGGGTGCTTCTCGCACGTTCCGCCGCGGCAGTGGCGGTGGCGGTCTTCATCGCCGGCCTGGGAAGCTCGGGATTCTACCCGCTGGGGATGTCCATGCTGGGCAGGCATTTCAAGAGCGGCGTCGCCGTGGGAACGGCGGCAACGGGCGGCGCGGCGGGTTCGATCATGTTCCCGTTCGGGATGGCCCTCATCTCCCAGTCCGTCGGCATCAGGACCGGGTNNGTTCTGGTTCTACCTCGGGATGAGCGTCCTCCTGATCGCCCTCACGCTGTTTCTCGCGCGGCTTGTTCGGCGCGGCGCGGTGCCAGTATCTTGAGCCTGATGAAAGACAAAGAGATCACGACGTACGGGTACAAGTGGGTTGTCCTGGCGGGGTTCATGCTCGTCGCGGCAACGAACCAGGGCCTGTGGATCACCTTCGCTCCGATCACCTCGGACGCGATGAAGTTCTACGCGGCCTCGGACATCATGATCGGCCTGCTGTCGATCGTCTTCATGGCGGTGTACATCGTCCTGGTTCTCCCGGCGGCATGGCTCATCGACACGTGGGGGCTTCGCGGCGCCGTGTCCCTGGGCGCGGCGCTCACGGCCGTCTTCGGGGTGATGCGGGGGCTGTTCGCCGACAATTTCGCCCTGGTCTTTGTTGCCCAGGTGGGGATCGCCGTCGGTCAGCCCCTGATCCTCGGCTCCATCACGAAGCTCGCCGGCCGGTGGTTTCCCCGGGATGAGCGCGCCACCGCGGCGGGGCTGGGCACGCTGGCCATCTATCTCGGGATCCTGGCCAGTCTCATCGTCACACCGCCGCTCCTGAACGCGCACGGGATGAAAACAATGCTCCTGTGGACGGGCATCGTGTCGGCGGCTGCCGCGGCGTTCTTCATTGCCACCGTGAGGGAGAAGCCCCCCACGCCGGCGGGCCCCGCGGACCAGGAGGTCCGGTCTCTGATGTTCGACGGGCTGAAGAGCATGATGAAGCAGAAGGACTTCATTCTCCTTCTCATCATCTTTTTCGTCGGACTGGGCATGTTCAACGGGGTCACCACATGGATTGAGGAGATCATTGCGCCGCGCGGCTTCTCCGGGGCGCAGGCGGGAACGGCGGGAGGGCTGATGTTGATCGGCGGCATCGTGGGCGCCGTCGTCATTCCCCTGGTCTCGGATTCCATGCGGCGTCGCAAGCCGTTCGTTCTCCTGGCGCTCGCGGGACTCCTCCCCGGCCTCGCGGGTCTCGCATTCGCCCGTTCCTACGGTCTTCTGCTCGCCTCCGCGTTCGTGTTCGGCCTCTTCCTGCTGAGCGCGGGTCCCATCGGGTTCCAGTACGGGGCGGAGATCACCCTGCCCGCGCCGGAGGGGACCTCGAACAGCATGCTCGTGGTCATGGGGCAGGTGTCGGGAATCCTGTTCATATTCGCAATGGACGCATTCAAGGCTCCGGACGGATCCATGACCGCATCCCTGGCCATCCTGTTCGCTCTCACGGTAGCGAGCTTCGTGCTGGGGTTATTCCTTCGGGAGTCGCCGATCCATCGCGGATGAGAGCGGGACCTGCATGCAGAGGTTCATGGCGGGGATGACCTCGGCAAATGCGCCCATGATTCCCTGGACGAGGTCGTAGCCTGACGTCGCCCGAACCTCTGATTCGGGCATGGGGTAGAAGAGATCGAAACCGGCCCAGGCTCCGGGCTTCGCCTTGCGGGCCGTCTCCCGGATCTGCCGTGCGGACCGGAAGGTCTTCAAGTCGAAGGTTGACGTCCCCGAGGCTCCGGTGACGGTGGCGCAGAAGCCTTCCCGCCGCACCAGCCGGAACATCTCGCGGTCCAGGTCGGAGCCGGCGGTGCATTGTTTCATGAGCCGATGCCAGTCCCAGTCGGGCTTGAGAAGAATCCCGGGAATTGAGGGCCGCCCCGAGATGAAGCCGCGCTCCACGGCCAGGCCGCATTGGAAGATCCTGTGCGTGCGATCGATCGTAATGTACAGCTTGGCACAGCCGAAGTTCGTGCCGCCGGACACGGGCTTTGCATCCCGGTTGGCCCGGGGCAGCCAGCAGATCCACTGCCAGAACACGCCGCGGCCCCACCGGTCGGTGACGAACCCCGTCCCGTACCCCTGCTCGAGGCCGTACTTGAGGATGCGCGTGATCCGCTCATGCGGCTCGAGATTCCCCACACGGATACCCTTCTCGAAATCGATCCACTCGGGACGGAACGCGGCGCCGGTGGGAAGCTCGGCCGCGCCGCGCTCAGTACGGGCGAGGGGTAACCAGTCCTTCACCGTCGGTCGTTTCTTCATGGAGCCGAGTGTGCGCGTCCCCGGAGCACCATGTATAGTGCTTGTATTTTCAAGGTGGTAACCGCGTGGAACGGGCCGTCTATCAGGCTCTGGTGCTGTCGATGCCCGGAATCCAATGGCGAGCCGCTCACCTTGAGCCAGCGATCCCCAAAATCCGAACATCGAGGCTGCCTCTTTTCAAATTCGCGCCCACAGTTGTCAGCGCCGTCGCTTCGTCTGAATCGTCATATTCTGCTGTTCGGGCCGCCGGGAACTGCTAAGACATTCGGAGCACGTAGGCTGCGGTGACCGAGCCGACAGTTGAACCCTGGAAAGTCACCCCTTTGCAGGACCCGAACCTCGCTATAGCCTGAACACGAGTGAAAAGACCGTTACCCCTAGGACGATCCAAAGGAGATTGACTCGCAGGATTAGAGCAACCAGGGCAACGATCGCCACGGCGATACGGGGAAGGTCCCACGTCAAAGCCATGCCGAACTTGACTGAGGTGCTTGCAAGAAGACCCACGAACGAGCAGAGGACTCCGCTGATTCCCTTCCGGAACGTCGGAAGGGAGTTGAAACGATGAAAAAAAAGGGCAACCAAGACCACGAGAAGAAAGGAGGGAAGGAAAATGCTGGCCGTCGCGACGAGAGCACCGCTGAATCCATGTATCGCATATCCCACGAAGGTCGCAGTTATCACAATCGGCCCAGGCGTCACTTGACCAAGGGCGATCCCGTCCATGAAGGTCTTCGGTTCTATCCAATGCCTGATATTTACGACTTCGTGCAGCATGAGCGGGATCGAAGCGAATCCGCCGCCGAAAGCGAATAGGTCAATCCTGAGCATGAGGAGCGATAGGTCGAAAAGCTTTCTGTCCAGAAAGAGAAGGGTGAACAAACAAAGTGCTGCGGCACTCACAATAAGAATGACAGGCCGAAGCGGGAATCGTTCATGTTTGGACAACTCACCTTGAGGCTCGTTGCCTTCTCTGAACCGAAGGGCGATTCCAAGAATGAATGAAAAAAGAATCACAAGAATAGGACTGAGACCCACCCAGAAGAGGACAGCCGCTATCGGGACGATCAGAAAGTCCTGCCACTTCTTCAAGTATGTCCTTCCGAAAGTATAAGCGGCGTGAGCAATCAAGGAGACGATGAGAGCGTCAAGAGTGCCAAAGGCTGAGACGACGGCTGGCAGGTAATGAAATCGCGTATAGAGAGTCGAAAAGACAAGCATAAGGAGGAACGCGGGAAGTCCGAATCCGATGAAGCTGGCGGCTGCACCGCCCACCCCGTTGGTTTGCAGCCCCACATAGGCGCTTGTTTGCATGGCGGTCGCACCGGGAATGGTCTGGCACAGAGCTACACCGTTGCGGAATGTCTCATTATCCAGCCATCGCTTCTTTTCTACCGCCATCACGCGAATGTGTGCCACCATTGCAGGCCCGCCAAACGCAGTTGCGCCTAGACTGAGGAAGGCAAGAAAGAGTTGAAGCGGTGTAGGTCGAGAGTCCTCCCTGCTGGGTACCCTCTCTTCATCTGCTGGCAAAGTCCGGACTCCTGCAGGGTGGCAAGGCAGGGACGGAGTTTCTTTTCATTGCTGCTTTGATTCCTCTCTGATAAGCAGCTTCAATTGCTCGACAGTGGGAATGTTCCCTTGCAGAACAAGCTTCCCGTCAATCACAAGAGCAGGCAGCCTGACGCCTCGCTTTTGGATCGCTTGAATATCAGTCACTTTCTCGATGTCCGCCGTAAGCGAAAGCTCTGCAAGCGCTTTCCTTAGGTTCTCCTCAGTGCTGATGTACTTCGGGCAGCCCATACTCAAGATTTCGATTTTCATTACAACACCTCTTCCTCAAAGTATGACTCACGCGTCCGGAGCGGCTGTTAGCCGCCCACTGCTCAGGGCCTCCAGCCGCACCTTTCAGAACATCGGAGTGGGCACGTCTCCCCAGCCAGTGCCCTGCGGCGTATCCCGAACTTGAAGAACTTGGTTCGTGTGAAGGTGGATGTCCACGAAAAAGTGCGGGGTACGCCTATCGTTGATTCCGAAGTCGGCGGAAGGAGTCGTCAGTGGCTTCTTACCGCTCACCTCGATGAAGATGATTCTTCTTTGCACCTCTGGGCTGTTAGGCGTCATTGGAGCAGTGTGACCCATGTGGCCGCCCTGCAGGTGACCGACGGGATTGAGGATGTAGTCAGAGATCATCGCAAACGTCTGATGGCGTTGAAAGAGCCTCCACTCGGGTCCCGTGTCGGCGATCATTCCTTGCATGATGTAGTTCACAGGCACAACATAAGCGAGGATACGGCTTTCGCTTGCCGCTTGCATCGAATGCAGCTTTTCTGCCACGTTCGGATCGTCCAGCGCGCCTTTGAGTAGCCCTTCCACCATGGGCATGTCATTGGGGAGGACGCCTATCACATCGATTCCGTCGATAGCCTTCAGCGGCAAGTGTGCGACGGTGTACGCCCGTAAACCGAATCCCACAACCGCGGCGCCAGCGATCAGCGCAACGACAAGGACGAGAACCTTCCACGGCACTAATGGTCGCACGGGAGCGTGCCTGGCAGTCAGGCGCGGGAGGAACATGCCAGTTCGTTCAAGATACTCCCTATAGGTCTCGCCGTAACGCCTCAGCATCCGCTGCTCTTCGTCCTTCGCCAGGAGGTAGTAGAGAAACATCATCACCGCTAGGAACATCAGCGTCAGGAATCGAGGCCAGAGAATCGTGAGTCCGATTCCCGCCATTGCCAAACCCGTGTACTGGGGATGCCTCACGATTGCATATAGTCCGCGACTCGCCACTCCCCATCTGAAAATCTTGCCGAGGTAAACCTGTCCCGCGCAGATGAGAAAAATGAGTGTTCCTGCGATAAACAAGATCGAACCGAGCACTCGAAGACCTATGAGGAGGGGAGTGGGTGGAACAATCATGTGTGGCAGAAAGAACGCAGTCAGCCATCGCGTCCAAACCGACCCGTTCAATCCCAACAGAATGGGGTTGAAGGCAGAGTAGAAGAAAAAGGCGAACGGGCTGATCATGATCACAATTTCAAGAGCGGCGATGAAGTAGACGAGCGCCAAGCCGCCTACAAGGTACCCGCGACCACCTTTTCTAGTGTCCTTCTTGTCCGGAGTCATTTCTTACCTCCCAAGTAGTTGTGGTTTTTTTTCTTCGGCGTATCGGCGGCCAGCGACTCCAACAACCAAGCCCGACCGCCGTTTTTCGTCTTTGCCAAGCGCGTGTCCCAATCTTCGAGAATGGAGCACAGATCGTCGCGCAATGCAGTCAAGGTGGCTATTCGTTCGTCAAGGTCTTCAAGCTTCTTTGTGGCTAGAGCACGCACTTGGCGGCAGGGGGCGCCGCCTTGGTCGCGCAGCTTGAGGAACCTGGCTAGTTCATCAAGTGCGAACCCGACCGAGAGGGCGTTCTGAACGAGTCTTACGCGTGCGAGCGCTTCGGGAGAATACTCGCGGTATCCGTTGGGTGAGCGCCTGGGAGTGAGCAATTCCTTGCGCTCGTAGTGGCGTAGTGTATCCGTGCTCACACCAGCCAAGTGGGCAAGCGCACCTGAGCGCAGGCAGCCGTTGGTCGTCATGGAGGTATTCTAAACCCTGGAATTGGTTCCAAGGTCAAGCGATTTCTCTCTGGTTCGAGATGACTTTGCCGCGAGAAAACCTTTGACAGCGATCAGAAAGTGTATTAGTATATCAGCATCTACTTATATGCATTGAGAAGGAGGTATCATATGGAAGATCAAGTTCGGTTTTTCAGCGCGCTGTCTTCGGAGCACAGGATCAATATCCTTCTGCTCCTGAAAGAACATCCGCAGTGCGTAAATACGATTGTCCAACGCCTCAAGTTGACTCAGCCTGCGGTTTCTCAGCATCTGCGAGTGCTCAAGGAGGCTGGGCTGGTGAAAGCCAAGAAGACCGGCTATTGGATGCATTATGAAGTGGATGGTGATGCACTTGAGTCTTACGGCAAGGGCTTGGCCAAGCTCTTTGGCGGGTGGGTCAGACCACAGCCAGGAGGAAAGGGAACCGCCCACTGTCCGCCTGGACTCCTCAAGGAATGTCAGACGCAAAAGCCGGGAACCGAAGCACTCAAACGATCCATGACGAAGGTATGATGTATGTTCAACCGTATTAAGTGTGAAGTCGTAGAAGTTAGAACGGATACCGGAGTATGTCCCGGAGTGGCTAAGACAAGAAGGGGCGAAGCCTACGAACTCGATGGGCGAACGCCAGGACCAGTGGGAATGTGTTGCCAGGCGTTGAGTGCGCTGAATGCCAACCGACTTGCAATGGCGGTCACCCCCAAAGGCGCCGATGTCAAGGACTCCTTGGACATCACTTGTCCGCACGGTGCCGTTACTTTACGGCTGTCGCGAATCGGCTGACCAAATTGCCCTGCCAGAGACACCATCGAAAGATTTTAGGGACACCTAAGAGGGCATTGGTAAGCCGACGGCCGCGTTTTGGCTGCGGGGGCTTTCAGTGTTTCCGACGGTCATTCGTCCCATCGAGGGGCGGCGGAGCAGATGATCACTTCGCCGGCAACAAGGTTCGCGTGCAGCTTTTTGCCCTTGCCTCGCAAGGATACGAAAGCTCAGGCTGCACGATCGGGCATTAGTTTCCTCCTACCAGCCATCGAAGTCTCAATAAGGAATTGCCTATTGTTTCCATTCCCGATGAGCGCGAAAAGCGGATGAGAAACATGGTTACCATGAAACAGAACTTGTTGTAATCAGGCTATCCATTTGGTGTCAACGGAACGCAAAGTGAGGTGCTATCTTAAAGCTTGATTGATATATTTTCTCATCGAATCTACTAGTCATTTAATCCCTTTCCATTGAGAATCTGCTGCATACATTTTTCAATCCTTGACTCCCGGGTTTTGGATTGTTTGGG
>PMZS01000308.1 GCA_003170115.1 Spirochaetaceae bacterium
GACCTCAAATTTAGAATTGCTGTAGAGGAACTTGTCATCGCGGCACACGAAAGCCTTCGTCATCTGCGTACCGGGCTGAAATGGGTGCCTGTCTGTCACCATGGGCGCGTTCCATTGGGGCCAGAGCCCGGCCCAGTCGTCGGTATTCCCGTCCACTTTCACGGTTCTTCGCGGGAGCGAGCAGATAAGGGACCCCACGCTCCACCGCACATGGCCGCCGTCCGACATTGTAACGCCCCCTCGCCATTTCTGCAGCATCGGGCCTGTCACCGCGATGTCCAGCGTGCCCGCGGGGGGACTTCAACGCCCGCAGTCCTTGCCAGGGCCGTGTCCATTTTCGCTCCGTCCACCGTGATGATGCTGTCTGGCGGAGCGTCGAACAGCTGCATGTATGCCGTGCCAGGAATCAGAGTTTTCGAGAGCGTCGTCACCTCGGCGGGCTTCACGCTCACCGTGATGTTTCCCTCGCAGGCAAAGTACCTTCTCCTCACGAGGAGTGGCCTGATCGTTACCTCATGCGGTCCGGGGGCAAGACCCTCAAATGTGCAGGGTGTAGACTTCCAGATCCCCTCCACGCGGGCGTTTGCTCCGCTGAGGTTCGTCTCCACCCGGATCGAACCGGGAAGAGGCGTCAGAACCGCCGCAAAGCTCGTCTTGCTTCCTGAATCGACATTGACGTCCGCACGATAGGCCTGGTACTTCACCTTCGGCAGCTCCACCTTGTGCAGAGATCCCGGCTCCACCTCGACAACAGGCGGCGAGACGCCCCTGTCCTCATCGTCAATGAATATCCTTGCCTCCGGCGGGTTCGATTCCACGGCCAGGTATCCCTTCGGCCAGGGCATCCAGCGAGAGGTCTCTCCGCGGCGAATGGTGATTTGCTCGGACATGGGGGCAAGCCCCGGGCAGTTTGCCTGCACCTCGTACAAGCCCGTGGGAAGCTCCACCTCAGCCCCGGAACCCTGGATCACCTTCTCCCCGATCTCCTTGCTGCGAATGGCCACCGCCGCGTCATCGGGCACTGCTATCGAGCATTTTCCCGTGCTCCGTGCAAGGCTGAGCGATGCGCTTGCTGCCGCACCGTCAGTGATCGCCACCGTTGTCTCGGCATCCTCACGCCCGGCGGCGCGCGCGGAGATCCTCAGAGATCCGACCGGCAGACCCCGCAGCGCAACCGGAGCAGCGCCCACGTCTCTCCCGTTCACCGACACGTTGGCTCCGGGCGGGTCTGTCTTCACCGCAAGGGAGCCGAAAAACATGTGGGTCCCGCTCAGTCCTTCAAGCAGAGAAGCCACCAGGGCGTCCGTCACGTCGAACAAGTCCAGTTCACCGGTCGACGCCCCTTCACGGACCACGGTGATGGAATCCGCGCGGCGGTCGTACACCACCAGCCGAAAGGCGTATCCGCCTCCCTTGCGGGCGCTTGCGCTTCCCCCGATGGCCTGGTCAATGCGGTTCTCCGCGCAGTAGGCGCGGATTTTCTGCAGTTCCCCCGCGGGATCAGCCGGCGGGAGCCGTTTGATTTTGTAGCGATCCAGGCAGGCGAGGATCAGCTCGACGGTGTCGGCCACCGCGGCGAGAACGGCGGTAAGTGTCGAATCCGCTTCCGGACAGACCGGCTCGAACAGGGCGATGCGTGCGCGCGCCTCGGGCTCAGCAGCCAGCAGGGTCGGCACAGGGAGAACCAGCAGGAGAGGGGCGAGCAGGCGGATCACTTCCATCATGGCCCACACCTCGGCAAATGGCTGTTTTTGCCACGATAGTGCCCGAGGCACGGCGTGTCAACGTGTTTAAATAGTTGCGAAAACCATTGATTTGCACCCTCCAGTGTGCAAAATATGTCAGATAACGTCGTCGAGTCGTTTCGGCGACCTTCGACAGCCGGAAAGTCTTCTCGGTCTTGAAGTCAACCTGAAGAGCCTTACAAAGCGTCAGCGGGACTTGTCACCCCAAGCTTGTTCCTGCTGGCCACATGCGTGTAGATCATCGTTGTCGATACATCAGAATGCCCCAGCAGTTCCTGGATCGTGCGAATGTCGTACCCGCGCTCTACGAGATGCGTTGCGAAACTGTGACGGAGAGTGTGAACGGTGGCGCATTTCACAATCCCCGCCCTGGCGACGGCAAGCTTGAACGCACCCTGGAAGCTCGCGGGATACACATGGTACCTGCGCACATCCCCCGACCGCGGATCAATGGAAAGCCTTTGCGAAGGAAACACCCAGAACCAGCCCCACTCCTTCCCCGCGGCGGGGAACTTCTGTCCGAGCGCTTCGGGAAGCTGGACCCCGGCGATCCCTTTCTGCCGGTCGCTTTCGTAGATCACTCCCACCTTCTCAATATGACTTCGGAGGGCGGAGACCATTTTTTCTGGAAGCACGGTCTCCCTGTCCTTGTTCCCTTTTCCACAGCGAATCGTGAGACAGGAACGCGCAAAATCCACGTCCTTGATTCGCAGCGAGAGGCACTCTTCCAACCTAAGCCCCGCTCCGTAAATAATAGAGGCCATGAGGCGGTCGGTTCCCTGCAGCTTGGCCAGAACCTGCCGCACCTCCTCGACTGCAAGAACAACGGGAAGTCGTTTGCCGCTCCGAGCACGCACGACGCATTCCAGCCCCTGAACAGGGACAGCGATGACATTCCTGAAGAGGTAGAGAAGGGAGTTGAAAGCCAACTTCTGAGTAGACGCAGAAACCTTTCGTTCCACGGCAAGGTGCGACAGGAAACATTTGAGGTGCTTCTGGCTCGGACGTGCTCCATTTCTCCCCTGTGCAAAGATTAGAAACCTGACCGCCCACGACCGGTAGGTTTTCTCCGTTCGATAGGCGAGGTGATGGAGCCTGATTACGCGCTGCAGCTCGTTGAGAATCGCGTGGTCCGAAGGAGTGAGAACCGGTTTGCTATTCCGGGCAGGGGCCCCAGCCAATTGCGTCCTGGACGCGTTCCCTAGTCCCCCTCCATCTGTCGTTCTCTGCTTGTAGTACCAGTAGAGCTGGACGGCCCGCCGTGCCTGCGCGACTTGCCACTTTTCGACCTTCGGGCCGAGAGACTCGAGAAATGGCGCAGGCGAGGCGTCTTCAGAGCTCACACACGTCGATTTCAGTCGCTCCAGATACATCGCGACCCATCGCTCATACTGAGCGAGCTTATCAGGAGGGATCTCGCAAACCTCCTTCAAGAACTGAGAAAAAGACATCATAACCGCCTCCTGGGCACATTTCTGTCCGCGCCCAGATTCAATTACGGGGACAAGATTTCGCTGCTTGCGAATTGTGCCTCAAAGCAGAAATTTCGCTCTCCTACCCAATCAATTCCTCAGCGAGATTTCTTGGCAAAACAATAGAATATGATTGTTATCCGCGGGCAGCACTGCCAAA
>PMZS01000178.1 GCA_003170115.1 Spirochaetaceae bacterium
TCAGATATCACGACGCGTCTTTTGTTCCCTTATTGCATGCGATGTGAATCGATGAGATTTGGGACGCCGAATCATGTACTCCGTTCGTTGAGTATCTTTCACGACGTGCCGAGCAGGGGGGGAGGCAAGCGCCTTCCACGCTCACCTTGTTTTCATTCTTTCCGGGGACACCGAAGAGGACATTGCCAAAAACAGGGACCGGGAGACGGCTCCGTCAACGGGCGAAAAGCGAACACAAGAGCGATCTTGGGTGCTCCCGCGCAGCCGCCGAAGCAAGATCACCAGAGCCGATAGATGATCATAGACAGGGGAGCCTTCGACCTCCGGTTTAGGGACACCTGATGATGTATTGTGCTGCCAGAACACGCCGCGGCCGCGCCGCGGTCGGTGCGCGCAAGGGGCAGCCAGTCTTTCACGGCTGGTCGTTTCTTCATGGCCCGAGTGTGCACACGCCCGGGCATTCATGTATAGTGCGGCATGATCGAGGGACCGAGGGCGGCACGGGAGGGGGAGCTCCCGGCCGTCGTGGGCCTGTCCAACAGGGTCTTCTACCCCGACGGCGGCATCGACATGGGAAGGGTTTTCCCCACGCTCTTCTTGGCGGTCAATGCCGTCAATCTCCGGGTATTTGTCGATGACGGCACGCCGGTTTCCCTGGCCGGCATGACCGTGCACGACCTCCGGATAGACGACGTCGTGGTCCGCGCCGCGTGCATCGGCTCGGTCTGCACGCGGGATGAGTAACCGCGGCAAGGGATTCGCTGCACGACTCATCGATGACTGCCTCTCAGTCGCCTCCGCGCAAGGTGTATCCCTGGTCCTGATCTCAGGAGACCGGGGCCTTTACCGGCGCATGGGCTTCATGGACACGGGACTGTTCAGCGTGATACGGCTGGAGCGCGACAACAGGCCCCCCCGGTTTCATACCGGGTGCGGGAATGGACTGAAGCTGACTTGCCGGAACTGGAGGCTCTGCACCGACAGGAGAGGGTCCGATTCGTGCGTGCCCCCGGAGAGATGGCCGCCCTCCTGCGGACGCGTGCGCTGCACTGCCGGCCCGCCCGGACATGGGTAGTGCGCGTGGGCGAGAGGACCGCGGGGTACCTGTGCATCTCGGATTCGGATCCGCAGACAGGACCGGGAGCCCTTCTTGCACGGGAAATCGCAGGGTCCCGCCCCGCAATCCTCGCAGCGGCTTCCGAGATCCTCGGTGCATCGGATGCCGAATGCCTGGAGATCGAGACTCCGGCCTCCGTTGCGGAGATGAGCTTTCTGGCTGAGTCCGTCGGCTGCGTGCGCCGCGGTGTGGGAATGCACGGCACGTTGAAAATCATCGATCCGCCGGCATTTTTCAAGGCGATCAAGCCGCGTCTCCTGGCGGCCGGGTTCTCGATCCGCGACATTCCGTCCACGACGCCCGAGGAGCTTGCGGCGCTTGTTTTTGGCTCCGTGGAGCGCGAGTCCCTCCTGCCCCTTCCGGCCTGCGGACTGAACTATATTTAAGAGAGGGCCTCAAGCCTTTGCACGCTGTCCGCAAGACCGCCGATCCGGTTTCGCGCCAGCCAGAGTCTCCGGTACTCACCGATGATATCTGAAATCCGCTCTCTCATGCCGGTGCCTTCTCCTGCTCCTTCCGCCCCGAGCAGGACGGAAGCACGGTCGCAGGCAAGGAGAAGCATGCGGACGGTGAGTGCGTACTCATCGCTGATGAGCGCCGCATCCGGCAGATCCATCCGGGCCCCGTCCAGCCGGGCCGCAACCGTTTCGATCCAGCGGCGCGTTTCAGCAAGGGCGTCGGCGCGCAGTCCTTCCGGAGGTTTTCGGCGATCGGGGTGCCGCAGGACCTGGAAGAGCGCGCTCTCGTTGTGGATGCGGAGTCCGGTGCGCATGTACGCGTTGCCGAGGTCCCGGGCCAGTCCGCCCATCACCCCGGCACGATCTCGGAAAACGTGGGTGTCAAGCTCCCGGGCAAAATCGGTCTGCACGCTCTCCTGCAGGCACCACGAAAGCGCCGCGCCCGCGGCAAGGCCGAGGTAGCTCACCGGAAGAAATTGCCAGTGACCGTTGTCACCCCAGTCCGTGTTCAGAAACCCGGTCGCGCCGTGCGCAAGGCCCGAGCGCGCAGCCGCGCGGAGATTCCCCAGGCAGTTCTCGGTGCGTCCGGCGAAAGAGTTCCAGGAGGAGGTGCCGGGGCAGACCCACCAGGGCACCCCTGAGGCACGGTACTTCGCCCCGTGCTCATCGAAGGGATGCTGAGCCTCGTAGCCCCACTCCAGGGCAATGGCGTGCGCGGGGAGCTCAGGCACGAGATCCGGATGCTCCATGATTATGTCCCCCCAGTAGAGCATCGTGCGTCCTCGCGCTCCCACGAGCCGGTGGATCTTCAACAGGAAGTCGAGGTACACCCTCCCTTTCCCGACGCGCTCGCAGAGCTGCCTGCTGCGGCCCTGCCCGAGATCGAAGGTTTCATCGCAGCCGACGTTGAAAAGCCTGCTGCCAAAATTGGGGAGCAGCTCGTCGAAGAGCTCTTCCAGGAGCAGGAGTGAGCCGGGATTGGAAGGATCGAGGCTGAAGGGCTCCTCGCTTCGGCCGCCCCATGGCCAGTCGAAACCCTCAGGGCATTCGGCAAGCTCACGGTACCGCGGAAGTGTGAGCCACTTCTGCAGGTGCCCGAAGGAGTTCTGGTTGGGCGCCAGCTCGATGAACCTCTCGCGGCAGTACGCATCCAGCAGCAACACCTGTTCCGCCGTCATGGGGCTGGCATCCGCCCACACCTCGGGGTGCCCCGAGTACGCGAAGGTGTGCTCGGTGTAGAGCTGGAGGTGGTTGATCTTCATGCCCGTCAGGAGATTCACCAGGGAACGGAGCGTGTCCATGCTCGGCACCTTGTCACGCGATATGTCGAGCATCACTCCCCGAACCGGGAAATCAGGCCAGTCTACGATCACTCCTGCCGGAACTGACAATGTGCATTGCCGGAGCACCTGCTCCAGTGTCACCACGGCGTGGTTGAGACCCGCCAGGTCGGCACCGGCCGCCTCGATCCCGGCGGAATCGAAGGTCAGCCNNGGCTGCCCTCCCCCACCCTCATCACGATGCAGGGTGTGCCGCTGCCCGCGGGCTCTGCTCCCACGGCCCACTCCCCGCCGAGCACGCGCTTCACGGTCGGTGACAGTGACATCGCTTCTCCGAACAGGACGATCCGCGTGCCCTGGCGCGGCATGAAGCCGCCCTCACGCGCGTGGATCTCCCGGGGCCGGGGCAGAAAGACAAGCTCGGCCAGCGATCTACCCGTGCGTGTGGCCCTCGTGGTCCCGTGCCGTCGTGTGCTCGTGGAAATGGCCTGCCTGGTGCATGCGGTTGTGGAGACTCCTGTGCGCCGATTCCAGTACCAGCCTCATTCGCTTGTACGCCGCGGTGTCCGCGCGTGTTCCCACCGTGTCCAGGTACGCAAGAGTCCCCTCGATCTGCTCGAGGATCGTCAGCGCATCCGCGGCAGCGAACAGGGGACTGTCTCCCGCCTCGATCATCACAGGCGATGAGTGCGCGGCCACGATCTCGGGCCTGTCGGGATATCTGCCGCGGACGAGCAGCGCCGCCCATGAGGAGCGGTCCAGCTTCAACGGGAAGTTTCCCCGCGCATCCCACTGATCCACGGCGGTGGACTGCCTGATCTCGCCGTTTACGATCAGCTCGACCCTGCTCATCGGGA
>PMZS01000380.1 GCA_003170115.1 Spirochaetaceae bacterium
TTCCTGCACCATATAGGCGGCGCCCACCATGCCTATGGAGTCTCCCAGCTTGGTGCGCCGCACGACCAGCTCCGACGTCGACTGCGGCAGCGTGCGGCGCATGAGGGACTGCCGCATTGAGGTGAGAAGCATCTCGCCGAGGTCGGTTGTGGGCCCTCCCACGACGATGAGCTCCGGGTTCAGCACATTGACCAGGCTGGACACCGCCACCCCGAGCGCTTCTCCCGTTTTCTTGATGAGCTTCATGCAGGCTTCGTCTCCTGCTCCCGCAGCGATGCCGATATCTCTCAAAGTGATACCATTGTAAGAGTCCAGATGCTTGGCGAGGTAGCTTCCGCTGTCCTTCTTCGCGAGCAGGGCCGCCTCCTCGAGCACCGCGTCTGATCCCGCTTCGGTTTCCACGCATCCCTGGTTTCCGCAGACGCACACCTTTGAGCTGCCGTCGAAGATGGTATGACCCACTTCACCGGAAAAGCCGCGAAAACCCCGGTAGAGCATCCCACCTGCAACGATTCCCGCGCCAACGCCGTGCCCGACCCGGAGAAAGATGAAGTCCTTTACGCCGCGCGCAACTCCCTTGCCCATTTCCGCCATGGCCATGACGTTCGAGTCGTTTTCCACACGAATCGGGCAGGAAAAGGAGCGTGAAAGCTTGCTGAAGCTCGAGTCCTGCGTCCTGCCGAGAAAAGGGGCGAAAACGATATCTCCGGTCTGAGGATTGACCGGAGCCGGGACAGACACTCCAATACCCCAGAACCGCTTTTCGGAAACGGAATAGCTTTCCAGAAGCCGGCGTATCAGGAGGATGATCTGGTCCATGAGCTTTTCTTGGCCCATCACGTGCCAGGGGAAAACCTTCGAAGATTCCCCGATTATGGCAAGGCTCAAGTTGAACAGGCCGACCGAAACCCGCTCCAGTGTTCTGTCCAGATCGATTCCGACGAAGTAGCCTCCGCTTTCGTTGACCGCAAAGCTTCGGCCTCGCCTTCCCTCGCCTTCGATGTGACCGCCGATTCTCTTGATGAGGCCAATCGATTGAAGCACGTTGACGTGGAGAGCAATCGCTGAACGCGAGATTCCGGTCCTGTTTTCCAGGCCCAGTCGGGTGATCGGACCATCGATCCTGATGATTTCGAAGATCTTGGCTACCGCCGCGGAGCCGGACCAGCCAAATTTAGTCTTGATAGCGCCATTGGTTGTTATCCGCATACAATTTTCGATAACATCGTCAGCACAAAGCGGAGAATATTGGATCTACTCATTCTCGTCAAGGTCGTCCACGCCAGAAAGCAATTCTTACAGAAACCTCTAAAAACTTCAATCTCATTCCACGCGGTGTCGGCCACCTTCCCGTTGGCATCGCAACCGATATCGCGGGCGCTACAGACCCAGACTGCGAAGGTACTCCCGGCTGAGTCTCGCCGCTTCAAGCGAAGGGCGATCACTCGAACGGTCCTGTTCCACTACAACGTAGAGCGTCCCCGCGTCCCGGGATGCGGCCAGAATGGCGGGAATGTCCTGCATGCCGAGGCCAAGAGGTCGGAAATCGAAGCTCCCTGCGTCGTCCACCGAGGAGTCATCTTTGCCGTCCGCGCCGATCAGCGAATACATTCTGCCTGGCTTCAGGGTGCCGGACAGAACGTAGTCCTTCAGGTGCACAATAGGGGATCTTTTCGCGTACTTGCGAATGTACGCGTCGGGATCCACTCCCGCCACCTTCGCCCAGCACGTATCGATCTCAGTTTGCAGGTACTTGGCGGGAACAGAGCTGTAAAGAACATCAAGGGCGTATTCCCCCCCGAGCTTTACGAAGTCAAAGTCATGATTGTGGTACAGAAGAGTCATTCCCGCATCATGGCACCCCTTCCCGATCCTCTTGATCGCTTCAACGACCCCGGCATATCCGGGGGTACCCGGCCGGCGGGGTTCATCCAACCAGGGCACAGCAACATACCGGCACCCCAGGGTTGCCAAGGCTTTCAGGTTTCCATCCAGGTCAGCGACGAGGTTGTCCAAGGGGATGTGACAGGACACCGCTTCCAGTGACAGGCGGTTCAGCTCCTTCCGGACTTCTGCGGCGGTATGACCGTAGAAATCAGCGGTAAACTCGACGTAGTCGTAGCCCATTGTCTTGACTTGGCCGAGGGTGCCATAGAAATCTTTCTCGGCGGCGTCCCTGACCGAATAGAGCTGAAGCGCAACGCCCATTTCTTTCATGATGCTCCCCCTCGCCGCACCACCAGCGGACGTTCGCGATGATGCGCCAAATAGTTGGACTTGTCAAGATAATCAATGTCATCAAATGACCGAAAATAGGCAAAATCCTCTGGACCGTCGCCGCGAGTGCTGATAAACTGCGCCCTCATGACACCCCGGCGAATCAAGACGGTCGCGTTTACAAACTACTTCCTCCTCTTTATCACCTACGCGATTCTCGCCCCGTACCTGCAGCTGTACCTGAAAGCGCGAAGCCTTTCGTCATCCCAGATCGGCATCCTGCTCGGATGCCTCGAGCTGGCGGGTGTCGCCGGACCGCTGCTGTTGGGACGGCTGGCGGACTTCAAGGGGATCTATCGCAGTCTGATCGCGATATGCCTTCTGGCGTCAATCGTGGTGTTCGCTGCAATGGAGTTCACCACGTTCTTCCCGGTGTACATCGTGTGCATCATCGCGCTGGGCGCATTCTACCGCGCCGCGATCCCTCTCCAGGATGGGCTGGTCGGCAGGATCATATCCAGCAACGTGCGTCAGTACGGCCGTCTGCGCATGGCCGGCAGCCTCGGCTTCATCGTGATTTCGCTCTTCTTCCAGTTCAGTCACGTTGTCAGCGGGACCTCTTCGCGCCCAATCCTGGTGGCGTTCTCCANNCCTTTCCTGCCTCGCCCAACACCCGTCGCACCTCCCAATCGGCCAAGGCATCATGGAGCGCCGACGGGATCGATGGGCGCTTCTGGGCGGTCATCTTCCTCATCTTCCTCGGCCGGTTCGGAATCGGAGCCTACTATTCCTTCTTCTCCCTCTTTCTCCAGCAGTACTTTCCCAACTATGGAATCAGCTTGTTCTGGGCGATTGGCCCGTTCGCGGAGATGATAACGATCTTCTTCTCGGGTTCCCTGATTCAGCGATGGGGTCTTCGCACGATGTTCATTGTTTCCATGATCGCCATCACCCTTCGCCTGAGTCTTTTCATCGTGGCGCCGTCGATCGTGGTGGTCGGCCTGGCCCAGCTCCTGCACGCGTTCACGTTCGGGACATTCCACACTGCGGCCGTGGCCTACGTGAATCGCACGGTTGCCCCCGAGCGGCGCGCAACCGGGATGGCGGTCTACAACGCCATCGGAATCGGCTTGCCGACATTCGTTGCAAGCTCCGTGGGCGGGTACATCCTGCAGGCCCATGGTTTCGCCACGCTCTTCCTGGGATACGCGGCCGTTCCACTGATTTCGGTTCTCGCCCTGGCGATCTTCGGAAAGCGCCTGCTTCCGTCGCTACAGCAGGAAGCGCCGACGCTCGGGAAGGCGTGATCGGGCCCCGGAGGTATTCCGGGAGACGGCGAGCTCGGGCCTGCTATTCATAGGCCGGCCCGAGCTGCCTTCACGACAGTACAGCGGACACGCCGCCCTGGCGCTAGTAGTCAATACCGGCCTTGTCGAGGAGCCGCTTGAGATTCGCGACGCATTTCTTCATGCACGGCTCCGGGTCGTCGTAGAAGTTGTACATCTCGATCATCAGGTAGCCATCGTAACCGATCTGCTTGAGGGTCTTCAGAGCCGCCAAGATATCGATCGATCCCTCGCCGATCGGCAGGTGGAAGTGCTTGTACCTCTTCATGTCGTCCACGTGCACGACCTTGATCCGTTCCTTGCCAAGCAAACGGATCTGCTCGGGAACGTCTAGACGCTGGACCCACATGTGGCTGATGTCCATCACCATGCCAAAATGATCCGGCGTGGCGCCGATGGCCTTCAGCACATCGATCGCTTCCGACGGCCTCGCCACGTATTGCTCCTCGGCCAGCTCCGTCGCGAGGACGATATTGCGGGACATCGCGTGCTCGTAGACCTCTTTCCAGCCCGCCTTCACCCAGGCGTCTGCCTCGTCGGGATCCGAAAGGGTCTTTCCTGCGGCGATCTGGACCACTTTCACTCCGAGCTCGGCCCCCAGATCCACGCACCGCTTCGTGCAGTCGATACGAAGGAGGCAGGCGTTGACATCTTCTCAGCGTACCGGCGACCCGGAGCATGCCCGGGAATTGAACCGCGCGATCGTCCTCAATGCGTTCAGGGGCAACGCGAAGACCAGCCGTGCGGATCTCGTGCACCGACTGCATCTCAGCAAGGTCACCATTTCCTCCATCGTGAGCGAATTAGTGCGCGATCACCTCCTCGTGGAGACGGGAGAGGGAACCTCGCAGCCTTCCGGCGGCCGAAAGCCGATTCTTCTTTCTCTCAATACGGAGCGCAAGCGTGTGATCGGCATCGACATCGGTGCAACGGCGATCAACGGGGCGCTGAGCGACCTTGGAGGCCGCCTGCTCGCCCGTTGCCGCAGGGCCACGCCGACGAGTCGCAGTGTTCGAAGCGTTGTTTCTCAGGTCGGTTCCATTGTCGGTGAGCTCCTGAGGACGGAAAAATCCTCCGGCGGTTCGGTGCTCGGCGTCGGCATGTCAGCGGCGGGTATCGTGGAATCCAGCTCGGGTGTAGTCCGCTTCTCCCCTGATTTCAACTGGAAGCAGGTGGCTCTGGGAGAGTTGATCAGGGAGGCGACAGGCCTGGACGTGGCGGTGGACAACTGCACGCGGGCCATGGCTCTGGGCGAACAATGGTTTGTCAAAGCCCGCGGATTGCGGAACGCCTTTTACGTGAACGTGGGGTACGGGGTCGGCTCCGCGATCATCGCCAACAGTCAGGTCTACGACAATCACAGTGAGTTCGGTCACTTGTTCGTGACGCGACCAGGAACGAAGTGCTACTGCGGCAAAACGGGGTGCCTCGAGACGGTGTCGTCGGGGCATGCGATCGAGCGGCGCGCACAGGAAGTGTTGAAGCCGCGCCGAGGCGAGTGGATCACGGCGCGCGCGTTGGCGGAGCGGGCATTGCGCGGAGACCGGCAGGCGCCACGCTGCTGGGCCCGGTCCGGCGTGAGTTCGAGGTCCATGCCATGGACGTGATCCGGGCTTCGACGGTGGTGGAGCCCTCGGCTTTGGGCATGGACGCGGCCCTTTTTGGCGCCGTCTCCCTCGCCTTGAACCGTTTCGTCTTTCACCCCGAGCTCCTCCACCACTGAGAGAGTCCGGCGGGTTCACGAGGAGAGCGCGATGACTGGCTTCAGCTACTACCAACCGACGCAGATCAGATTCGGCAGCGGCCGAGTGAAGGAGGTGGGAACGGCTGTCTCCTCAATCGGACATCGGTGCCTGGTGGTGACGGGCAGCAACCTTCCCGTCTGCAGCCCGCATCTCGATGCCGTCCTGGAGAGCCTCCGCGAGGCGGGTGTTGCGGCAACGCATTTCTCAGGAGCCGTCCCCAACCCGACCAT
Source organism: Spirochaetaceae bacterium (assembly GCA_003170115.1). GTDB lineage: Bacteria > Spirochaetota > Spirochaetia > SZUA-6 > Fen-1364 > Fen-1364. Next base: position 5,539 of record PMZS01000380.1, read on the forward strand.
CGAGAGCGTTTCGCGCGGCGCGGCGCTGACGAGGCGGGAGGACGTCGATGTCATCCTGGGCCTTGGAGGCGGCTCCAGCATCGACACTGCGAAGGCAGTCGCAGTAGAGGCAACTCATCCCGGCACGGCGTGGGATTATCTCTACTTCAAACAGGCTCCCACGGAGAGAACGCCGCCGGTCATCGCGGTGCCGACCACCTCGGGGACCGGCTCCCACGTCACCCAGGTTGCGGTGCTCACGGAGACTGCCACGAAGACCAAGTCGGCAATCTTCCACGTGCACATCTACCCGCGCCTTGCCATCGTCGACCCGGACTTGATGAGCACGGTTCCCCCGAAGGTGACGGCCGCTACCGGTTTCGACGTCTTTGCGCACGCCTTCGAGTCCTTCATCCATGTCGCCGCATCTGCGTACACCGACCTGATGGCGCTCGAGGCGATGCGGATCGTCGGCTCGTACCTCCCGCGCGCCGTCAAGGACGGGCACGACCGGGAAGCCCGCCAGATGATGGCCCTTGCAGACACCCTGGCGGGCCTGTGCATCGCAAACGCGGGGGTCACGCTGCCGCACGGCATCGGCATGGCCATCGGTGGATTTCGGCCGGCTGTGATGCACGGGGAAGCCCTCGCGGCGATCTATCCCGAGTTCACCCGCTTCACCTGGAAGTGCGCCAGGGCGAAGTTCGCGGCGATGGGACGGATACTCGACCGATCGCTCGATGGGGTCGAAGAATCCGTCGCCGCGGAGGGTTCTTGTTCGGCCGTCGACGCGTTCCTCAAGAGCATCAGGCTCGCGACGTGCCTGGAAGCCTTGGGGGTCAGCCAAGCTGAGCTGGCGCCGCTCACGGCGAGCAGCATGGTCCTGCCGGACTATCGGAACAACCCACGCGTCGCAACGAGCGACGAGATACTCGCAATGCTGGCAAAGAGCTACCGCGGGTTGATGCAGGAGTGACGGGGGAACGAGAGACGCAGGGCGGATCCTGACGCTCTGAGAAAGGAGGCCCACAAGGGATGGAGTCGTGGATCGAAGCATTGTCGCGTACAGATTCAAGCTCACCAAGGAGGAGGTACAGATGAAACGAATCGTGGTTCTGGTTCTGGTGCTCTGCGTTGGCACGGCGGGGTCGTTTGCCGCCGGAAGTCAAGAGGGCAAACCGGTCACCGTTACGCTGATGCACTTTCGCAGCGAGCTGACGGCGGAGTACAATGCGCTGTTCGCCGAGTTCACGAAAGCCAATCCGAACATCAAGGTCGAGGCGCAGATGCTCGGGGCGTGGGAGTCGGCGTTCAAGACTCGGCGCGCCGCAAATGAGCTCGCCGATGTGATCATGATCCATTCAGGCGCGGAGATCGTTGAGACGGCCAACGGGGGCTACCTCGAGGACCTGTCCAGCCAGCCCTTCATGAAGAACGTCCCCCGGGGCGTGCTCAACACGGTCGCAGTCGACCAGAAGGACTACATGCTGCCGATCGTCGCGCACAACGCCGTGCCCTTCTACAACGTCGATCTGTTCGCCAAGTACAAGGTCAAGCCCCCCACGAACTGGGACGAGTTGATGGCGGCCTGTGAAACGTTCAAGGCCAATGGCGTCACCCCCCCCCGTCACCTGGGAGCTCGGGGACGCCTACAACACCACGTTCGCAGCGTGGGACACGTTCGGGGCGGTCATCGGCAACGACTGTTTGCCAATGGGAGAACGCATCTTCAAAGGATCGAGCACGTTCTCCAGCGAACCGGGTTTCCTCAAAGCCGTCGACCGGATACTGACCTTCAAGAAGAAGGGCTACATTCCGGATGGGGCGGAGGGCACGAACATCGACCAGGCCTTGAGTCATTTTGGCACAGGCAAGGCAGCGATGTTCTTTGGCGGGGCCTGGTACTACTCATCGCTCACAAACGCGAACCCGGACTTGAACATCCTGCCGATGCCCATGCCCGCGAACGACAAGGGGACTCTGACCATTATCGACTCCGTACTCGAGGGCCTGACAATCAACACCAAGGCAAAGGAAAAGGCGGCGGCGGTCAAGCTGCTTGCATGGATGGGTACCCCGAAGGTCGCGGCAGATCACCTGCAGTTCTCCGGAGGGGGAAGCACTCCTATCCGTGGCGCCTCCGATTTCATCCCCGACACGCGGGCGACAAAGAGCATCCGCGAGCTGGGCAAGTTCGTCGACCAGATGGGGAGCGTTCGCTTCGACCAGCAGCCCTACACGCCGACTGCCTTCGGTCGTGACGTGCAGAGCCGGATCTTCGATGTGATCCGGGAAACGATGGTCGCCGGCGGCACGGCCCAGGATGTCGCGACGCAGCTGGACGCCCTGCTGAAGCAGACGAAGCAAGAGAATCGTACCGATGTCGATCACCCTGCCGGCACACGCGCGTGCCGGCGGGTGATCTCGTTAGCAAGGTTGGCAGATGAAACGACACTCGGAATCACGGACGCGGAAGATTGCGGCATATCTCACCTTCACAGCCCCTGCACTCTTCTTTTTCTCGTTTTTCTTCGTGTATCCAGTTCTTGGCACCTTCCAGCTCAGCCTTTTCAAATGGGATGGCATTGCGCAGAAGGTGTTCGTAGGGCTGGCCAACTTCGCCTTTCTCCTGAGGGATGAGAGCAGATTGCTCACGGCCCTTGGCAACACGCTGTTCATCTCCGTGGTCACGACGATCGTGCTCAACGTGGGGTCGCTCGCCATCGCCCTGATTCTGGCGAGAGACCGGAAGCTCAATGAGATGTACAAGGCCCTCCTGTTCATGCCCGTGGTGATCTCTCGAGTAGCGAGTGCGATCATTTTCGGATGTCTCCTTGATCCGACGAGCGGCTTTGTCAACTATTCACTTCGCGCGATCGGCCTCGGAAAGATTGCGCTCCCATGGCTCGGCACCCACGTCGTGTCGCTGCTCGTGATATCGGCGATCATTGTCTGGGGTGGGCTGGGCGTATCGATGACGATCTATATCGCGGGTCTGAAGGCCATTCCGGCCGAGCTGACGGAGGCCGCCAGCATCGACGGCGCCGGATCCCTTCGCAGGTTTCGCCATATCACGCTCCCCCTGTTGGCGCCTGCGCTCACAGTGAACTTCTGCCTGATATTCATCAGTTGCCTGAAGGTTTTTGACGAGCCATGGTTGATCTACCACGCGACGCCCCCGAGGATCAGCTCAACGGTTTCCACGATCATCGTGTGGGAGGCATTTTCCGGCAGCCAGTTCGGCGTGTCTGCCGCTGTGGCCGTGGCGTTGTTCGTCCTGACGCTCGTGCTCGGATTCTCCGTGCTGTTTCTCCTTCGGGCCCGGGAGAGGAGGATGCCCTGATGGTTGATCGACGGTCTCTGGGGCCAGGTCTGGCATCGAACGTCATTCTATACGCGGTGATCACAATTATCGCCGTGGTCGTTGTCTTCCCGGTGCTGGCGATCTTGAGCAACTCTTTCAAGACCTACAGCGCGTACATGCAGAACCCCGTATCGCTACCGGCTCGGCCCGTCCTGGAAAGTTATGCCAAGGCGCGTGGCAAGGCGGAGCGTTCGCAGTCCACCTGCGGAACACGCTCTTCGTCGTCGTGTCGAGCGTTGCGGGGATCCTCGTCATCGGCGGCCTGGCGTCATATGGCATTGCCCGGCTGGAGGAAATAACGAGGTGGGGGACTGTCATCTATGCGTTTCTCGTGGCCGGCATCATGGTGCCCCCCACCACCGTGATCGTCAGGGTCTTTCTCTTCCTTCAGCAATTGCACCTTCTGAACGCCTTGGCGGGGGTGATCCTCTGCTATCTGGGCGCCTACCTGCCCATCCCGGTGCTGCTCATGACAGGCTTCTTCAAGAGTGTGCCGCGCGAGCTCTTCGATTCGATGGAGATCGATGGATGCGGGCCGATTCGGACCTTCTTGAATATCGTTGTACCACTGTCGAGGCCCGTCATCTCGACAGTCGTGATCCTGCTGTCCGTGTAGTTGTGGAACGAGTTTCTGTTCCCGTACATCCTGATATCCTCCGACCGCAAGATGACGGTCCAGGTGGCCCTGCAGAACATGGCAACCATGTTCTGGACGGACGTGCCCACCATGTTCGCGAGCGTGCTGTTCACCGTCCTGCCGCTGATCGCCGTCTACCTCGTGCTGCAGAGGCAATTCATCGAAGGATTGTCGCGTGGGGCGCTGAAGGGCTGAGCCGCCTTCAGATGTAGGAGACGAGATTCGGCTTCCTCTCCGGAGCTTCCGGCGCAGAAGACGCTTTGTATCCCAGGTTGATTCCGAACTGCGGGACATACCCCTCCGGCAGCATGAGGACCTTTGCGTATTCCCGGATGCGTGGACTCGCCGCGAGCATTTCCAGGATCCCTATCCAGCAGGAGCCGATTCCCAATGATTCCGCCGCGATGAGCATGTTCTCTGTTGCCGCGGCAGCGTTGACAATGCCGAATCGATCGTTCTGCTCGCTTGAAACGATGACAACGGTCGGAGCGTTCCGGAAGACACTGTTGCTCCCCCGCCTCACGATCTTTCTGACACTCTCGTCTCCGCTTCTCTCGACCTCGTCCACGATCCAATCGTCGACTTTTTGCCTCATCTCCTTGCTTTGAATGACAGTATGGTGCAGGTTCTGCACGCCCTTGTGGCTGGGGGCGTAGAGCCCTGCCTCCACAATCCAGTCGAGCTCCTTTTTCCCGATCTGCTCATCGGTGAAATCCCTGATGCTTCTTCTGCTTCGAATGATCCGTAGGGTCTCGTTCATGCGCTTCTCCGTCTGGCCGATTCCACGTGGTCAGCGGCGCGGTGCCGCGTCCCCCTGTGGCAGATGGTCGGGGAGGACAGACCGCAGGAACGACACGGCCTTCTGCACGCCGACAATGGCGGGCATCGTGAGGTCCTCCTGCTCGATGCTGATCACGCCGTCGTACCCCGCCATCCGCACGACAACGAGGAACTCCCTCCACCACTGCTCGCCGTGGCCATAGCCGAGCGCGACATAGTTCCAGGCCCGTCGGGCAAAATGTTCCGCCGTCTTTGGATCGAGCACTCCGTTCACGCCTGCAATTCCGCGCTCAATCCGGCAGTCCTTTGCATGGACGTGATGGATTGCGCCGGAGAGCGTGCGGGCGGCTTCGATGGGATCGGCGCCCATCCAGAACATGTGGCTCGGGTCCAGGTTCATCCCCACCATTTCGCCTGCGGCATCCCGCAGCCTCAGGAGTGTCTCGACGTTGTAGACGATCTGAAAGGCGCAGTTTTCCAGGGCGATGCACTCGATCCCATGATCTCGAGCGCGGCGAACCGTCTCACGCCAGTAGGGTATGACAACCTCGTTCCACTGCCACGATAGAATCTCGGTCGCCGCTGGCGGCCACGACGTCACGATCCAGCTGGGGTTCTTGTCACCGGGCGCCGCCGGCAGCCCCGACGTCATCACGATCTTCCTGATGCCCCAGGCCTCGGCGAGAGCGAAGGTCTTTCGCACAACCGCTTCGCTCCTTTCGCCCTCCGAGCCGGGCGCAAGCTGGTTCCCCGAGCAGTTGAGCGCAACGATATCTGCATTGGCCGCTCTCACCTGGTCTCGATAGTCGTCGCGCGCGCCCTTGCTGCTCACAAGCTCATCCAACTTCAGGTGCGGCGCGCTGGACCAGGGGCCGCAGGGAATCTCCAGTTTTGTGACACCCAGCGAGACGATCGTCTCCAGCATCTCCGCGAAGGGGAGAAACCCCAGTCCGTCAGTAACAAACCCGATTTCCATAGGTCGCGCTCTCCTCCTGGGAGGACATGGATCTCCCTGCCCCGGGCAAACGGCGCAACGGTGACCGTCCTTGCCAGTCACGCTATCACATAAAGTGTACGATGTCAACCAAAAGTTGGACAGATTGTGGTGTTACTTGTCACCTGTGGCCCGTTGCAGCAGCTGATGGAAGCCGCGTTCGCAACGGCTCTGTCATCCCGCGCCGAGCCAGCTGCCGTAGCGCGGAATCATCGGGACATCCAGGTTGATGTCCGGCCCGAAGAACTTGATGATGTGAAGTTCGCCCCGGCCCGTGTTTTCCACGGTGATGGGGACCGTTGCTCGGGCGTGAGACACCAGCAGCTCCTCCCGGGAGAAGTCGCCCGCCTTGATGTCGTGCCCGTCAAACCTGCCCGCGCCTCTCCACACGAGGATGTTGTACACACCCTTGTCCTTGCTCGTGTACTTTCCGCCCGGCTTCACGACGAGCTTCTTGCCGCTGAACTTGCGAGTATTGTAGTAGATCCATTGTTCCTCGCCCCTTGCCTGCGTTCCGCCGGGCACGGGCTGGGGAGAAGTGTGGCGGTTCTCGTAGAAGAACGGGTTTCCGCTGAGCATCCAGTCGATCTGGTTGAGCACGGCGCGCTCTCCCAGTCGCGTGCGGTCGTCGGGATGGACGTCCTTGAACAGCATCTCCTTGGAGATGATCCTTCCGGCGTTCAGAGCCTGGAGCATGGCGAAGACGTCGGAGTCCTCCTGAAGCTCGATTGTCAGCGCGGTACCCGGAGCGTGCAGACCGCCCGACGGGAGATGGAAGCCTTCGTCCGGCACCTGCAGGTACGCGCGGGCGCAGCGCAGGATGAGGTCGTCCTTCCATTCCACCAGGTAGGGAAGAAGGATGTCGAACTGCTTGCGTTCCACGATGGACGGATGGACGCCGAAGAACGTCTCGGGATGGGGTCCCATGTCCACACCGTCGGGGAAATAGTACGCCTCTTCCTTCGCCGTGCAGCCGAGCTTGTCAACGTCCTCCTGGCGTTGGTGGAGGTGATAGGGGAGGCGCGCCGCGTAGTCGAAGATCTTCGCGAGGCGCCCCAGGCCCTTGTGCGTGCGCGCGTACTCCCCGCCCATGATGAGGTCGCCGGCCGCGCCGACCGCGTCCCGCAGCGTGAGACGCTGCCCGTCGAGGCCGCCGATGTAGCTCAGCCCCTCGTCGGCAGGGACGCATCGCGAACGCCGTTG
>PMZS01000190.1:0-3017 GCA_003170115.1 Spirochaetaceae bacterium
CGGACATCGATGGCAGGGTGATCTCGGACGCCGCCGGCAATGTCTACGACGGTCTGTACGCCGCCGGGGAGTGCGCGTGCGAGAACCATTTCTATTGCGTCCGGGAGCGCCGAACATCAACGCAACGAAACGGGAAATCACCAGGATCAAAGAGAAGAGATGAGGCCCTCGATCTCCGCCGCGAGCTCGCGCGGGCGTTCCTGCTGGGGCAGATGTCCTGCCCCCTGGATCAGGCTCGTCCGAGCGTGAGGCGCAATGGCGGCGATCAGCTCCATCGTGGTGCGCGGGATGATCCTGTCCTCGCTCCCCCATGCGAGGAGGAGCGGTTTCTGGAATGACGCTGCATTCCTGTGAAACCAGCCCGGGCGGCATCTATCCCAGAGCGTGAGGCTCCTGAGGAGGGAAAAGTAGGCCCGGCGCTGGGTGTCGCTTTCCACCCGATCAATGACTCGAGCCCTCAGGAACTCCCTGTCCTCCGGCGGCAGCGCGTCCCGCGCCGCGAAATAGCCGTCCAGGGATGCAAAGGCAGCGTCGTGATCGGCGCGGAAAGCCGTGTAGATCCGTTCACCCGAGAAGGGGAGGATCAATGGCATCATGGCCTTGAGAGTGCCGGGGGCCTGGGGAAGTCCCCCGTCGATGCACACGAGCGCGCGCGTGCTTCCGGGCTCGCGAAAAGCGGAGAGCTCCGCGATGACGGCGCCCACCGAGCTTCCCACGAGGATCGACGGCCCTGTGGAGAGGGCCCGCAGAAGCCCGAGGACCGTGCCCGCGCAGGACCAGAGGTTTGCGCGGCCGGCCGGCGGAGATCGGCCGAATCCCGGCAGGTCGAGGGCGATGACGCGGTTCCCGCGCGCCAGCAGGGGAAAAAGGTGGCGCCAGGTGTCCGCCTCATCGCCAAGACCATGGCGACGCACCCCTCCTGCANNAGACCATGGATCAGAAGCACGCATGGGGAATCCATCCGTGGCGAGCCGGAGTCGTAAAGGAACACACGCTGCCGGCGCCGCCCCGTCTCGACGAACCGAGCCCACGGTGCAAGACCCGGCCACGGCGCCATCCATTCTCTTTCCCGCGGGAGCTCAGTCACCTGTTCCCTGCCCGGCAAATCCCCTCATCGAAGCTCCGGGATCCAGCTCCCGTACGCCTGGATGAGGGCGCCGGGAAACGTGATTTTGTTCACTGACTATTCCTCCGTGATTGAGCGGACCATCTCCCGTACGAACCGCACCTCGTCCTCATTCACCGAGTGCCCCGGTTCGGGGTACAGGCGCATGGTCACCTCCGCCCCGAGCGTCGTCAATACCTCCTTGCTGAGCCTGACTCTCGGTTCGGGAATATGAGGGTCGTGCACGCTGCACCCGAGGAATACCGGCGTCCCTTCCAGGGATCCGCCGTACTCCCGGGGCGTCCCCTCGGGCCCGATGAGCCCGCCGCTCAAGCCCACGACGCCGCCGAACCGGCGGGCGTTGCGTGCCGCGTATTCAAGGACGAGGCAGGCGCCCTGGGAGAAACCGAGAAGCATGATCCGCTCCGGCGGAATGCCGGCGTGCATCACCCGGTCCACGATGCCTTTTAGAACCGCCATGCCGGAGGAGATACCCGGCTCGTTGCCCTCCAGGGACGTGAGGAAACTGTTCGGATACCACGCGTGTCCCGCGGCCTGGGGTGCAAGGTAGGCGACATCCGGATCCGGGAACTCCCGGGACAGAGAGAGGATGTCGTCCGCGGATGCGCCCCTGCCGTGCGCCATGATCATGGCCGCCCGAGCGCGCTCCAGCGGGGCGCCCGCGGAAAGGACGGGCTGCCCCTCATGCGGACCGGCGGTCTGCCGTGACGGGATCATCGCGGCTCCCGTGCCGCGGGAATCGGGAGCCTGAGAGGAGGCAGGCGCCGCTGAATCGTCGAGCGCTCCGGTTCGAGCCATGGAGGCAGCTGAAGGCGTGACCCGAGGGCATCGACAGGCTCATCGATTGAAAATCCAGGAGTATCCGTGGCGATCTCAAAGAGCACACCCCCTGGCTCGTGGAAGTAGATGGAACGGAAATATTGCCGGTCCATGACCTGCGTGGGGGCTGTTCCCCTTTTCCGAAGTGCCTTTTGCCATTCGAGCTGCTCTGCGTCGTCTTTCACCCTCCAGGCAATGTGATGCACGGATCCTGCTGACTGCCGCGCAGGCGGCGCGGCGGGGTCTTCCACGATGTCGATCAGTCCCCGTTCCCCTTCGTTCCCCGCAAGGAATCGGTGCCGGCGACCCTCCGTGCCTGCCGGGGTAAATCCCAGGCCGTCGACGAGAAATGTCGATGTCGCCGCGGCTGTTCGGTGGGTGAAGGTGACGCCGTGGAGCCTCTGGACGGAAAATGGCCTCTCCACGGGACTCCCCGGCCAGCCGGCTTTCGCGTCTCCCGAAGTGTCCTCGAGAAGCTCCACGAGCATGCCATCCGGGTCTTCGAACGAAATGGCCTGCTGTCCGAATCTCGCCTCCGGGCCGAGAAACGAGATCCCCTTTCGGCTGAGCCGTTCGATCCAGAAATCAAAGGAGCCGACGGGAACCGAGAAGGCCACCGCCGAAGTCTCGCCTGCTCCCCTTTTTCCTCTCTCCGCATCAGGGAATGGGAAAAAGGTCAGGAGAGTTCCCGGCCGGCCGACCTCGTCGCCATAGTACAAATGATAGACGTCGGGTGCATCGAAGTTGACCGTCTGCTTTACCAGGCGCAACCCGAGAAAGCCGGCATAGAAATCCAGGTTCCGCTGCGGATCGCTGGCCAGGGAGGTGATGTGATGGATCCCAGATATGCTCATCATGCTCGAAGGTCACTATTCTGAGTCCGATAGTCAAAGACGCCGCGTCTCCATATCCTTATGGTATGTCAAAAGAACTGACGGACAAGGTGGCCCTTGTCACCGGAGGATCGAGGGGAATCGGATCGGCGATCGCGGCGGCCCTGTTGGACGAGGGCGCGAAGGTGTTCATCTGTGGTCGTGATGCGGCCTCGGTGAAAAGCGCCGTCGCGCGGCTC
>PMZS01000190.1:3030-6122 GCA_003170115.1 Spirochaetaceae bacterium
TTCGGCCGGCTGGATATCCTGGTGAACAACGCCGGCATCGGGATCTTCAAGCCCGTGGACCAGCTCACCCCCGAGGAATGGGCGGCGACCATCGAAACAAACCTCTCGGGTGCGTTCTTCTGCGCCAGGGAGGCGATCCCTCTCATGCGCCGCCGGGGAGGCGGATACATTTTCAATGTCTCCAGCCTCGCGGGGGTCAATCCGTTCGCGGGCGGGAGCGCCTACAACGCCTCCAAGTTCGGGCTGAACGGCTTCAGCGAGGCAATGATGCAGGACGTCCGCCATGACGGCATCCGGGTGAGCTACATCATGCCGGGCAGCGTGGCAACCGATTTTGGCGGGGATCCGGGATCGAATTCGAAAGAGTCGTGGAAATTGTCCGCGGAGGACATTTCCAGGGCGGTGATCGATCTCTTCCATTTCCCCCGTAGCGCGCTGGCCAGCCGCATCGAGCTCCGCCCCTCCCGGCCGCCGCGGAAATAAAACAACGGTTCAGGGCAGCGCGTCCGCCTGCTGAACCCCGGCCATCATCAGGCCGAGCTGCTCGCGGGTTGCCTGCCCCCGACGCACGACACCGATGATCCGCCCCTCGTACATCACCGCGATCCTGTCCGAAAGGGCGCAGATCTCGTCGAGGTCTTCCGAGATGAGGAGAATCCCGGTCCCCGCTTCGCGCTGCTGGAGGAGCCGCTCGTGGATGTATCCCGTGGCGCTGACATCCACCCCGCGCGTGGGCTGGGCCGCGATCAGGATTTCGGGATGGCGGGAGAGCTCGCGCGCCATGATGAGCTTCTGGATGTTGCCTCCGGAGAGGTTTTTCAGCGGGGTGTCCAGGCCGGGGGTTTTCACCGCGAACTCTCTCACCAGGCGTGCCGCGTGTGCCTCCATGCGGGGGAAGCTCAGGAAGATGCCGCGCCTGAACCGAGGAGAGATGTGGTCGTGGAGGAAGATGTTCTCCTGGACGGAGAACTCGCGGATTGCTCCATCCCGCATCCGCTCTTCGGGTATGTACGCCATCCCCGCTTCAATCCGCTGGTTCAGCGAGGCGAAGGTGATCTCACGGGGCCCGATCAGCACCCTGCCGCCCGAGGCTCTGCGCATGCCGGCAAGGCACTCGGCCAGCTCGCGCTGCCCGTTGCCCGATACTCCCGCCAGCCCCACGATCTCCCCGGCGTGGACCTCGAGGTCCACGCGGCGCAGCGCTTCGGTGCCGCGGTCTCCCATGGCGCGCAGCCCCTGGACCGTGAGCCGTGCGGGCCCGGGCTCAAGGGGCCGGGGTGCCAGCTCCCCGAGCTCCCGGCCCACCATCATGCGGACCAGCTCGGATCGGGTGACATCCCGGGTGAGCCGCGTCCCAATGACCTTTCCGTCGCGCAGAACCGTCACCCGGTCACTGATCGCCATGACCTCCTGGAGCTTGTGAGAGATGAACACCAGGGAATGTCCTTCGCGTACCATGCGGCGCAGCGTCGCGAAAAGGTCATCGACCTCCTGGGGCGTCAGCACGGCTGTCGGCTCGTCCAGGATGATCAGACGCGCGCCCCTATAGAGCGCCTTCATGATCTCCACGCGCTGCTGCTCACCGACGGACAGCTGCCAGACGTACGCCCGCGGGTCGACCTTCAACCCGTATTCCTCCGAGAGCTCGCGGATGCGTGCCGTGACCCGCGTGAGGTCCAGGAGCGGCGCACGCGACGAGCGCTGGCCGAGTGCCACGTTCTGCGCCACCGTGAGAGTCGGAACGAGCATGAAATGCTGGTGGATCATGCCGATGCCTGCCCGGATGGCGTCGGCGGGAGAGCGCAGCTGAAGAGGCTTCCCGTCGATGATGATATCTCCCTCGTCCGGCTGGTACAGGCCATAGAGCTGACGCATGAGGGTGCTCTTGCCCGCACCGTTTTCCCCCAGCAGGGCGTGGACCTCGCCAGCCTCCACGTCGAAGCACACCTTCGAGTTCGCGCGAACGCCCGGAAAGCACTTCACGATGTCGCGCATCACGACGTGGAGGGGGCTATCCGCGTTCAGCGGCTCGTGCTGTTTCATTCTCCGTGGTTCCTTGAAACACGTCCCCTCTCCGCCGTCGGAGAGGGGACCGTTCCCTGTTGCTCCCGTACTAGGGGGAGACGGTGATCTTGCCGCCCGCCACGCCCTTGATGGCCGCATCACCCGCGGCTTTTGCGGCGGCCGGCAGGCTGTACGAAGGATTGTAGCTGACCTTCAATCCGCCGTTGGCCAGAGTGAGGGTGTACGTGACCCCTCCGAGCACGCCTTTCTTGTGCTGAGAGATGATGTCCCTCAGCATTCCCTTCCAGTCGTAGACCTGGCTGGCGACGACCAGCTTCGGCGCGAGGCCTGCCTGATCCGCCTGGGTGCCGAACCACAGCACCTTGCCGTTGTCCTTCGCCGCGCCGATCGACCCGACGACGGACTGGGACGACCCGGTGAGGACGTCGGCACCGTTGGCAATATGCGTCTTGGCCGCCGCCGCCATCAGTGCCACGTCGGAGAACGACTGTGTCCACGTTTTCGAAATGGTGATGCTGGAATCAACGGACTGCACGCCCTGGAGGAAGCCGTCGATATAGGTCTTGGCGTCTCCGACTTCGACGGGGCCGGTCACCCCGATCTTCCTGCTCTTCGAAAGCCTGGCGGCAAGAACGCCATTCACGTACCCGCCCTGCTCGGCGGCCGCGGTATAGGCGTAGACGTTGGGGAGGCCGAAGGTATTCACGTCGGTGCCCCATGCAAAGGTCACGTCGGGGAAATCCTTGGCGATCTCCTGCACGGAAGATCCGTACTGGGAACCGTGGGCAATGACGACATCGAAGCCCTGGCTCGCGTAGTCGCGGATGGCCGNNATGCCATGTCGGTGCTTGCGCTGGGCATCACCACCGCGATGCGGAACGGTGCCGCGAACGCACCCGCGGCCAGTGCCGTCATGAGCAGCCCCGCGATCAAGAATCGAATCCCTTTCATATCCTCTCTCCTTTTCGGCCCTCGAGGCGAGGGCAATTCCATCGCGGCCGACGGCCGCGTTCGATGGCTGTGCACGCCGTTCAGCTCTCACCCCGCTCGAACGGCTTGTTGAGGGC
>PMZS01000190.1:6150-18569 GCA_003170115.1 Spirochaetaceae bacterium
ACCCCCAGGACCTGGACCCAGAGCTGGAATGAATTGACCACGCTGAAGAGCAGGGCTCCGCCGAGGACCCCGATGGGGCTCCAGGCCCCGAAGTACACCAGGGCAACCGCGATGAATCCCTGGCCCGCGGTGAGGTCATCCTGAAAGAGGTTCAGGAGGGATATGGACAGGGAGGCGCCGGCAATTCCCGCGAGAATCGCGCCAATACAGACGCTGAGATAGCGGATACGGTCCACGCTGATACCCAGCGAATCCGCCGCCGCGGGGTTCTGTCCCACTGACTTGATTTTCAGACCCAGCGTCGTCTTCTCCAGCATCCACCACACCACGGGGACCAGAAGGAACGCGCCGTAGACGGGAATGCTGCTGCGGAAAAATATCGGGCCGATGACCGGGATGTCGGCGAGCAGGGGGATGGGCGCGGGTGGAAACCCCTGCACCGTCTTGACCNNAACATGTACAAGCCGATGCCGCTCACACCCTGCTCGGCCTTCAGCGTCACGCTGACGAAAGACATCAGCAGTCCCATGGCCAGCCCCACGACGGCCGCGGCGAGCAGGCCAAGCCAGAGGCTTCCCGTCGTGAGTGCGACATAGAATGCGGCAAACGCGCCGAGCAGCATGATGCCGTCCACCCCGAGATTCACCACGCCCGAGGTCTGCGAGATCGTCTCTCCCAGCGCGGCGTAGAGGAACGGGGTCGCCAGCGCCACCATCGTGCTGAGGATCCCCGAGATCACTCCCAGGGAGAAGACGTTTCTCATGCCGTCTCCTCCCGGTCCTTCTGCTCGCCGATCATGCGCCGGGCCGCCCATCGCCGGGCCCAGAGGGCCGAGCCCGAGACGAAGAGAACGACAAGGCCCAGGAGGGCCATCACGAGAGAGGAAGGCACCTGGACGGCTCGCTGCATGGTGTCGGCTCCCACCAGGAGGCCGCCAAAAAGGATGGAAGCGGGTATGAGCCCGATCGGATGGAGGCTGCCCAGCAGAGCCGCCACGATTCCCGTGAAACCATAGCCGCTCGTCAGCCCTTCCATGAGTCGATGCTGGACGCCGATGACCTCCACCGTTCCCGCCAGACCCGAGAAACCGCCGGCGAGGGTGAGCGCGAGCGCCTGGAAGGTCGGCACGCTGATGCCGGAATAGCGCGCGGCGTTCGGGTTCAGTCCCACTGCCCGGATGTCATAGCCGATGGTCGTTCGCCAGAGAAATAAGTACACCACGACCGCGAGCACGACCGCCACGATGGCCCCCGCGTGGAGGAGTGTTCGAGGGACCAGGCGGGGCAGCCAGACCTGGTGGGGGAGCTGTGCCGATTGCGCAAGAAACGTCCGGGCGGCGACACCCGCGGGGTCCATGAGCGGTCCCTGCAGCAGCAGGTTCATGAGCTGCAGGGCAATGGCGTTCAGCATGATCGTGCTGAGGATCTCATTCACGTTGAGCCGCGCCTTGAGGATGCCGGGAACGAATCCCCAGGCCGCGCCGCCGATGAACCCCGCGATCATCGTGGAGGGAATGAGAAGCCAGCCCGGCCAGGTATGGAAGAACAGGGGCCACCAGGTTGCCATGAGGGCACCGGCGATGATCTGGCCCTCGCCTCCAATGTTGATGACGTTCGCCCGAAAGGCGATGCAGATGCCCAACCCCACCAGAAGCAGGGGAGTGGCCTTCACGAGGGTCTGCGTGATCCCAAACCGGGTGCCGACCGCGCCGTTGACGAGCGCGGCATATGCGGCGAGCGGGTCCGCCTTCAGGATGACGAGCATGACGGCACCAAGAAGAAGAGCAAAGATCACCCCGAACGCGGGCAGCAGGACGTTCAGCGCGATCCTGCTCCAGTCGATGGTCAGGGCGCGGAGCCTGCGCGTGCGCGGGGCGAGTTTCCCGGATGTCAAGATTGATTCCTCAAGCTCCATTTCTATCACATGCGCGGAGGCTGACAAAGCAAATAATGCTTCAACATGCCATGATGCGCCGCGTATCATGGCGCAGGCTAATTCTTTCCGCAGAAAAGAAAAAGCGGGGTGAACCAGCCGCAGGGCCAGGAATGCGGCAGTTGGAAACCTGCAGAAATGTATCGGGATTGCTGAACAGCGCGGCGTGAGGGTATTCTCCGGCATGGTCCGATTCACCCTGAACGGGAAACCGGTCTCCGCCGAAGGGGGGCGCTCGCTCCTGTCCTTCCTGCGCGATGAGGCCCGGCTGACCGCGGCGAAGAATGGGTGCGGGGAAGGCGCCTGCGGAGCCTGCTCGGTGATCGTGGACGGAGAGCTCAGAAGCTCGTGCGTGACAGCACTCGAGCGCATTGAGGGAAAGTCGGTTCTCACGGTTGAAGGAATCGTGGAACAGGAGATGGGGTGCTACGAGCGGGCCTTTGCCGAAGCCGGCGCCGTGCAATGCGGCTACTGCACGCCGGGGATGGTGCTCGCGGCCAAGGCCCTTCTTGACCGGAATCTCACTCCCCGGGAGGAGGAGGTCAGGGCCGGCCTGCGCCGGAACCTGTGCCGCTGCACCGGATACGTGAAGATCGTCGACGGGGTGATGCGGGCAGCGCGGTATCGGGCGGACGCCGCTGGCGGGCTCTCGGCGCCCAACTCCGCGGAATACCGCGGAAGGCCTCGCCCGCCTTCGCCATCCCTGGCTGCAGGGATCGGGGCGCGGCTCCTCCGTGTGGACGCACGGGCGAAGATCCGCGGGGAGGCCCGGTATGTCGATGACCTCGTGGAGCAGGGCATGCTCTTCGGGGCGGCTCTGCGGTCTCCCCATCCGCGGGCAAAGCTCATCTCACTCGATGTGTCCGCCGCGCGCGCGCTGGCGGGGGTCGCCGTGGTGGCAACCTGGGAGAACATTCCCGGCTCCAGGTACACCGGCCACGTGGTGTCCGACTGGCCCACCCTCGTGGCGGTGGGCGAGGAGACTCGTTACGTCGGGGATGCCATCGCGCTGGTGGCGGCCGATACCCGCGCCCACGCGCGCGAAGCCATCGCGTTGATCGCCGCCCGTTACGAGGTGCTCACGCCTCTCTCCTCTCCAGAATCTTCGATGGCTCCCGACGCGCCGCCGATCCATCCCGGAGGGAATATCCTTTCCCGGCTCCTGCTTGAGCGAGGTGACGCCGAACGTGCCCTGGCATCGGCCGCGTACCGGGTCGAGGAAACTTTTACTACTCCTCTCACCGACCATGCCTTCATGGAGCCTGAGAGCGCGCTGGCATGGCCGCCGGATTCCGAGGGAACGGTAGTGGTCCGCACCGGAGAGCAGAACGTCTACGACGGCCAGAGGTACGTGGCTGACACGCTGGGCATCCCGCGGGAAAAAGTTCGCATCGTCTCAGAATATGTCGGCGGGGCCTTCGGGGGAAAAGAAGACCAGACCGTCCAGCACCATTCGGCCCTGCTTGCATGGCTCTGCGGACGGCCGGTAAAATGCACCCTGGACAGGGCGGAGAGTACGCGGGTCCACGTGAAGCGCCATCCCATGACCATCCGCCTGCGGCTGGGCTGCGACCCGGCGGGAAAGCTTGTCGGTCTCATCGCCACTATCGTGGCGGACACCGGCGCGTATGCCTCCCTGGGAGGCCCCGTGCTGCACCGTGCGGTGACCCATGCCGGAGGCCCCTATGCCTATGACAACATTCGTGTCAGCGGGCTGGCAGTCTATACGAACAATCCGCCCGCCGGGGCGTTCCGGGGATTCGGCGTTCCGCAGGTCACCTTCGCCCTCGAATCGGCGCTGGACATGCTCGCTTCCCGTGCGGGCATCTCGGCCTGGGCAATACGGTATCGAAACGCGGTGCGGCCGGGCGACAGGCTGCCCAACGGGCAGGTCGCCGGCCCTGACACAGCCCTCGAGGAATGCCTGCTCGCCGTGAGAGCAGACTGCGAGGCAGCGCCGGGCAGTACCGGCATCGCCTGCGGATTCAAGAACACGGGGCTGGGCATGGGCCACCCCGACATCGGGCGCTGCATCCTGAAGATCGCCTCCGATCACGTGGAGATCCACTCCGGGGCCGGTTGCATGGGGCAGGGGGTTGCCACGGTTCTTACGCAGATCGCCTGCGCCATCCTGGATATCGACACCGCCCTGGTTCGCGTCGTCCCGCCGGATACCGCGACGACTCCGGACTCGGGCACGAGCACTGCCTCCCGCCAGACCCTCATCACCGGCGAGGCCTGCCGGCGAGCCTGTGCCGCTGCCCGGGAAGAGGCGAGTGAGCTGGCAGGCGCGGGCGCACGAGAGGCGTTCCCGCTGGCTCTCCTCGCGGGCAGGGAGTTCAATGGTCAGTACGAGGCGGTGACCGATTCCTTCGAAACCGTCCGCACCGATCCCGTTCACCACATCGTCTACAGCTACGCATGCCATCTCGCCGTGCTGGGCCCGGATGGACGCATCCAGCGGATCATCGCCGCTCACGACTCGGGACTTGTCGTGAATCCCCTGGCTTTCGAGGGGCAGGTCGAGGGTGGTGTCGTCATGGGATTGGGCTTTGCGCTCAGGGAAAAACTCCCTCTTGTGGACTGCGCGCCCGCCGCGCGCTTCGGGCAGCTAGGTCTCTTCCGGGCTCCTGATGTCCCTTCCATCCTGACGATCACCGTCAGAAAACCAGGTCCGGGGAGCGCCATCGATGGCGGAGTCTCGGGTGCAGCGTTCGGTGCAAAGGGCATCGGGGAGATCTCGACCATACCAACCGCGGCGGCTGTCGCGGGTGCCTACTACGCCCGGGACGGAGTGCTCAGGACGAGTCTCCCGCTGGAAGGAACTCCCTACAAGGAAGGTCCGTGAGTATATTCGTTCCCGCCATGAGGGTATCGATTCTTGCAGCGTGGCTGTCCCTGCTCTGCCTCCATCCCGTGGGAGCCCAGAACAGGTTGATCTATCGCGAGCAGACAGGGCAGCAGACCGCGCGGGTCGAAGTATGGGAGGAGAAAGACACGGAGGGCCTCCTCCTCCGAACCGTCATGAGCTATGGTGAAACGTACGCCATTCGAAACGACTTCGACATGGGCACCCTGTCCTTCACGTACGGAAACACGGAGCAGAAGACGTTCTACACCGCCGCTCGGGAAGGCAACGCGATCCGGCTGAACGGGACGCTCAGGGGAAAGCCCTTTTCCCGGCTCTCCCGCATCGACACGCGCCCTCTCTACGAGTCCCCCGAGCGCTCACTTCAGGGATTCGCAATCTCGGGATCGTCCGGGACCCTTGATTTCTGGATCGTGCTTCCTACCGAAGCGCTGATTTTCCAGCTCGTTGCGAAGAGAGAAGGACGGGAGCTCGTGGAAGTCGATGGGGAAATGGTGAGCGCCGAAAGGGTCAAAGTAAGTCTTCCGGGAATCGCGTCGATCGTCTGGAGCTCTCTCTACTGGTACAGGCCGACGGATGGGACTTTCCTGAGGTCCGAAGCCGTGCGCGGCATCGGGCTCATTGGCACGCCCAAAACCGTGCTCGAGCTCATCCAGGGAGTAAGACTGTAAGGGGCCGGGCTTTCGAAATGTGTATTCCGAGGTGGGGGATATGCATATTTTCCGTTTTCCTCAGGCCGTCAGATTGATGATGCGTGAGCCGCCGGCTGGCTCCTGGCGGGTGAACTGGAGCCGGGCGATCTGCGATGCGGAGGACTGCAGCGCAGCCCCGGCATCGATCGGGGAAGGGATGGTCTGCAGCCCGGTCCTGACGGAGGCAGGGCCGTTCCCGTGGGGGCCATTCAGGTATGACGAAACGGATTCCCCCGTGTCCGGGGTCGTCTGTCGTGCCTTCCCCAGGTTCTGCATGGCCGATGCGGACATGAGAGGTGAAGTGGACGTAATTGAACCTGTTGTCATGATACAAAATGTACACGATGGCATATTCGCTTTACGTGCGGTACCGAACGGAAATGCTTCGTCTTTTCATCTAAGCTTGTCTCGAAAGGAGACTCAAATGAGTGGGCACTGGATGTGGATTCTCATTATCGTATTAGTCGTCGTCGTCATTGTTGTGGCACTGTAAGGGGAAGAGGAACGATCCGGCGAGGGTCTTTTCAAAAACTTGTCTGTTTCGTGAGCTGCCGGAGGCAACACCTTGACGAAGGGAAAAAACGCGACCAGGACGAGGTTCGATGCCTCCGAGGGTGCCGGCGACGCGACCTTGCGCAAGCAGGCGGAAGAAGCGTNNGCCGCCGAGGTGATGAACAAGATCACCCCTGCCGATATTTCCGACCCTCAAGAGGTCATCGCGCGGGCAAAGGCTTTGAGCGCGGAGCTTGCGACCACGATCACGCCGGGCTTCGAGGCACTGGTCTTTAAAGCCTCGCGGGGGATAGAGGACATCTATGAGCTGACCTACATCCGCAAGGACGGGAGCCGCTTCCCGGCGGTCGTGTCGGTGACGGCGCTGCGGGACGCCCAGGATGCCATCATCGGCTATCTTCTGATCGGCACCGACAACACCGCGCGCAAGCTGGTGGAAGCCGAGCAAAAGAAGCTCGATCAGCACCTGCGCGACCAGAGATTCTACACGCGCTCGCTGATCGAATCCAACATCGACGCGCTGGTGACCACTGACCCCTCCGGCATCATCACGGACGTCAACAAGCAGATGGAGGCGCTCACCGGATGCACGCGCGACGAGCTGATCGGAGCGCCGTTCAGCGGCTGCTTCACCGACCCGGAGCGGGCGGAGGCGTCGATCAAGCTCGTGCTGAGCGAAAAGAAGGTCACCGACTACGAGCTGACGGCGCGCGCCCGCGACGGGAAGCAGACTGTTGTGTCCTACAACGCGACCACTTTCTATGACCGGGGCCGCACGCTTCAGGGTGTCGTTGCCGCGGCGCGCGACATCACGGAGCAGAAGAGGGTGGAGGCGGAGCTGCAACAGGCCAAGGCCATAGCCGAAAGCGCGAGTCAGACCAAGTCGGATTTTCTGGCCAGCATGAGTCACGAGATCAGAACACCTTTGAATGCGATCATCGGCATGGCCGATCTCCTGAAGGAGACGCCCCTGACGCCCGACCAGCGCGCGTATGCCGAGGTCTTCCAGGAGGCGGGGAACAGCCTGCTGCTGCTCATCAACGACATCCTGGATCTCTCCAAGATGGAGGTGGATCAGCTGGTCCTGGAGGAGACCGACTTCGATCTTGCCGAGATTCTTGAGAACGCGATGAGCCTCATGAACCTGCGCGCCCACGAGAAAAGCCTGTCCCTCGTGTACAATCTCGCCCTCGATGTCCCCACTTCCCTGGCGGGCGACGTCATGCGCCTCCGGCAGATACTTCTGAACCTGATCGGCAACGCCATCAAGTTCACCGAACGCGGCGAGGTTGCACTGTGGGTCGAGCACGAACCCGACGCGAGTGAGCCTGGGCTGCTTCGATTCTCAGTCTCAGACACCGGCATCGGAATCCCGCAGGACAAGCTGGATGCCATCTTTGAGAGCTTCACGCAAGTGGACTCTTCCACCAGCCGCAAGTACGGGGGGACCGGACTGGGCCTCGCAATATCCAAACGTCTTGTCGAACTGATGGGTGGGCGCATCTGGGTGGAGAGCGTCGCGGATCAGGGCACCACTTTTTACTTCACGGTACGGCTCAAGGTCCGGACGGAGACGCCCATGCCCGCCCACGAGGCAGCGACGCAACCGGTGCCCCGCGTGATGGCGGGGAGCGATCGCGAGCTGAACGTTCTTATCGCCGACGACTCCATTCACAACCGCATGCTGCTCCAGGCATACCTGCGGTCGGCTCGATACATCGTCGACATTGTGGAAAACGGGGCCGAGGCGGTGGGAAAAGTCCAGGACGGGCACTACGATGTGGTGTTGATGGACATGCAGATGCCGGTCATGGACGGCTACACGGCCACGCGAACCATCCGGCTGTGGGAACAAAGTCAGAACCGCCGACCCCTCCCCATCATCGCGCTCACCGCTCACGCATTGAGCGGAGACCGGAACAAGTGCCTCGAAGCGGGTTGCACGGGCTACCTGGCCAAGCCCATCAAGAAAGCAGCCTTGTTCGCGGTAATCGCCGAACACATTCAGGATGCCGCGTCGTCGGCGGAGCCGGAAGGCAGAGCAGCCGAATCCGTTGTGACGGTTCGAGCGGACCCGGAGTTTGCTGACCTGATCCAGGAATTCATGCAGGCCATGAGGAGCCGCCCTGACACCCTGGCGAAAGCACTCCATGTTCGGGACTACCAGGCCATTCGCATGCTCGGCCACCAGATGAATGGCGAAGGTGGCACCTTCGGGTTCGATGCCATCTCGACGTTCGGCGCAGAGCTTGAAAAGGCCGCCTTCGAGGAAGATGACCAGACAGTAAAGAAGACCATGGAAGAACTGATCTCGTACCTGAAACTGGTACAGGTTGTGTACGGCAACAAGGAGAGGGCCATATGAAGGTCCGTTTCTGGGGAACACGAGGCTCGCTCGGCACGCCGGGTCCGGGCACGACCTGGTTCGGCGGCAACACGTCGTGCGTCGAAGTGACCACCGATGGCGGCGGCCGCCTGATACTGGATTGCGGGACCGGAGCGCGCCAGCTGGGGATCGAGCTCATGTCCGCGCCCAGGCCGGTCCAGGGGAGCATCCTCCTGGGCCACACCCATTGGGATCACATCCAGGGATTCCCATTCTTCAAACCGGTCTTCGTGCCTGGGAACAGCTTTTCCGTCTGGGCGCCGCAGGGAGGCAGCCGCTCGCTCCAGGAGACCCTTTCGGGCCAGATGGAGTTCACCTACTTCCCCATCGAGCTCGGCCAGCTTCCGGCGCAGATCACCTATCACGAGCTTGCCGAGGGCAGCTATGACATCAGCGGGGCGCGGGTCACGACTCAGTACCTCAACCATCCCGCGGTCACGCTGGGGTATCGGGTCGAGGCTGACGGCGCGGCCATCGTCTACATCACCGATCACGAGCCCTTTTCTGACAATCTCTGGCGGGGCGACTCCAAACCCGGCCTCATTGACTCCATGGTGCACGAGGGCGACCGACGCCACGCCCGCTTCATGGCGGGCGCCGACCTCGTGATTCACGACGCCCAGTACACGCCGGAGGAGTATGCAACCAAGAAGACCTGGGGGCACAGCACCTACGAATACGTAGTGGACGTCGCGGCGGCGGCGGGCGTCAAGCGCGTCGCGCTGACCCACCATGACCCGGAACACAACGATCTGTTCGTCGCCGACATTGAACAGCGCGCGCGGGCGGTGGCAGAGAAGCGCGGGTCTCCCATCGAGGTCTTCTGCGCCCACGAGGGCGGCGAATACATCCTCCGCGGGGAGCAATTCCTGCCGACCTCAGCGCGAGAGGAGGGCGCCGTCAAGGCTGCCGTGCCGGTTGCCGGGGCACGCCTGCTGGTCGTGGACGACGATCCGCTGCTGCGCCGGCTTGCCGTGAAGGTCCTTGCCAAGTATGGCCACACCGTGAGCGAGGCGGAAAACGGGCGGGAGGCGCTCAAGATCATTGATCGCCAGCCGCCCGACCTCGTCGTGCTCGACCTGGAGATGCCCGAGATGCCCGGCCTCGAGGTGCTGCGCGTGCTCCGATCCAGGCCGGCGACCGCGCACATGCCCGTGCTCATCCTGACCGTGTCGGGCAACGAGGCCGCAACCTCGGCCAGCTTCGAAGCGGGCGCCACCGACTACCTGACGAAGCCGTTCTCGTTCGAGNNGACTACCTGACGAAGCCGTTCTCAATCCCGCAGTTGACTGCACGCGTCCATGCCTGCCTGGAGCGGGCTGCGCAGCGCCGCGGCTGAACCTGGCAAGAAGATTGGTAAGAAGAAAGGAGGAGACGAAGATGCTTCTACTGGCAATTCTTGGTGCGGTTGTGCTTGTTGTCGTGATCCTTATGGTGCTCTAAGAAGAAAACAAGACGGTCCCGCGGAACGCCTCACGGCCCGCGGGAGCCCACGACGCGAATCCCCCCGGCTGGATCTTCACCAGCCTGCTCCGTATTTCCGCTCCTCCAAGGTCGACTATTTTCTTCACCAATATCCCACCTTTGCCGCACAGCCGGATCCTGTTACCCTTGAGCCCAAGGTCGCAGAAATGTCAGAGAAATGAGTGAATGCTCGGGAAGAGGGTAACGAGATGAGAATGGAGGGCAAGGTTGCCATCGTCACGGGGGGTGCCCGGGGCATCGGAAATGCTTTTCCCTTGGAGCTGGATGTCACCCGGTCTGACAGTATTCGCGCGACACGGCGTGAGACGGAAAAGGAGGTGCCATTCGGCCGGTTCGGGAAACCCGAAGATCTCACAGGAATTGCGGTCTTCCTTGCGACAGCCGAATCGGAGTACGTGCTCGGACAAACGGTCAACGTCGATGGCGGCAGGGTGATGAAGTGAGGTGGTCATGAAACAGCCCGTTCTTGGCATTGTTTCGTCGATCCTGGTGATCATCGTCTCGCTGGGGTTCATTTCGATTTTTGCCCTCCCCATGTTCACGACATGGGTTGCGTACACAATGATCTGCCTCATTCNNGGTGATCGTCATCAGCGTGACATGGGGGGTCAAGCACCCCGCATTTGCAGCCCGGCACCCTCAGCCCGCACGGGGGATGCTTTTCGTGCTGCTCGTTCTGGCAGCGGGGGCTCTCGTCGCGCTGGTCCACTTCTTCTTTGTTGGCGGAAGAGTCAGTCCTCCCGCTCCCATGCTGTCCATGTGCATCATCACGACGGTAATTATTGCCTTCTGGCTCGCCATCATGTGGGGCGGGTGGCCATTCACCATTCTTCTGAAAAAACGAGTCGTCGCCGGGCTGTTGATGCTGGCGGCGTGTTACGTGGTGAATTACCTGCTCTTCCGGCTGTTCTTCAACTATGAGTTCATGCGGGACACTCCCGCATACGTGCCGGCCCTGGATCCGCATGGACTGTTCAACGCCTGGAGCGCGCTGGTCGCATATGTGACGATGGTGAGTGCGATGTTCCTGACGCTGAACTTCGAATTATGGCCTCTTGCAAAGCGGCCAGCCCTGATGCGGCAGCCGCTGCTCGGCACGATCTGGACGGCCATCGTGCTGGGAATTGGAGCAATCATGCTTGTCATTGGCGAGGGCCTGGCCCGAATGGATCCCCCCGTGTTCATGGTGAGCGTTCCCATCCCCTTCGTTTTCGGCACCATCATCGTCATGAACATGATGCAGGGCTCTCTTTTTGCAAGGTTTTCCCAGCCGTTGAAGGGCGTTCTCAATTCTGCTGCTGCAGCAGTGATCGGAGTCGCTCTTGCACGATTGTTCGGCGCACTGGCGCCCGCCATCTCCGGGCACGTGGAGTCGGGTCCTCCGGGCTACATTTTCGAAATCTGGCTCGCGTCGGCCCTCCTGGCAGTGACCTTTCCCTTTTTGATCATTTTCGCAGACCTGTTTCAGTTCTGGCCGCTCTGGAAAGGTGAACGGGTAAAACCGGTCCGACCCGCGCGCGTGTAGCGCTGCGCTTCCCTGGTCTTCAAAGGGCTATTCCCGGATGCTTTCGTAGATCCGGGAAGACTTGCGCGGAGAGAGGACGATCTGCCAGAGCTGGTTATGCCGGGCACGGAAGGACCCCGCGCTGCTCAGGAGATAGAAACGCCACATCCGGAAGAATCGTTCCCCATATCGGTCCTTGATTTGGTCCCAGTTCGCGGTGAAGTTCCGGTTCCAGGCAAGCAGCGTCGGGTCATAATAGTGCCCGAAACTGTGCATGTCTTCCATTTTGAACAGCCCCTCAGTCGCTTCCGTGAGCTGGCGCAGAGAAGGCAGCATGGAATCAGGGAAGATGTACTTGTCGGACCACGCATCTCCGACGCGACCGGACACGTTTGTCCCGATGGTGTGCAGGAGAAAAAGGCCTTCAGGCACGAGACAACGCGCCGCGATCCGCATGTACCCGCGATAGTTCTTGCAGCCCACGTGCTCAATCATTCCAACTGAGACGATGCGGTCGAAACGCTCGTCGAGATCGCGGTAGTCCTGGAGCCGGATCTCGACCGGCAGATTCCTGCACCGCTCCTGCGCCAGCTCGACCTGCTCCCGCGACACGGTGATCCCGACCACGCGTGCGCCATGCCGCTCCGCCGCGTGGCGGGCGAATCCTCCCCAGCCGCAGCCGATGTCCAGNNCCAGTAGCCGCAGCTGTAGTTCATCCCTTTGTCGAGCATCAGGCGATACAGATCATTGCCAAGATCGTAGTGGCGCTCCCCGATGTTGAACGCCCTGCTCTTGCGCTGTACGTTCAAAAGCGTCGATCTGAGCCAGAGCATGAAGACTCGCAGCGATGGCCGAATCCTTTCCTGGAGATCGTTCGCGAGGATGCGTGCAATGAGCCCATCCAGCTCGTCACAGTCCCACCACCCATCCATGTATGACTCCCCCAGGGCGAGGGAGCCGCCGGCGAGGACGCGGCCGTAGAAACCTTCGTTGTGCACGCGGAGGTCCCAGGGGCGCTCCCCGTTCACCAGGATGTCC
>PMZS01000023.1 GCA_003170115.1 Spirochaetaceae bacterium
CACTCATCGAATGTGACAATGAGGAGGCTGTTGTGGGCACCCGCCCACTGGACGTACCCGTCGAGGTTTGCCTGGAGCCAGGCATCTCCCGCGGCCACCGATCCATCGTGCATGTCGTTGTCCAGGTTCGGGATGACAAAGCTCACCGTCGGGAGCTGTGTGAAGTCCGCGGCGGGATAGCTGCTGAAGGGGAGATTCACGGAGTTGGAAACGTTCGTGAAGCTCGCACAAGGATTGTGCTTGCGGACGTATCTCCCCGAGGTGAAAGCCCGGCTGCCGGTGGCCGGCAGGCCCTCGCTGTACGTCGCAAAGGAGAGCCCCGTGGCGATGAGATTGTTCGCAAGATTCGGAGCGTTGATGTCGTGCTTGTTATCGTCCGTGAAGCCCTGGGTGGAGCCGCTGAAAAGAGCGAAGTAGTTGGGCTGGCTGGGGTGCGTGATTCCATACATCTGCGAAAAGCTTGCCCCCCGACTTGAGAGCGACAACATGTATGGGCTTCCCATCACCTGGGAGGCAGAGTGGTTCTCCTCCACCACGATGATGATGTGGTCATACCTGGGCGGTGGCGGCGGAGGGTCAAACGAGCAGCTGAGGATGACCGCAACAGCAATACAAAGGCAGATCAGGCCTTTACGAAGGGCCTCGGGAATGAACGCAGCGCCACGCATCCTCCTTCAAGGATAGCACATTGATGACGCGAGTTTTACTCTTGAATTCCCGCCGATATGCGATATGCTGTATATAGAGAAAGGAGCACGCATGCGGATAGACACAGCAATGCCCCAGGCCCAGAAGATCAACGAGATGGCCGTTCAGCCCCGGAAGGAAGTCGCGGGAGAGCGGGAACCGGACGGAGTCGCGGACGACGCGATGAAGGTCGCCGCGAAGAACTCTCCCGCCCAGCAGATCAATCCTCAGGGGGTCGGGACAAAGGTCAATATCTTCGCCTAGAGAGCGGGACCTTCCCCCCTACTTTTCGGTTGCCTTCAGCTCCGCGAGCCTTTGCTCGACGTCTGAGTCAGCACGCTTCCCCAGATACAGCTGCAGGTTCTCGATAGCCTTCTCCTGATCGCATAATTTCTTCTCGTATATGTCGGCGAGGAAGAGATAGACAGACGGTTCGTGGATACCTGATTCCAGAATGCCGTTCAGAAATCCCACGGCCTCCGGGTAGCATCCCGTCCTGTACGCTTTCACTGCTTGAAGGCAGAGGAAAACGGAATCGCCCGGATCAAGCTTCCCGGCTCTTGCCAGGAAGTCCCCGGCCTGCTCCCATTTTCGCTCTTCCAGGGCCTTCTCGGCATTCGTGAGAAGTTGTCCGAAAGAGACCATGCGCAGGAAGAGGGCGTCCGTGCTGTTCAAGAAAACGATCTTCGCTGAGAGTTCCTCATATCCCTCTTTTCTTGCCACAAGATGATGCTCACCTGGCGGCAGGTCGGGCAGCACGAACCTCCCGCGGATATCCGTCACGAGCCCCGTTTCGCCTTTCCCCTCGACCCCATCGATAATCAGCCGCGCTCCCGCGCACGGTTGGTTGTCCTCATCGTAGATCATGCCGAAGAGAGGCGCTTTGTCGAACGAGAGAGGGTTCTTCTTCTGCGGTGTCGCGCACGAGGCCAGAAGAAGGGCCGCACACAACGCCGCCAACAGGCTTTTCGGCATGGCTACCTCCTCTCCACGGTGTAGGTTCCGTCAAGGTTCTGGACGGTGATTCTGTTGTCATCGATCGTGACAAGGGACCAGCCGTTCGCAATCGAGCCTTTCGAAAGCGTTATCACACGCCCTGTACGCGTGTCCTTCAACATGTAGCATGGCGTGCCGGGAAAGCCCGTGTAATATCCGAGGAAATTCAAAAAGGGAGCAGGAACCGGTGCAGGGCGGGCGTGGAGACCCGGCACGAAGATTTTTTTCCTGTGAAACAGAGAAAAGATGGCTTCAGGGGAGGCACGCCATTGAGTAGTTGATTGTTCCGCGGGTTCGGCCGGCAATGATAGCGGAGACACACTTTGAGAGATCTTCGGCGCTTCCGGATGTCCTGGAACAAGAAGCGCTGCCGTCAGGCACACGGCCATGAGAGCAAGGGTCCCCTGTACGGCTTTAGAAATCGAGGACTTCATAGCCTATCCTGAAGACGGAATCCACCTGGCCACTCTCACCCCGCATCGTGAGAGTCAGAGAAGGGACGGTCCAATACTTTTCAGATTCGGAAACCTCTTTCAGGAACAGGACAAGAGAGTCGATTGAACCCGAAATGGAGAACTCGAGGCTGTTGGCGTCCTTCAGGTCCATTATCTGGTATCGGATCACCCTCAATCCGCGCGCGGCGAGCTTGTTCTTGATCAGCGTTCCGAACGCATAGAGGTTCATTTCCCCTTGCGCGTAGAATCCCTTCCGTGCCGCTTCCACCTCGCCCTCCCTGCGGTTTTGCTCGGACAGAAGCATGGATTCGGAACGGATTGACCCCCGGAGCTTCACGATCTGTGCGTACTGTTGCCGGGACCTGGCGTGCACTTCATTCAATTTCCCCAGCTCAAAGTTCACCAGGAAAACCAGTATCGAAGCCGCGGAGACCGCACCACACAAAGAGAGCACACGGCGTTCACGTCTATGGAGCATGGAATTCTCCCGTGAATGAAAAGCGCTCTGGCCCTGACCCCGCGTCGGGGACAACCTGAGAGAGCTTCACTCCGGTGAACGACGCATTGCCGTGGAAGCCCTCCATCACCCTCAAGGGATTCGAACCTGCCGCCTCGACCTGGAAACCGTCACCCCTGACGACCAGGCCGCGTATCTGGACGCCGTCCCGCAGAACCCGGGCAAGCTCTGACAGAAGACGATAGACGTCTTTTGGTCGCTTCGTTTCCAGCCTGGAATACGTGACGCTGAGGTCGTCTATCGCCCTTTCGAGGGCGATCCTCCGCCCACTCTGGCTTTCAAGCTCCGCGCGATCATTCTGCAGCCGGGCGAAGTTGTCTTCAGCAATCCGGAGCTGCTTGAAAAAAAACAATATTCCCAGCACGACGACGACGGCCGAGAGTCCCACAATCCGGGCCATTGGAGTCCGCAAAACGGACGTGCGCTTCTCCACACGGAAGAGGCCGTCGATCTTCTTGTGCATCGCCGCAAGTTCCTGATAGTCAAGGAAGCGAACATCCCGGCACCGGTGTCCTTCCATCACCTTTCTGATTTGTCCGACCTCCGATTCCGATGCGATTACCAGCGCGGGGAGCGCGCGCACTTCCTCCGGGAGCTCCGCATCCAGGCGCGCACAATCAGGTTCGTTCTCCGTGGTTCTGCGAACGACGGTTGAAGAGACGAGGAACCCCTCACGAAAAACAGAAAGCTCGAGCCAGCTCGCATGGCAGAACCACACCCGCACATTTTCCAGGATACGAGCCGTGTGCTCGATCAGGCAGTATGGCAGAAGGACCGGCTTCTCCGGGACCTTTGACCTGTATTTGTCGAGGCGTGATCTGTTTGAAATAAATACGACGACGCGAGAACGAGCCCCCTGTTGTCTCCTGTGAAAATCGAAGACCGTTTCGTTCGGGTTGCCGGGATACAGGGCCCGAAGCCGGTAGCGAATGAGCCCCTCCGCTTCCTTTTCGGGCAGATTGGGTATTTCCAAAGCCTGGACGTCAAAATCCAGGCGGGAGACCAGGAATGCGCTGACCGGGGAATCTCCGTCCAGGTCCCCTCCGGTCTTCAAGCTGGAGAGCGTGACGCCGTCCGGTCCGCATTCCGCGTAGCCGAGCCGCATCACGGCAGGTATCTCTCTTCCAATACGGAAAACCGCGGGGAAACATCGTCATCGGATGGAATGCGGGCAACGGTAACGTGAAGTTGAGCGGAGCCTCGAACGACGATAACCCGCCAGAACCACGTGACGACGCCCAGGTACTGGTATATCCTGTTGTCTCCCGCCGCACCGATGAGCCCCTGCAGAGCACCCATCGTCAGTTCCAGGTGGTCCCTCGCTTCAATGATTCTTTGAGCGGCCAGTGCGGGATGCTGAATCTTCAAATCGGAGAGAGAGAGCAGCTCGGCGAGAATGAGCGGCTCGATGAAATGAACGTTGAAGGTGGGCTCCACGTTCATGAAAGGATAGAGCTCGGCGTAGTCCTGTCCAAGAAGATCCTTCACATCACCGCGCTTCAATGTTTTTTTCTGCGTCACACCGTCCTGCCAGCGTGTGTGAAACACCTCGGCACCTGCATGGTCCCCGGTTCGAATTGAATACAGCTTTCGAAGCGCGAACTCATCAGTGGTGTTGAGATTTGCGTAGCCATACCCGGTGAAATAGCGGGCAATCGCCTCTTTGCGGATCAGGTCGCCATATTCCCGGGGGAGGTCCGTTGAGAGACCCTTGTCCTCCCTCCGCTGTCGCAGATCCTGGGCAGTGCTGCCTGGCTGCAACAAGTCTGCGAGTGCCGTTTTCTGAAGGATGTCTTTCTGGACCCAATTCGCGTTCAGGCGGCTGGAGACATCCTGAAGCGTCACGACGAACCCCTGCGCGACGTTGTCCCGGAGCTTTTCCCACACCGGATCCTGAATGCAATCCGCCCCCGGCGTCGGGTCCCGCGCAAGAAGCTTGACGACCCGCTCTGCTTCGGCTTGCAGTGAAAACTCGACCTCCTGTCGTCTCGTGCTTCTCGCCGTGTATGACAATGCCCCCTGGAGCAAGAAGGCCTCTCCCATGGCCACCGCCGTCATCAGCAGGAGAAGAGCGAGTGCCGCAATGGAAGTCGAGCCGTCGCACGGTTTCAGCGCTCTCACGGCGTTGGTCCGCTCCCAATGGGCACGCCGCCGATTGGGGCGAGAATGGAGACGGGCCGGCCGTTCGCCTGTACGAGCCGAACGGCGATGCCGTACTCTCGATTCTCCCTGTCCACGGTGGGAGAGAGCTCGACACTCGCGAAACCGGGAAATCGCAATGTGCCATTCTGGTCATTCAGCAGCAGGCAATCCTTCTCAACCGTAAGAATCAGGCATTTCGAGGGATCGCCATCGAGATACGCCACCCTGAGCGTGCTCGCATCAGTCTCCATGAAACGGGAGGGCGCCCACCAGGGAGGGCGGACGCGACGTGCACGCACGCGAAGCATGTCGTCGAGCTGAAGGAGTCTCACGCTGGCGAGAATTCTTTCGTGGAGCCGCCCTGCATGGCGCAACGAGACGGCTCCTGCATTCCACGTCCCTATGCCCAGCGCGGAAAGGATGACAAGGGCGATGAGAACCTCCAGAATCGTCGAGCCCTGCTCATTCTTTCCGGAGAAAATCATGGTGCTCCTTCGTGTTCTCATTTCTCTGTCCGATCAGGTTCTCCACGCGTTCGCCCTGTCGCATCGTGAGCGAGCTGGCAATGCGGAGTGCGTCCAGAAAAATCGCGAAACCGATGAGAACGACCAGCAACGCAACGAGGACATCGAGCAGAATCCAGCCGCTCTCAGGGTTCCGACCATCTAGTCTTCCCATGAAGTGATGGCCTTGTCATTTCCCTGGGAACGGATGCCGAAGGGCAGGTTGTGGGGCCCCGGCACGCTGTACTCATACGTATGACCCCAGGGGTCGGTCGAGATCTTTTTGTTCACGTACGGTCCGTTCCAACCCTCGGGGAGGGGCTCGAGCACCGGCTTGACCCAAAGCGCGTCGAGTCCCTGCTCCCCGGTGGGATACCGCGTGCAGTCAAGTGCATATGCGTTGAGAGCCAAAGAGAGCGTCTCGATCTGATTCTTTGCGGTCACGTGCCGCGCTTTTTCAACGTAGCGGAACGCCATGAATCCTACCGCGCTGGTAAGGATCAGGATTATCGCGATGACGATCAGGACCTCCATGAAGGTCCAGCCTGCTTCGCTTTCTTCTACAGCACGTTTCCGTAGAGCGAGAAGATCGGGACGATGAAGAAGACGACAAAGAGGATGATCAGTAGACCCAGGACGACGATAAGCGCCGGTTCGATGAGTGTCATGAGGCGGTGTATCCACTTTTCGACCTCCTGCTGATAGTACGCTCGAAGCTGCCCGAACACCTTTTCCACGTGACCGACCCTCTCCCCGATCCCCATCCAACGCGCGACGCGGGGGGGGAAAAGAGAGCTTCGCGAGAAGGCGGTTGAAAGATGCTCGCCCTTCATCACCTTTTCCCGAATCTCTAAGATTTCCTGTTTCAAAGCCCTGTTTCCCGTCGCACCAGCCCCTTCCGAGAGCGCCTCGTCCACGCTCACTCCGGATGCCGTGAGGGTCTCCATGGCGAATGTGAAGTTCAGAAGCTCCCGCTGAATCAGAAAGGAAGCCACAAGCGGCACACGCAGGAAAAAAGCGTCGATCCGGACAGCAAGAGGCCCGCCCTTTTTCCGCGCCCGGGCGGCGCAGGCGCACATCGTTGCTGACCAGAGAACCACGGCGGCGATGGCGACAAACGTCACGGAGAGGGAGCTCATCAGGGATTCGACCTTTCCGGCCATGCCGGGGCCGATCTGGGAGAAGATGTCGTGCAGACGGGGAAAGAGAAGCGTCACCGCGAGAACGGCGCTCATGATCGCGACGCTGAGAACAATGGCAGGGTACAACAGGGCCGTGCAGAGTCGTCCTTTCAGTCTTTTTTCGTCTCCCAGGTACGCGGAGAGCCGAGCGAACACCTGGTCGAGCGAACCGATTCTTTCTCCGATCCTCACCAAACCCCGGTAGACCGAGGGGAAGCTGCTTCCGGCGCTCTCCAATGCGCCCGCGAATGTGCTTCCTTTTCGAATCTTTTCCAAGAGGAGCGTTACGAGCTCGTTTCCCGCGCCGCGGCGTGAGACTGTTTGCGCAACCTCCAGCGAATCCTTCAATGACAGCCCTGAGCCGAGCATGAGAGTGAGCACGTCCGTGAGCTCCCTGACCACTGCACGGGAGTAGCGCCTTCCCCGTGGTTGGCCTGCGACTCCCTGCGGCAATTCCTTGACGGAAATCACAAAAAGGCTTTGCGCGGACAGCTCCCGGGCAAGCGGCTCCTCGGACACCGATTCACGCAGAACCTCATCGATCTTTCCATTCCTGTCAGACACGCGACAGACGAAGACCGGCATCAGTTCACCACCGCGCTTTCGACCTCGGCCAGAGTGGTTGCCCCTTCGATCGCCTTCCGCAGACCATGCTGCAGGAGGCTCACGAATCCCTTCGTTTTCAGATACTCCGTGATGACCGCCGCGCGCGCTCCCTTCAGAATCAAATCCTCCATCGACTCATCGGAAGCGAATGCCTCGGTGATCGCCGTGCGGCCCCTGAACCCGGTCCCGTCGCAGGCGTCGCAGCCTTCTCCGCGGAAAAGGCGAGTCGCGGAGAGCCCATGCCTGTTCAACAGCTCCTTTTCCTCCCTGCCCGGTTTCACGGGCCGGGAGCAGGAGGCGCAGATCGTGCGCACGAGCCGCTGTGCAATGGCCCCCCGGAGCACCGCTGCCATGAGATAAGGCTCAACGCCCATGTTCCGAAGTCTCGGTATCACTGACACCGCGTCATTCGTGTGCAGCGTGGAGAGCACGAGGTGGCCGGTGAGAGCCGCCCGGACCGAAAGCTCCGCCGTGGGAGAGTCACGAATCTCACCGACCATGACAATGTCGGGATCCTGCCGGAGCACTCGCCTCAAGAGGGACTCAAAGGTCAACCCGATCTTCTCATGAGTCTGGATCTGGCCCACACCCGGGATGACGTACTCCACCGGATCTTCGATGGTGACTACATTGACGCTTTCCGATGCCAGCTCCCTGAGCACCGCGTTCAGCGTGGTCGTCTTGCCGCTCCCTGTCGGTCCGGTTGCCAGAACAAGGCCATGGGGGACCGCCACGAGCCTGCGAATCAGACGGAGGCACTCCGAATCGATACCCAGGTCGGCAAGCCCTGGCGGGGTGCCGTTCGTATTGAAGAGACGAAGAACGATTGATTCCCCCGCGGCGATGGGGACGATCGATACCCGCACGTCGCAGGTTCCCTCGCCGAGATGAACGGAAATCCTCCCGTCCTGGGGAAGTCTCCGCTCCATGATGTTCAAATTCGCCATGATCTTTATCCGCGAGGCGACGCCGGGGAACGTGTCCTTGTCAATTCGGGCGACCGTCTGCAGAACTCCATCAATGCGGTAGCGCAACCGCGCGTCCTCGGAAAAGGATTCGATATGAATGTCCGAAGCCCCCTTTCTGATGGCCTCGATCATGAGACTGTTGACCAGGTTCACTATCGGGGCGTCGTGTGCCAGCCTGTCGAGGAGGATCCTTTCATCGTCAATCGCGACGTCGCGGGAGGGTTCGGTTTCCAGGGTTGAAAGCCGCTTTCCCAGGTAGGCGGCAAGCTCCGTACGGTCGATGCGAAAGAACTGAACCGGCTTGTCGTGGAAGCTTGTCAGGTATTGCAGGATCGCCTTGTCGCGGGGATCGCACACACCCACGACCACTTCCTTCTCATCCTCTTTCAACTTGATCACGGAGTGCGCCTCGATATATTCCAGCGGGTACTGACCATCGGGCTCGGGCAGCGGCATGAACCGGGCAAGGGAATGTTGTTTCGAGAAATCTCCTTCCATCAATCAATGCTCCCGTACGAACTTCTGATAGAGCGCCTCCATTCGAACGCCCTCGTCAGTTGCCCCGTGCGCGGGATACTCCACATGGGGAACGATGTAGATGACAAGCTCATCGTTGGAAATCGTGTCGTTTCTGCTCTGGAACAGGAGCCCCAGGAGCGGGATGTCCCCGAGAACCGGCGTTTTTTCGACGGTGACGGTCTTCTCCTGCTGGATGAGCCCGCCGATCACCACCGGCGTGCCGGAGACGGTACGCACATTCGTGCTCACTATTTTCTCCGACGTGGAAGGAGGATTGCCCGTTGTTCCGGAGAGATCCGCCCCCTGCTTGGACACGGTGGAAGCAACCCTCATGGTGATCATTCCGTCGCCTGACACCCAACCGTTCATGCTGACAAGGAGACCAGAGGTGATTTCGCGTGTCACGCCAGTGCCCTGGAGCTGCTGCGTACTGGTGTTCAGCTCCAGGTCCCGGTATCGGGAAGTGAGCGTGTTCTGGAACTTGATTTCCTGGCCCGAGAGACCGTTGAGAGTCGTGTCCGCAAGGACATTTGCCTTGTTGTTGCTCAAGTCGAGGTTGAGATTGACCGCAAAAAGCGTACCAAAAGTGGACACCACGTTGAAGTTGAGTTGGAGCAGCTTTCCGATGGTGCCGAGAAACGCGGCGGTCTGCGACGTACCGCTCAGCGTGCTGCTTGACGCCGACGCGCTCCACGTCAGGCTTTCCCCGTTCTGGAACTCGATCACCAGGAGCTCGTATCGGATCTGCGGCGTGGGACGATCCAGCGCCTCCAGCTCCCGCCTGAATTGCCGCAGCTTGTCCTCCGAGCCGTTGAAAAACACGAGGGTCGAATCTCCCGTGGCCTGTACGTCGTCCTTCGATGCCGAGGGGGGGGAGATTTTTCAACAGATAATCCGACTGGATATATTTCAGGCAGAAAGGAGTGCCGCCGTGTTTCTTGTCAACCAGGTCGATGAAGTCATCGAGGGATTTCTTGTTCTCCGGCGACATGAGCATGACGAAGGAGTTCTCCTGCGGAAGAGCTACGGGCTTGATCCCGCAGAGCGGGGACGGGAGCAGTGTGAGGAAATCATTCACTTTCAGGTAACTCAGGTTGAAGCGGTAATACTTTTTCTGCTCCAGGGGGCGGTCGAGGTCTTTGATGAACTCTTCCAAAGGGTCGATTTCCTGGGCGCTGCCCGAGAGAATGACCGTGTTCGTGTTCTTGTCCAGGCGGTACAGGTTCTGTCCCGCGAGATCCTGCGGGAGAAGATTGGGCAGATCCTGCACCGAGAGGTAGGTGAGCGCGACGGAACGGACGGTCTTGAGCTTTTTCATCACATCCGCGCGCTGGATCTCGAATACGTAATACACCCCGTTCTCCACCGAGAAGTCCGCCGTGGCCTGGTCAAGGATCAACCGGAGGAACTGTTCGAGCTTCTTGTTGGCGAAATGCAGATTCTCGAGGATTGCGTCACTTCGGAGGAAGAGCGAGTACTCCACCCCCGCCTTCTGGAAGACCTCGCCCAGGAGATCCCGCAGGCGGGCCTTCTCAATGTTGATGCTGAAGAGTCCGTCCCGATAGCTGACGAGGGTTCCAGGCTTGTCAACCCTGCCATCAGTTCTTGCGGTCGCGTCCAGCCGCTTGATGTAGTGAAAGCCCTCCCCGGTTTCCACGCGGTAGTCGGGGAAGCGTTTCACGATCATTTCCAGGATTTTTTCCGGCGGTGAATTCTCAACGTGGATGGTGATGTTTTCTCTGGGGAGCGCGTCGAAGAGGATTGTCTTTCCGATGCTGCGGGAAAGCGCATTTACGATCAGTCTCAACTCCACGTCCTCGGCGTCCAACGTCGCGGTGCCGGTGCTTTTGTTCCCGCTCGCACGAACCCGGGAGACGTAGAAGATGCTTCCTTCCTTCCAGTAGTACATCCTGCAGGTTGAAAGAAATATCTTGAGCGCGGTCTCGAAATCTGTTTCGTTGAAATAGTAGGAGGCGTTTCCACTCACCGTCTCGTCGGGCACGATTGACCGGCCGGACGCTTGCGCAATGGCAAGCAGGATGTCGACAATGGCCTGATTCTTGAACTCCATTTCCTTGATCCGCTGAGCGGGTGCCGTGGCCGAAAACGCCAGGAACCCAACGAAGAATACGGCGGCGCACTTCATATGAAGAGCCTCACGCCCAGCACATCCCCGCAGTGGATGGCCAGCACAGTCC
>PMZS01000133.1 GCA_003170115.1 Spirochaetaceae bacterium
GCGCGAGCTGGAGAACGCCGTGGAACGGGCCGTGGTCTTTGCCCGGGACGACAAGATACGACCGGACGCGCTGACCCTCACCTCGGGTCCCGCCGCGGGCGAAAGGGACTATTCTGATCGGACCCTGCGGGAGGCATTGAATATCTTCAAGAAACACTTTATCACGAAGGCATTGGAAGCCAACGGGTGGCACCAGACGAGGACAGCGAAGGCCCTGGCCATCCAGAGAAGCTACCTGTCCAAGCTCGTGNNGAGCGAATGCAGGCAGTTCAGCAGCACGGAGGGCAGCAGGGGCACCAGGTTCCACCGGAACCGTTCAGGCGCAGGATAAACAACTTCCTGGCGCGCGTAGTGAGCCGGTTTCGCATCGCGCTTCTGGTGATTCTCATCGCGGCAGCGGCACTTCTCGTAGGGTATGTCATCTACAACGAGGTCTCGAAGAAGCTCATCGCTGACTCGACCCTGCTTGCGGAGCACGCGCAGACGCAGTTCGACGCGTGGCAATCGGAAACCGACGTCACGAAGAAGGCGGCGCTGGAAAAGGATCTTTTCGATCAGCTCGGAACGCTGATCAACCGCTACNNCCGCTACCCCCGCCAGTACGGCGGGCAGAGGGGCCTCTTCCTTCGCGCGGATGCCAACTATGAAAAGAAGGCGTGGGACGCGGCGTTCAAGGATTACGAGACGCTCGCCGCCCGTTTTCCGAAGAGTTATCTTGCTCCCATCAGCCTTTTCGACGCGGCGGTATGCCACGAGGAGAAGGGTGATACGGACAATGCCTTGAAACTGTACGTGCAAGCCTCCGGCTCCTACAAGGACTCCACCGTGGCGCCACGAGCACTCTTCGATTCCGGCCGTCTCTACGAGGCTAAGAGTGACTGGCCGAACGCACAGAAGGCCTACCAGTCCATGGACGGGCTGTACGCTCAGAGCATGTGGACGCGCCTTGCCAAGAACCGGCTGGTCGACTTGAAGGTTCAGGGGAAGATCAAGTAGGGCGGCTTCGCCGCTAGGACTGGGGCGGCTTCGCCGCCAACAGGAGGGGCTCGCATGGCAGAGAAGAAGGCCGCGTCCAAGATACTCGAAACCAGGTATTTCGGCCTTATCATCGGCGTGCTGGTGTTCCTCCTGCTCTTTGCTCTCAGCTCAGGCACCGTCCTGGTGAGAAGCCTCGAGCAGAAGATGCTGGACTTGAACTTTCGGTTCAAAAACACCGTTTCGAGCACTCGTGTTCAGGAAGGCGTCTCGGTCGTACAGAGCAATCCACGCATCTCCCCGGATATCCTCATCGTGGGCATTGACGACAAGTCGCTGGACAGGTTCGGGCGGTGGCCTTTCCCGCGTTATCGGCACGCGGATCTCATCAACGCTTTTTCTCGAATCAAGAACGAGGGCGAGCGCGAACGCGCCCTTTTCATCGACATTTTCTTCTCAGAACCGTCCGAGGTGGCTGAAGATGACGCCCTGCTGGTTTCCAGCATCAGGAACAGCAACCGTGTTTTCCTGGAAACCGTTCTCCTGCCCGGGGAGAACGCACCCCAGACTGAAGACGAGTTTTTCGCCCGCGAAGACGTCCTGAGCTCGCACATCGGAAGCATCTCCAACATCAAGGGCGACTGGCTGAACGTGAGCACCTTCTACGGCCTTGAAGCCCCGCCGCTGAAGCCCTATGCGGCCGCCACATACGGGTATGGGCATGCGAATTTCCTCGGTGACGGCGACCAGATCTACCGCAGGCAGCCGCTGGTGGCAAAGCTCTCCCACCTCGTGAAGGAAATTCCGCTGGACGAGCTCACCGCCGCTGAGCCGGTTGACCGTGCCAATTTCGAGCACCTTTCCTGGATCGACAAGAACAATGGGATACACGACGTACCGTATCCACTGACGGCCGGTGCCATCGAGGTCCTCAAGAAGAAGATGACGGCATCCGCGCCCTTGAAAGTGGATGAGGCCACCGACAGTACCCCCGCAAAGAGCTACTACGTTGTACGGAAGTACAAGGACACTTTCATCCCTTCCATCACGCTTTCCCTTGCCTTGGAGTACATGCACAAGAAGATGGCCGATCTGGAGGTCGTTCTCGGCCAGTACATTCGTATCCCGAACCCGGAGAAGTTCAACATCGATACTCAGCAATGGGAGAAGTACACCCTCACGGTGACGCCGCCGCAGGTGGATAAGGACGGCAACATTGTGAAGCCGGGGGCAACCCGTACCCTCTCTGAGGTGGTCATCCCCATCGACGTCACGGGAGCCATGCTCATCAACTTCATGGGGGATCCTTCCAGCTCGAACCCTGAGGAGCACCAAACCTTTCCCGTGCGCTCGTACTCCGGCTACGCGGGAAACCCGCCTCCCCCTGATCCCGCCAAGTGGCCGGCAACGAAGAAGCTGGGAAACGTGATCGTGATGGTGGGGCCCTTTGCCAAGGGGATGGCGGCCGACGAGAAGCCGACGCCCTTTGGACTCATGTACGGAGTTGAGATGCACGCCAATGCCCTCAACACCATCCTGATGGGCAACTTCCTCCACTATGCCCCACCGGTGATCGACACCCTGCTCCTGTTCGTGGTGGTCATGCTCGTGTCCTTGATGGTGTCAAGGCTTTCCACGATCTGGTCGCTCGTAGTCACTCTTGGGGCTATCGTCGTGTATTTTTTCGTGTACATGCTCATATTCGAGTTCAATAACTACATCCTGACGTTCTCTGCCCCCTCATTTGGGGCATTCCTTGCATTCCTTGCCGTCGTGGCCTACCGCACGGTTTTCGAGGAACGGGATAAAAGGCGGATCACTGCCATGTTCGGCAAGTATGTCAGCCCAGCGGTGGTCGACGAGCTCCTGGAAAATCCGCCCGTGCTTGGCGGGGTCGACAAGGAGCTGACGGTATTCTTCTCCGATATCCGCGGGTTCACAACCCTGTCGGAGGGCCTCTCCCCGCAGGAGCTGGTCAACCATCTCAACCTCTACCTGACGGCGATGACGGATCTCATCCTGGATTACAAGGGGACGCTGGACAAGTACGTGGGTGATGAAATCATGTGCTTCTGGGGCGCCCCTGTGCCGGAGGCGGACCATGCGCTGCTGGCGTGCAAGTGCGCGGTGAAGCAGATCCAAGTCCTGAACCAGATGAACCAGGGCTGGCCGCCTGAAAGGCGGTTGAGCATAGGAATAGGGCTGAACACGGGAATCATGACGGTAGGAAACATGGGATCCATCGGCCGCATGAGCTACACGCTCATGGGAGACAATGTCAACCTCGGTGCACGCCTGGAGGGAACGAACAAGCAGTACTACACGACGATCATCATGAGCGAGTCCACATACTCAGAGGTCAAGGACAAGGTGGTTGCCCGTGAGCTGGACAATATCAGGGTGAAAGGCAAGAACAAGCCTGTTCTCATCTACGAGCTTCTCGACGTTCCGGAGGGTCTGGAACCGCCCGCAAAGTCGAATTGAAAGGGGAGGGGAAGCTCTGGGGCCTGGATTGATGAAAGCATTACGACGCCTTCTGCTGCTGGTGGCAGTACTGCTGGATACCGGGTGCGGGCTGCCGGATACGTACTTTCTGCAGCAGCCAAAGGTGGTGACTCAGGCCCCGGGGCCAGGCCCTGGCCAGTTTATCTTCTCGAATCCTATCCATGACATGAATCACGACATCAATGTGACCTTTACCGGGAACGAGCTCTACTACAAGTTCTATGCGAACATCAGCGACATAACGGGCAACGATTACGATTCCTCAAACACTTCAGACCCGTCCGTTCAACTAACCGCAAAAGGATTCTTTCCACTCGTAGCTGGCACAGATAGCGTCCCCAATCGACTGGATCCAGTCATTCCCATCGGAACAAGCCTTGCTGCGGCTGGATCAATTGTAACGGTTACGCTGGTCACAAACGGCATTTCAACGTATTCGATCCCCTCCGGGCCCGGCGGAGAGGTGCGCAGAGACGTTGCAAGTGTGTCGTCTCCCACGCAGTACAAGGATTTCCAAACAGACCTCACGTCACCTAGCAATTACGTTTTCAGTGATGCGGATGTGGCCAGCATGCCTATGACTGGTGGTTCGGTCTATGTGGCAATGTACGCCCTGAGCTTCGGCTACACTGGGGCCTCGACTCCGCAGCGATCAGTTCCGACATATCTCGGGTACATCCCGATAACTCCATTTCCATGATGTTCCGCAAAGGGGTTTCAGCATGTGGTTCTACTACTTCCGGGTCGGCCTGACGTACGTCACCATAGGGGTGGCATCAGCGGTGTTTTTCTTCTTCGTGGTAAAGAAGCCCGTCCTGGGAAAGTTGTGGGGAGCGCTCATCGTCGGTTTGGTTGGGTCCTTTCTCGGCGGTTTGATCGACCAGCTCTTTTCACGGGTAATCGCGTACCTGGCTGACGTGAACTCGGTAAACGTCTTTGCGGCCCTTGCTACCTCACTCCTGATGATCTGGCTGCTCTCCAAAGCCAGTTACCCGCGATAGCAGGGAGGCCGCGGATGGACGGTACCGTTCGGTCAAGGATTGCTCCAGGAACCCGGGTTTCCATCGTCCAGAAGGAAGACCAGCGAACCGGCAGAAGGACAGAGGGGATTGTCCGGGACATCCTCACAAGCTCTCCCACCCATCCACATGGGATCAAGGTGAGGCTTGAGTCAGGCGAGGTGGGGAGGGTACAGGAAATCCTCTCTGAAGGCGACAGGCCATGAAATGGACCAAGGCTCCAGAAGAGCTGAAGGCCCGCATAGAAGGCCTCATGCAGTCTGTGGATTGCCAGAAGAAGCCCATGTTCGGGTACCCCGCCTACTTCATCAACAAGAACATGTTTGCGGGACTCTTCCAGGACAAGCTCTTCCTGCGCCTGTCTCCCGCCCAGGTTGTCTCTTTGTCAAAGTCCTTTCCAGCGATTGCGAACCTTGAGCCCATTCCTGGCAGACCCATGAAGAACTACTACGTCATTCCCGAGAAGCTCTACACCGACGCACGGGAGATCCCGAAAGTAGTGCAGGGGGCAGTTATCTTTTGTGCCAGCCTGCCTGTGAAAACGAAGAAGCCCAGGAAGAAATCCTGACATAGGCGTGTTTCGGGTTGGTGCGCAGCCCAATTCCTTTGATCCTTTTCACTTCCGATAATCAATATTCTGTCTACTAATTGGGTATTGGAAAACTCTTCTGGATTTGTTGGGCAGAGCCTGATAATCAAAGGGACGTGCAACGGCACGGGCAGGAAGGCTTATCGACTGATTGTCAGAAGAGGTTCCACGAACGGCTTCTTCAACTGCCGCGCGGAAAGATCCTTGAATTGACCTGCTGCGGGCATGCCGGAAAGGAGCTTCCAGATGTTTACAGCATGCCGCGGGTAGCCATCCGCGAATGTGGCGCCTGCCAGATAATACAGGTCCCCGAAAAGGCCTGTCGAGCCTGCATAAGCTTTCAGTTCAGCACTTGCGTCAATCGCCGTGAGAAGCTCGGCAAGGGTGGAAAACTCGTAGTCTGCATCGTTCTCTTTTCGAGATCTCTCTATCTGGCTCATCCTGTAGACGACAGAGTACAGAAATTGCGATACTGACTGGGCAAACCTTCCGGTACGATAGTAGAACCACCCCAGCTTGGAATGCGCAGCCGCCGCGAATGAATCATCGAAATTGTAGAGGACCAGGACCCGGTCGAGTCCTTTCTCGAAATAGTTCTTTTCCAACTGTGTGCGCAGCCGCTGATTCGGAGTTTCCTGAAAGCGCCTGTCATCGCTCACAATCAGAGTAAGGGTGTCTTCCATTTGCTTGTAGAGCTGCTGCATCTCGAAAAGGTTCGAGAGCTTGTACAAAATATCGTACTGCATCTCGGGAATGTAGAAGGATTTTCTCAGATCGTACGCTTTTTCATACTGTCGCTGGGCGAGTGACGCTTCACCTTCGGTCAAATATACATCACCGAGTGCGGCCTCTGCTTCGGGGAAGATCCCTGCCCCTTCGATCGCTGCCTTGTAGAGCTGAAGCGCCTTGCCGAACTCTTTCTGGTCAGCAGCAGTGTTCCCCTGCTCATACAGGAGCCAGTACGAGTTCGAGTTGTCAGCAAAAGCAATCGCGGAGGACAGGAGCAAGATGAGAAGGAGGACGAACCAGGCCNNATCTCATCGCATGCACGTCTCTGCGTCCACCCTCTACCAGCGTGCGCTCATCACCAGATCCTGCGTTGTCGTCATGACGTCCTTGATCGTTGTTTTATACGTGAGGGTCTTCTTGTCCGCGGACAGGGTGCCGAGAGTGGATTCCTCGATCGGCTGGGGAGCCACCACCACGAAGGACAAGTCGTAACCGTCGAATAGCGCCTCCAGCATTCTCCTGCTGTCATCGCTGAGCGGCTGCCGAGGGGCCTGAGCCACGACTTGAGAGAAAGTCCGGCGCGAGCCTTGCGTCTCCCATTTCAAATCCGCGTCATGGAATGCGTCGATCCTGGCCAGGGCATCCAGGGAGTCAAATGCGATCTCCGTTCGGATCGTAATGTCCTTTTCGTCCTCTGACTTGTCGAACCGAGTGAGTCGAACCTTGCCTCCTGACGATGCCAGCGACCTCTCGAAGTCAGACCTGGAGACGGGCAGAGGGATCACCGATTTTCCTGTCGATGACACCCCCAGATCCGCGACGAGCTGGGAAATGCGATACGTGAGCTGGAGGGTGCCTGATCCGTTGTCCCGGACCGTCAGCCTGCTGTCGATACCGATGCACGAGCTGAGAAGAACGAGCGTGAGGCAGAGGACGACGATCTTTCGCATGGATCTTCCTTTGCGCGTACTATACCGGAATCGGCGTGAAATTGCCAGTTGCATCAGGAAAAAGGCGGACAGGGGGCGGGGCTTTTGCCCCTCCGCGGGGGGACATTCCAGGGCTACGAGCTTGCGATTCTTCGGTTGTACCAGTTCTTCGCCTTGCGCTTCGTGAGCTGTTCTTCACGGTGGGCCCAGTAGTACTGCAGAGTCCGCGAGTTCTCGCAGGAATGGCAGATGGCCTTTCCCGATCGGAAATCCTTCTGGGGAAGCCACTTTGTGCATCGCTCGCATTTGCGTTCGTTCGCGTGAGGGTCTCGTGCGTCGTGCAGGAAATAGTAGCTCGAGCGTATTTTCATGAGGTTGCGATGCGAAACCTGGCCAGTGTTGAGCCAGTGGTGGATCGTCGACTGCGTGCGCTGAAACATCCGCGCAAGGTCGGACTTGGTCATGCCCCACGTCGCCATCATCCAATCGAGCATCTCGCGAACTGCAGGATCTTCCGGCAATTCTCCTGGCATTGCACCTACCTCGTTACGTTCCTTATCGGCAACGTACAGCCATTTTCTTGAATGTCATTCCCATTCGATCGTGGCCGGCGGCTTGCTGGACACGTCATACACGACACGCCCGATCTCGGGTATGCGATTGGTGATGAGCGATGAGATTTCCAGAAGATCCGTCATGCCTATCGGATAGACGTCGGCGGTGATGGCGTCCAGCGATGCCACCGCCCGGAGTGCCAGGACGTGGCCGTATCGGCGCGTGTCACCGGAAACCCCGACGGACCGTACCGGAAGGAGGACGCAGAAAGCCTGCCAGATTCTGTCGTACAAAGCCCGCGACCTGAGCTCCGCCAGGAACAGCAGGTCGGCGCGGCGCAGGAGCTCGCACTTTTCCCTTGTGACCTCTCCCAGGATGCGGACCGCAAGGCCGGGCCCGGGAAAGGGGTGGCGGGAGACGATCCGCTGCGGAAGCCCGAGCTCCAGGCCCAGCACGCGCACTTCGTCCTTGTACAGCGAGGCGAGGGGCTCGATGATCAGGCCGCGCCGGCGGGCGGCCTCCACGAG
Organism: Spirochaetaceae bacterium; assembly: GCA_003170115.1. Taxonomy (GTDB): domain Bacteria; phylum Spirochaetota; class Spirochaetia; order SZUA-6; family Fen-1364; genus Fen-1364. The sequence continues at coordinate 7,829 of PMZS01000133.1, forward strand.
GGGCGAGCGCACATTGTGGTGCGTCTTGATCACGTTCGCCTTGTTGCCCACTCCCCTGCCCGATTCGATGAGATCGGTGTACAGGGTCCCCTGGGCAAGAAAGGAATTCTCGATGCCCAGCCTTGCGATCTCCTGCTCCTGCACGTTCATGAACAGGTCACCGATGATCCGACGCTTCTGCTCGGGATCCTCCACACCCGCCAGCCCCGCATAGAATCGTTCAGAGGCATCGACGACATGCACGTGGCGGGCGCCGAGGCCGGCGAGGCTTTCGCGGACCTCCTCGGATTCGCCCTCGCGCATGAGCCCCGTGTCGATGTACATCAGGTGCACCTGGTCGCCGGGAAGGCTCGTCAGGAGCAGCGCGGCCACGACGCACGAGTCGACTCCCCCGGAAATGAGAAGGACGACTTTTCTCGCACCGACGCGCTCCCGCAGCTTCTCCCGCTTGGCCGAGATGAAGCTTCGCATATTCCACTCCCTGCGGGCGCCGCAGATGTCGATGGCGAATGCTTCCAGCACCTCCATGCCGTACTGGCAGTGGCTTGCCTCCGGGTGAAACTGCACGCCCCAGGTGCGCTTTTCTTCGTTTACGAATGCCGCGGGGAGATTGTTGTCCGATCGGCCGATGGCGCTGAAGCCATTCGGAAATTTCGTGACCGAATCGCCGTGGCTCATCCAGGAGAGAAAAGACATTTCGGGAATGCGGGCAAAGAGGGCGGTGCGCTCAGTCAGAGTCACTCGCGCCCTTCCGAACTCCTTGCGGCCCAGGGGCTCCACTTTTCCGCCCTGGTCCGCCGCGATCCTCTGAAAACCGTAGCAGATCCCGAGAATCGGCACTCCAAGCTCGTAGATCGCGCGGTCGACGCTGGGAGCTCCCGGCTCGTACACCGAATAGCCGGAGCCGGACAGGATTATACCCCGGGCTCCCTCCAGGGGCAGCGCGTCCAGGCGGACGTCTCCGGGCACGATCTCGCTGTACACGCCCAGTTGGCGGATTCGGCGGCCAATGAGCTGGGTGCTCTGCCCGCCGAAATCGAGAATGAGGATCTTGTCCATCAGGATGCCAGCTCCCTCCTCAGCGCCTCGAGGCTTCGGGAGTGCGTGTCGGCGATTGCGCGTGCCCGGTCACCCGCGATACCCGTGTAATGTGCCGGATCGGAGAAGAACGTAATGGCATCCATGCCCCGAGTGGCCGCGAGCTGCCGGGAGAGCATTTCCCACAGGCCGGCGTCGCGTTTCAGCACGTCGGCGAGCCTGTCTCCTGTCTGTTCGGCCTTCAAAGTTGCGGAGCGGACCCTTTCATGCGCCTCTGGATC
>PMZS01000131.1 GCA_003170115.1 Spirochaetaceae bacterium
TCGCCCTCGTCGGCGTTGCAGATCACGTATTTCCTGCCGGTCACGGATTTCGCATCCCGGGCAAAGGTCCACTTCATTCCCGTGGAGAATCCCGCGCCGCCCCGGCCGCGCAGCCCTGAAAGTTTCACCTGTTCGATGACCGCATCAGGCGTCATCGAGGTGAGCACCTTCTTCAGGGCGACGTACCCGTCGTGCGCGATGTACTGCTCGATCGATTCCGGGTTGATGACGCCGCAGTGGGCCAGCACGATCCTCTTCTGCTTCGCGAGGTAGGGATAGTCGGCCGGGATCAGGAGATCCGCCACCGGCGTCCCGGCCTGGAGGTGGCCCGAGACGATGGACTGGGCCCCTGTCTCGTCCACGTTTCCATAGAGATACGAACGGCCGTCCGGCTGGCGCACCTCCACAAGCGGCTCCGCGTGGCAGGCGCCAATGCAGCCTGTGGCGACCACGGACCACGGCAGCCCGCGTGCCGCCACGTCTTTCGTGAGCTGATCGAACACGACCCGGGCGCCGGCGGCGATCCCGCAGGAGCTCATCCCGACAGCGACTTCAGCGTGCGCGCTCATGCTTTCAGTGCTCCAGTTTTTGTTCCGACGGCGGATACTATCTTGCCAAGCTTGTCTCCCGTGAGCCGGCCATAGACCTCGCCGTCAATCATGACGACCGGTGCCAGTGAGCAGCAGCCAAGGCACGCGACGCGTTCGACCGTGAACTCCCTGTCCGCCGTGGTGCTGCCGGGCTTCACCCCAAGTTTCTGCTCTACCACGGTGTCCAGGGAATCGGCTCCCTGCACGTGACAGGCCGTTCCATGGCAGATCTTCATCACGTGCTTCCCCATGGGGGTGAAGCGAAACTGCGCGTAGAAGGTGGCCACGCCATATATCTCCGCCGTTGTTTTCCCCGTCACGCGCGCGATCTTGCACATGGATTCCCTGGGCAGGAATCCGAAAATTTCCTGGGTCTTCTGCAAGAGAGGGATGACGTTCCCCTTGACTCCCTTCCAGTCATCCAGAAGGGCTTGAAACGCCTTTTCCATGCGGTCTCCTTCGACACTCGTAGCGTGGTATCAGGGTCGCTTTCGTTGAAGACGGGAGTTGGCGGGACTGTATCACGGAGCCCGTGGGACGTGCAACAGGCTTTGCGCATAAGCCCCTGATTCCGCGCTTTGGGTCCGGAGAAATACTGCCGATAATACAGGTGGGAGGTCTACTCTGATGAATGAAACGATTTTGACGAAAGAAATGACGCATGTTCATTATTGGATCCATACGGGACAAGAAACCAACCTGGACGACGGCAGCATCGTCTATCTCTATCGGTGCTCGACCTGCAACAAAGTGAAACGGCAATAGAGTCGCGAAGATGCTATCCGTTCTGGACCGTGAGGCGTCCTTTCCAGGGGCCTCGGGCCCGGACGCGGAGCCTCCCCTCGGACACAAGGGCATGGATGGCAAGCTCCACCTCCTGGGTCTTCCAGCCCTGTAGGCTCCCCCAGCCGGGCACGCAGTCATGGAAAGCGCGCAAAGACCTCGGATCAACAGTGGCGGAGAGGATCTCCGCAGCCTCTGAAGGATGGAACCTCCTTCGGTGCCGGCCGACAAAGGACATGATCTGCACCTCTCCTTCAGCGCGCGACCCCGCGGAGCCATCGCAGACATCGCACCCGGAACAGGCAACAGGGTTTTGACCTATCAGCGCGAGGAGAGAATTGCGGCGGCACTCCTCCCTCCGCAGTGCGTACGAGAAGATGCGTTCGAACCTTTCCCGTGCGCACGCGTCCGAAAGTCGCAGCCGATGAGCCTCCTCGGTCTTGCGGGCAAGGAGCAGAATGGCTCGCGATGTGCCGCCGTCCCGGCCTGCCCGGCCGGATTCCTGGAGGTAGGCTTCAACGGAGGAGGGCACGTTGGCATGAACGACGGTTCGGATGTCTGGCTTGTCCACCCCCATGCCATATGCGCAGGTGGCAAATAAAGCGCCGTCCCGTGAGGCGAGAAACCAGCGCTCCACGGCGGCACGCTCTTCACGGGAAAGTCCCGCATGGTAGAAGAAGACCGGGCGATCCATGCCGCTCCGCCGCGCCAGGCGGCAGGCCACCTCGGTGTCACTTCGAGTCCTGCAGAAGACCAGGAGGGGAGGCTCCGCGGTCTGGACCAACCGGAACAGTGCACGGCTGATGCACAGGACAGGCTGGACGGAATAGGTGATTCCAGGCCTGTCCGCATTCTCCCCGACGAACCTTACTTCCCCATCGTGAAAGAGAAGCGTTCGGATTCTGCGGGTCACCTCCTGTGAAGCGGTTGCGGTGAAGGCGCTGACCATCCGCACGCCGAGCCTTCGCACAATGGAGCCTGCCTGGAGGTAGGCGGGACGGAATGAATTGCCCCATTCAGATATGCAATGTGCCTCGTCAACGACAATGTGACTTATTCGGCACGACCCCAGGGCTTTCAGGTTTGATTCCACGAGGCAGGATTCGGGAGTAGCAAGAAGCAGCCTGATGCGGCCAGTGCGCAGCCCTGCCCACAGGAGAGACTTCTCTTCAATCGAGAGGCCTCCCCGTAAGAGTCCGACCGGAATGCCCAGCTCCCGCAGTTTTCGTTCCTGATCCGAGATCAGGGAGAGCAGCGGCATGAGGACGAGGGTGGGCCCGGGAAGCATGAGTGAAGGAAGCTGAAAGCACAGCGATTTACCTGCACCCGTGGGAAGCACGACGATCTGGGGGTTTCCCTCCAGGACATTGGAGACGACGAAGCGCTGGATCGGGTAGAGGTACGTGATGCCGAACCGGGACCGCGCGAGGCGTTCGATCTCGTCCTGCCGCGCGATGACATCAGGCCCCGTGCTACGTCGTCTTTCCTTTTCCCTGGATGCTCTGGCGGAAGAAGAAGTCATCTACTATTTCAATGAGCTCGGGTGTGAACTCGATTGCGATGGTGACGAGGATCTGGTCCCCCTCCCCCCGCTGCACGGCGCTCACCTTCCCGTTGGCCGTGAACTGGTACACCTGGAAGTACAGCTTCGCCGAGCAGGGCGCGCCCTCCGCCAGGCCGGGCGGCGCCGCGGATATCCGAAGGGAGAGGGAGTTCACGGCGAGCGCGGCGAGGACTGCCCGTACCTTGGTAGCGCCCAGCACAAGCTCCACGTAGTTGTTGAATCGCATGAGCTTCGCCGCGGCCTCGTCCACGGGGATGGCCTTGCCGCTGAAGTTCTCGTACTGGCTCTTCAGCCCCTCGAAGGCGGTGATGTAGTCACCGATGATCTCCATGAGGTCAGGCGGGCACGCCTTCAGGGTGGCGTCCATCATGCACACATTCTGCTTTCCCTTGACCGGGCCGATGCGCTCGATGGTCCCGCGGAGAAAGAGGTTGAGCGGCTTCTTGTTTCCGGTCTTCTGGAACGTGAGGTTGATGGAGCAGAGCTTCTTCTGGAACTGCTGGAAAAAGGTGATCTCCTGTGCGCTGAGAACCACCAGGAAGATCCCCCGCTTCATCGAGATCTGGAACGGGGCGCAGATGAGGAGGTAGTCCTCGATTTTGAGAAAGACCTGGGACTGCACAAGCCCGGTTTTTTTCAGGGCGTACGGGGTGAAGCGGATCGGCTGGTCGGAATACTTTTCCATGTAGTCCTGCACCCGCGTTTTTGCCATGCCCTCTATATTAGTGCGTGTGCGGGCCTCAGTGCAAGCGCGCGCGTCTCTTGTTGGTTGTCTTGACCTGCGAATGCAAATCCCCGATCCTCGGTGCATGACACCGCCACTTGCCGAAGGAAAGCTGCCCACCGAGCTCCTCGAACGCCTGCTTCGACACACCTCGAAATCTCCCCTGCTTGCCGTGGGCGCCCAACCGGGGGAGGATGCAGCCGTGGCGCCCGGCGCCCAGACCCTCGTCATCACGGCTGACCCGATCACCTTCACGGACGAGCGTATCGGCGCGTACACGGTGGCCGTCAATGCGAACGACATTGTGGCCATGGGCGGTATTCCGGTGTACCTCACCACGACAATTCTGCTGGCCCCCGGAGCCACCGAAGAAGATCTGGAGCGCATATTTCTTGACATCTCCGACGCCTGTGGGAAAGCAGGCATCCTCTGGGTGGGGGGGCACACGGAGGTCACGCCCGTGGTAAAGCGGACCGTGGTCTGCGGGCAGGCGGTTGGCTTTCTCTCCGGGCCGCCCCTGTCCACCGGTGGTGCGCGTCCGGGCGACAGTATCTGCATGACGAAGTGGGTCGGTTTGGAAGGAACAACGACCATTGCGCGGCAGTTACCCGACGAGTCCCTGAAGGTCCTTGGAACCCGGGCCTTCGACGAAGTGCTGTGCTGGCTGGATATCCCGGGGATCGCGATCGTGGAGGAGGGCAGGGCGCTGGAAGGCCTCGCCCTGTCGAGTGGTCATGACCCCACGGAAGGCGGGGTGGCCATGGGGATCCAGGAGATCTGCCGCCGAAGCGGCACGAGCGCAGTCATACGATACGAGGCGCTGCCGATCAGGGAAGAGACGCGCCTTCTGTGCGGCCATTTCGGGCTGGATCCCCTGGGCTTGCTGTCCTCAGGGGTGTTCCTCTTCACCACCGCACCGACCGTTGTGGAGCTTGCGTGCAGTGAGCTGGGGGCACGCGGGATTCCCTGTGCCCTTATCGGGGAGATCCTCCCCCAGGGAGGGGGTGTCTGGCTCGAGAAAGCCGGCTCACGCCAGCCGCTTGCCTGGTCGGAACAGGACGAGATAGTGAAATTGCGTTCGAGTCCGAAGGACGGTGCTTGAAGGAGCCATGCCCTCGACCACGCGCGCCTACGTTGCCGCGTGGGGCGCCGCGTCCGCCTTCTTTTCCCAGATCCTGGCCTCGATGAAGATCTTCACGAGGTCCGGGTCAAGCTTCTTCTCCTTGACCTCTATGTTGAGGATATCCAGGGCTTTCTGCGCGGGAACCGCCCTCTTGTAGGGGCGGTCGCTCGCGGTCAGGGCGTCATAGATGTCGGACACTGTCATCATGCGGGTCTGCACAGGGATCTCTGGTGAGTTGATGCCGCGGGGGTAGCCGTAGCCATCCAGTTTCTCGTGGTGGCCATAGGCGATCGTGGGGATGTTGCGCATCTCCTTGGTCCAGGGGATGGTCCTGAGGAACAGGAAGGTGTGGGTGACGTGGCTCTCGATCTCCTTGCGCTCCGACTCGTCGAGGCTTCCCTTCTTGATGCTGAGCTTGATGTACTCATCGTCATTGAGGAAGGAAATCGGCTCCTCCCCCTGCTCCTCGAAAGTCCTGCCGTGGATCTCGTCAAGGACTCTTGCCGGCTCCTCCGCCAGGACCGAAGGCTCATTCGCGGTGACGATGTTCTGGAGGAACTTCCCTATTTCGGCGAGGTACTCCGACTCCTTGCGGTCGAACTCTGCTTTTGCCTTGAGGTAGTCGTCCTTGCCTCCGTTGAGCAACGCCTCGAATCGTTCCTTGAGCAGAGCGTAGAGCATGGCCTTCTGGATGTAGCCGAAGCGCAGCTTCAGGAGGTCCATCTGGGCCGGATACAGCTTCTTCGCCTTCACCAGGACGTGCTCACGGACGCCGACCTTGCCGAAATCGTGCAGGAGGCTGGCGTAGCGGATCTCCTTGAGGTGCTCGGCGGTGAAGTGTGTTTCCGCGTAGGCTCCGTCGCCTACCCTGTCCACGACCTTTGCAAGGCTCACCGTGTACACGGCCACCCGGTTGGAATGACCTGAGGTCGTCGGATCCCGTGATTCGATCGCCTGCACCGAGGCTTTCACGAATCCCTCGAAGAGCGTCTCGATTTCCTGGTACAGGAGGTTGTTCTCCAGGGAGACCGCGGCCTGGGAGGCAAGGGAGAGCACCGTCGGCTCGATGTCTTTGCTGAAGGGAATGACGTGGGTGTCCACGTCCTCCGGCGCCTTGAGCAGGAATGTGCGGTCCACCTTGCAGTTGATGAGCTGGATCACCCCGATGATCTCGCCCTTGTGGTCTTGCATCGGCACGGTGAGCATGCTCTTGGAGCGGTAGCCGGTGGACTTGTCATAGCTGATGTTGAACCCGTATTCCTTGTCCGCCGGGATTTCGTACACGTCTTTCAGGTTGAGCACCTTGCCGGTGATCGCGACGTAGCCGGAAACCGATTTCTTGGTGAGCGGCGTCGAGAAAACCTTATAGTCCTGGGGGTTCGAGTCGTTCTGCGCGATCTTGAAAAGGAGCTTCTGCTCCCCGCTCTTTTCATCCCGCTCCACCAGGTAGAGCGTCCCCGCATCCGCGCGCGCGATGTGCCGGACCTGCTTGAGGATGTAATTGAGGAGCTTGTCGTTATCCCGCTCCGTGGACAGCGCAATGCCCACTTCAAGCAGCTCCGAGTTTTCGTGCTCCCGGGCCCGCAGGAGGGCATCCTTCTGCGCCAGCTCCCGCTCGAGGGAGAGCCGGCGGAAGAGGTTGCGGAGCGTACGGAGGAACCAGGCGGGATTTTTGAAGGAGAGCACCTCGTCGAACACGAGGTCGGCGGGGATCGTCTCCGCGAACAGCGAGCCGCCGCCCGGGTTCCAGAGGAGGAGGGAGCCGGGGGATGGGGGGGCGTCCTTCAGCTCATCGACATGAGCAGCGATGAACTCGGGATCGAGAAACCATGCAACGATGTCGTCGCCGTTCGCGGAGCGGGTGAAGGTCTTCACGCGCTTCACTGACAGGCCCTTCTCCGTGCGGACCGCCGCGGGGAGGTCCGGCACGTTTGGCGACACCTTCAGGACGAGCTTGGGCACCGAGACTCCTTCATTCCCCTCATCTCATAGTTTAGTGAACGGAGTACAGCTCTTCAAGGATAATGCGAACAAGGGCCGCGGAACGCTGCCGGGGACCCCCGGGAAGCGCCGGATTGCCCTCCTTCACGACGTTACCAGATGCGTCGAGCACCGTCCAGCGGACCAGCGTGCCGCCGGCGCTGAGGAGGCGCAGGGAATAAGGAAACCCTTCCACTCTTCCTTCCACGCATTCCGATCCGGCGCGCCGGAGGAAGCGCAGGACCCGCGCCTTCTCCCGGCCCTTCCAGCCGGCTCCCTGGAAGGACACCGACAGGGGCAGCCCGATCCCTGCCGGTGGCAGTGCCCCGGGGTTGATCCGGTAGAGCTGTACAATGAGATCATGCCGGTGCCCCTGTGCGGCGCCGCCCTTGATAAGAGGGATCAGCGCGGCAAGGGCCTCAGCGGCGGGCTCCTTCTCCCAGAAGGGATCGAAAGCTGCGAGGCTCTGTTCGAGCCGCGCAGCCGAGTGCTCCAGCTTTCCCTCCTCCAGGGTGTAGTAGGCGGCGGCGTGCGGGCTGCGCGCGGTCTCCAGCTCACGGGCCATGCCGAGGTATTTCAGGGCCACCTCCGGGTAGGACTCATTGCCCTTGTAATATTCCCACCAGGCGTCTTCGTACGACCCTTGGTCGAGGTACTGCGTGCCCACCTGGAGGGAGTACGCGCGGAATCTCTGGTCGTGGAACCAGGAGAGGATCCGGTTGCGAACCGATGCGGTGAGCGCCGAGAGCCTGTCAATGATCCCCGTTGTCGGCCGTGAAACCTCCCGCACCGCGAGGCCGGCGTACACGATACCAAGGAGCTCGTGGAGATCCTTGAGGTGGCGCGTGAGATCGGTGCCGTAGTACACCAGCCAGGCATGGTCCTTCGAGCCGAGGACCTCTTCCGCGTAGCGGCGGGAAAGGTCGAGCCGGCCGAATTTCTGGAACAGTATGGCAAGGTTCACCTTGGACAGCGGCGTCGTGTCCTTGGAGTACGCGTCCTGGTACTCCTGCTGGGCGGAACCGAAGTCCATCCGGGACTGGAGAAGCTCTCCACGGGCCAGATGCCCCGAGGGGCGGTCCTCCATTGCAATCGACTCGTCGGTGTAGCGAAGGGCTGAATTGAAGTGGAAGAAGCTGTGTTCGAGGAGGGAGAGATTGTAGTAGGCGATCGAGGCAAAGTTCCGATCGTTCACGCGCAGGGCATCGTCAACGGACTTCTGGTAGTACTCACGGGACTTGTCGTAGCGGTTCATGCCGGAGTAGATGGTGCCGAGGGTCATTGTGAGACCTTTTTGCAGCCCGACCTTGGCAATTCCCTTCAATAATATCTTCTCTCCTTTTTCCAGCTGGTGGGTCTTGAAATACATCCAGCCCAGGTCGTCCATCGTGTCGGTGCTGTCGGGGTACTGCTGGAGGATGCGCGTGAGATATTCGATGGAGCTCTGCTCCAGGTTGAGTTTCCCGAAGCAGCGGGAGATCTGGGTGAGAGTGGCGATGTCTGTCGCGCCCTTCTTCTCGGCCTCCCGGTACTCCCCGAGGGCAAGGGTGTACAGCTCCTTGTCGTAATACAGGTCACCCAGCGCCAGGCTGGCCCGTGGAGACGACGGAAAACGGGTCTTTGCCTCCGTGAGGATTTTTACCGCGGATTCGTAGGCATTGCTGGTGATCGCGTCCTGGGCCCGGGAGGTAAGGTTTTCCAGCGTCTCTCCCTGGGCCGCCTGTGCGTGGAGCACAGCAGGGATGAGGAGAGCGGCACAAAGGGTAAGCACGCCCTTCACTCAGGCCCTCCGGGGAAAGGCACCAAGGGGATTCACCAATCCGAGTATCCGCAAGGGCCACGCCACGTTTTTGCGGAACGAGGAGGCGAACTCTTCAATGGCGGGACGCGCCGCATCCAGGTCCTCCTTTTCGAAGCTTTCTCCGAATGCCGCCTTCAGGTAGAAGTCCACCACGGGGGTCAACGCGATGTTGCTCTCCCGGGCGAGCCTCGCCGCGTGTTCGAGGGGGGACTCCGCGGCACGACGGGATTTTCCCACGCCGGCACACCGCACGAGGCAGAGGGTGTACTCGGCCCTGGCGCGCCGGCGCGCGTCGCGGGACAGCAGGCCGGGAACGAGACGGAGGAGCTTCGTACAGAGGAGAAGAAGCACGTAGAGGCCGGGCAGCACCAGGTACCATAAGCGCGCCACGAGAAAGGCGATCCTCGCGATCTCCCGGCCCAGGCGTGATGCGGAGGCCGCAACCGTTGGCACTTTCTGCCCCTGCTCCTCTTTGTCGGTCTGGTTCTTCACGATCTCCGCGATCAATTGGGCCATCCTGTCCTTGTCCGGCCCCGGGAACGGCGCAAACTCCTCGCCGGGGGCGAGGGTGTCCGAGGTCGGGTCGAACTCCACCCACCCGAGGGAGCCGAAGTACACCTCGACCCAGGCATGGGCCTGGAACGCCCGCACTTCGTAGAAATTGAGCACTTCCGATTGCGGGTCCACGTAGAATCCCACCGCAACGCGCGCGGGGATCCCCAGGCTCCGGCACATCAGGGCCATCGCGAAGGCGAAGTACGAGCAATAGCCTTTCTTGGAGACGAAGAGGAAATGTCGGAGCTGGTTGCCATCCTCCGCGATGCCCGGCTTCAGAGAGTACAGGTAGTTGCTTTTCAGGTACTTCTCGATTGACGCAACCTTCGAGTAGTAACCGGTCTCATCCTTCGTCACCTGCAATGCCAGCTCGTGGATCTGTTCGTCGTCGCCCGTGCGGGTATACAGCTGTGTATCCTCGCCCCGCATTGGGGGCTGGGCGGTCACGCGACGAGGCCCCGCGGGGGAGCGCATCACTCTGGAGTCAACCCTGTAGACCCGGAGGAATGACGAGGCCTTCCAATTCTGAAGGGGTGCCACGCGAAGAGGATAGTTCAGGGAGATCAGGGACGAGGGATCGAGTGTGAGAAAATAGTACTCCTGGCTCACCGACTGCCGCTCGCGGTAGCCGGGATCGGAGAAGACTTCCGCGGAATCGGGCACGATCGAGGGATACTCGTCGATCCCGGTGCCTTTCTGCATGAAGAATCCCTGATTTGCCTGATAACCCGAGAGCACGAACCGCCGCAGGAGGTACCTGTGTGCCTGGCCCTCGGTGCGGAAAAGGAGCACGGCCTGGTCGGAGGTTCGGATCTCGCTTTCCAGCCGCACGTACGGGGCGAAGTCGAAGCGGAACATCGTCGGTTTCATCAGGCCGCCGCCTGCCATCACGGAGCTTTCGCCGTACTTGTTCAGGAGGAAAAGCATGAACACAAGGAGGAGAGGGACGAGCACCCAGGAAAAACTGGCAACCGCCCTCGCGTCGACGCGCTGCGTGCTGAGTCCGGCCAGGAGCAGAACGAAAAATTCCGCCACGATGAAAAACGCGAGTGCCCAGGCGAAATAGGAGGGGTGCGGGTAGAGGGTGAGCTTGTAGCCGGCCTGGGTCCAGAACACCAGGACAAGGAGAAGCCCGTTGAGGCCGGCCTCGATGAAGAGGAACGGTTTCATCCGCAAGGCCAGGAAATTGAAGAGCCATGCCACCGCGCAGGCAACAAGCGCCGGGAAAAAATCCTTGTCAAAATAGAAGAAGATGAAATCCGTTGCCGGGGCGGACACAATGGCGCGCTGGGTCCGGAAGACCAGGAAGAACAGCACGCGCAGGATGACCGGCAGAGCCGCGGCCAGTGCCAGCGCGGGCAGGGTGCGCAGTTGTGACTTTTCCATTGCCACGGCCGCCAGGACCGCGACAAGGAACGCGGCGCTTTGAAAGAGCGGGTCAAGCTGTTCCCGGAGCTGGAGAAAGGAGTTCACCAGGAGGAAGTAGAGAACGACGTTGCGCAGGATGAGGAGCGCGAGCTGTCTCATCCACTCAGACCTCTGTCGCATGCCCCACCCTTTGCGCCGCATCCTGGTAATACGCCATGTCACGCGTCAGCGCGTCGGCAAAGTTCGAGCGTTCCTTTTTTCGAGGGATCGTGAACCGGGGGGCCGTGCGAGGTTCTCGAGGGAGGAGGACAAGATCGCGGAGCCGATGTTCGCCCCCGGGCGCAAGAGGCTCCAGGTTCTGGAGGAACAGGCTGGCGCTCCACCCCCGGGATTTCACGGTTGCCATGATCCGGGAAAGGCCGGGGGACCCTGGGGAAGAGAAGATCACTGCCTGCAGGGCTCGCGCAGGGAGCTCGGGCGCCCACGCTTCGGTTGTCCACCACGCATCTGCCAGCGCAGAAAGCAGCGCGCCCCGGGACCCCTCTCCGTAGGATCGGCAATCTCGCTCGCCGGGACGGGAGAAGGCCACCTCCAGGCCGCGGCCCACCAGGTGCGCCATGATTGAGGCACACGATTGCACCAATGCGTCCAGGTAATCGGATGCCACGGCGCGCGGCACCAGGGGATTCGAGGTCGTGTCCAGGATAAAGAGGATCCTTGATTCCGGGGGAGGCACCTCCTCCCCAATGCGGAGGAACAGCTCATCCATGTGCGCAAAAACCTTCCAGTTCAGCCTCCGCACGTCGTCGCCCGGATAGTACTTGCGAGCCTCAAGGAGCTCCTCGCTCCTGCGCCTTCGCCGTGAATCCACCGCCGCCGCATTCGTCTGCTCGACCAGGCCCAGGAGCTCCCGCACGGGGCGCAGCCCGGGATACACGGTCAGCCTGTCGCGGCGGGGGAACGGGAGACGGTGGGCCGTCAATCCCAGGACGTCGTGCGCCTCCAGCACCGCGCCATTGCCTTCGAATACGCCCCGATGGAAAGCCCGGAAGGTCAACCGGGTCTGGCTCGTCCCGTGAGGCAGGCGGAGGCGAATTCCGTCAATACGCCTTTCGTGCCATGAAAGGGGAAGGGAAAGATGCACGGAGAATCCCGGAGGGAAGGGCCGGGGGAGCCGGGCGGCGATGATCGCCTCGTTCTCTTCGCCGGGGGAAAGGCCACCCGTCGGCAGGTGGAACCTGATGCTGTCCGAAGTCCGCCGGCGGCGAACGGAGAGTCGGAAGAGGTGACCGGCCACGAGTGCGTACAGCGTGAAAAGCAGGAAGCTGGATCCCCAGAAGAGCCCCGCCAGGTCCGCGCGGACAATCCCCATGCAAAGCAGCCCGGCGGCAAGCACGAGGATCACCAGCCCCCTGAGCGTAAGCGGAAATATCGACAGTGAGAACCGCGCAAAGGCGGCGGCGGGGAAGCGCAACGGGAGCGCTCCCCTCAATAGGAAAGGCGTGAAAGCTCGGACATGACGATCTCCCGCACCAGAGCCCCGGCATCCGTGCGCGTGTCCTTCAGACGCAGGCGATGAGCAATGACTGGCGGCGCAAGGTCGATGAGGTCCTGGTCAACGACATATTCCCTGCCCCTGACCAGGGCGAACGCGCGGGCGGCCCGGACAAGCATCAGGCTCCCCCGCGGGGAGGCGCCCAGAACGACACCAGGATGGACCCTCGTAGCGGCGGACACCCCCACTGCTGCGCGCAGGAGCTTCTCATCGCAATAAATGGATTCCACGCGGACACGGGCAGCGAGGATCTCCTCCTTGCCGCACACCGGACGCACATCGGGCATCACGTGGGCGGATGGGTCGTCGCGGACGATTCCCACTTCCGTTTCAGTGTCAGGGTATCCAATGCGCAGCTTCATCAGGAATCGGTCGATCTGCGCAAGCGGGAGCGGGTACACTCCCTCCATCTCCACGGGGTTCTGAGTGGCGATGACGAAGAAAAAAGGATCCATCGTGTAGGTGGTATTACCCACCGTCACCTGGCCCTCGGCCATCACCTCCAGGAGGGCGGACTGCACCTTGGGAGTCGTGCGGTTGATCTCGTCGGCCAGCAGCACGTTCGCGAATACCGGGCCCGGGGTAAAAACGAAGCTTCGCGTTCCCGGGTCGAAGACGTCGACGCCCGTGATGTCGTACGGCAGCAGGTCGGGGGTGAACTGGATGCGCCGGAAGATGACGGGGCTGCCTTTTCGTGTGCGGGAGACGAGCCTGGCCACGGTCTTTGCCAGGGTCGTTTTCCCCAGTCCCGGGACGTCTTCGACCAGGACATGCCCGCCGGCGAGGATGCCGGTCACGAGCTGCTCAAGGACGAGGTCCTTTCCCCGGATGACGGACGCCAGGCCGTCGATCAGGCGCCGCGCAAGTGCATGTGCGCTCTTGAGATCCAAAGCCGGAGGGTCCGCAGGACGGGGAGCACGCCGATTGCGGACAACCGTGTCTCCCATCTGTGCGAATGTACCACCTTACTGCAGGAAGGGATAGTACAGGATCAGGGAGGCTTTAAGGTTCTGCGTAAGCCGGCGCAGGCGCTCCAGGTTGTACGGGAACGTGAAGGCGACGAACTTTCGGATGATGTATTGCTGGGTGTCCCGGACTCGCTTTTTCGGGATGAGCCAGGAAATCCCAAGCCTCTCCTTCAGGACCGGCAGGAGGAAGCGCTTCACCGTGCGGCAGAAGGTTTCCAGCTCCAGGACGCCCTGGTAGATCTGCCATTCCTCCCCGGGGTACAGCGAAGTGAGGGACACGACTTCGCGAATGTCGCGGACCGTGCGGAAATCGATCGGCATGCCGTCGATGATGAGGGAAAACCATGTGCGGTCGAAATGGTTTTCGAACACGTCCTTCAGCTCGCCGAGGAGCTTCAGGATTGCCGTATCGCGTGTATATTCAAGAGTAATAGGTTCGAGTACTGTTTCGGACACCTGTCGTTTTCTCCGTCTCTCTTAATGTCGGACGGAGATGCTCGGGCCTTGATGAGTGCAAAAGTGCGATATTCTCTCTGCAGGGGGAAGGTGAGGGAGGTCACGACGGCTCTAACAGGCCACGATCTTCCGCAAAGGCCTGTCGGAGGTTCGACTCCTCCGCCCCCTAAAAACACCGCGCGCAAGCGCGGTATCCAGGGCTGTGACTGGCAGTTCGAGTTGTACCCATGCGGTGCTCGATTACGGCTCTCGAATCGAAAGCGACATTCCCTGCACGACTCTGAGAAAATCGCTCACATTCAGGGTAACAAGGCACTCAGCTCCGCCCTTTGTCGCGGCCTCCGCGATCAGCGCATCGTATACTACGCCTCCCGCGAAGCCCCTGCGCGAAAGGCGCCGCACGACCGCTTGCGTTTCCGTGGAGGATAGTTCTACGGCGTGCACGAACGGGAGAATCGAATGCTCCAGCAGCGCCCAGGCGGAAGACGGTGAAATCCTGGGACTCACGGGCAGCGTGGAGAGCACCGCGTATGCCTCCGCGATGGAGTGTGCTGCGATGAGACCCTCTGTTTCTGCATGTCTGATTTTTTGGAGCCACGAAAAGGACTGCGCGTGCTTGTCATGGGCTTCAACAAGCCCGGCTATCAGGACAGATGTGTCGAAGAGCGCTCTCACGAAGCCGGTCCCCGCACTGTACCGAGACGCTCGTCGCGGTGTGCGCGAATCGCCGCATCCAGGTCACCGGTCGCGCGGCCTCGAAACACCATAATACCGTCTTTTTCAACCACGCCTGGCAATTCGTCCAACCTGTGGAGCTTGATGCTATCTCCTGTGTCCTCGATTTCCACACTGCTTCCTGGAACCAGACCGTGGCGGTCTCGGATCTTTTTTGGCAAGACAATTCGGCCGAAACGATCGATTGCAGCTTTCATGGCAACTCTAATTGCCAATATATTGGCCCAATTGCCAATTGTCAATGCCAAAGTATTGAGAGGGCAAGGAACACAAGTGTTTCAAGTTGTTCCCTGTAGACCCCAATCAGACTTTCAGGTGGGAGATGACTTCCGTGCGGAACTCGGCACAGAGGGACTTGCACCTCACGTGTTTGACGAATGGGGATTCGATAGATATTTTAGAATTTGAACTTTGGACATCGAGAACCGCTTTTGCTTACGATGTCAGCATCAAAATGTCATGATTGGAGATAAATCCGAGTGTGTCACAAACGGACAGGACCGTAGAATGCTGCTCTCATTGAAAAACAGACGCCGCATGCGAGCAAAGCTGATCTTCAATCCCAATGCAGGGGCAAGCAGGGCATCACCCGTAAAGATAGAAGATGTGATCCATGAGATGCAGACCTTGAAGCTCGTGCCGGAAGCCTATCTGGTCGAACCAGGGGGCGACCTGCCAGGGGTTGTCCAGGCTGCCCTCGCGCAAGGGATCCGCATGTTCGTGGTGTGCGGCGGTGACGGCACTATTTCTGCCGTCGCCAGATCTCTGGCAGGCACAAGTGCCACCCTTGGAATCATCCCCCTCGGCACGCGGAACAATACAGCCCTCAGCCTCGGCATCCCCGCGGATATACAGGATGCTATCGCCTTACTGCGAACCGGCCGGCGGATCACAGTAGACGTTGGCATGGCCACCTGTGGGCAGATTACCACACCTTTCCTGGAAGTTTGTTCGGTGGGGCTGGTTTCGACTCTCTTTCCCTCTATTGACGATATCCAGCACGGCAACCTGTCGCGAATCGGCGAGTTCCTGGGAACACTGGCCGCTTCTCCGCCTGCCGAGATACGTCTATTGCTGGATGACAAGAAGGAGATCCGCGATCTGGGTCACGTGGTGTTGATTTCCAACATGCCCTATATTGGCCTCAATTATCAGGTTGGCTCCGCAGCCTCGTTCAGAGATGGCTTGCTGGATGTGTTGTTCTTCGCCGACCTGTCCAAGCTGGACCTGCTGAGCTGGGTTTTCCAGGGGGTGGGCCCGGGGAAGCCGGAAGACTCGCGCATCCAGCATTACCATGTGCGCAGGGTGGATATTGACACCCACCCCGCGATGCCGGTCATGGCGGATGGGGCCGCATTGGGAGAAGGACGGGTGCGCATCCAGGTGCGGCGACACGCCCTGGGAGTGATAGTCCCGCCGCGAGGGCGGGCGGTGCGGAAGGGCCGGGCGAAATCCTTGAGCTTGAAAAAGAAGAAGCCGCGCACGCTGAAAGTCCTGGCACTGGAGACCTGGGGTCGATTCAGCACCTGGGTGAGCCATCATCGACCAATTTCCCGGCTGGTTGGCATGACTGCCGCCATGATTTTATTGTTGGTATTTCTGCCTGCGTACATTCGGATTGCCTTATGGCACGGTCTACTGTCCCATACAATCCTGGCAATCATGCTCGTGGTTTTCGGCTTGCTTGCGGTCTCATTGCTGTGGTCAACCGGTGAGCATCTGGACGCCTGGGCTTTCCTGTTCCTTAATGTGCGGGGGCAGCGCCCGATCTGGCTGGACCGGATCATGCTGGGTCTTACCCGCATTGGAAGCTCAATCGGTGCTCTCGGGCTTGCCCTGGTCTTGTACCTGACCAGCGATCGCCTGCTCAGCTACGAAATTGTCCTGGGCACCGTGACGCTGTGGCTAGTGGTCGAGCTTCTCAAGTTCCTGGCCCACCGATCGCGACCTTTCGTCCGGCTGACCGAGGCGCGCGTCGTCGGGTACCGGCCCTTCGGGCTCTCTTTCCCGAGCGGGCATGCCAGCCAGGCCTTTTTCATGGCGACGCTGATGGCCCAGCACTTCCACTGGACCGTTTGGGTGGTGTGCCTTTTGTACCCAGCCGCGCTGCTGGTGGGCATCACGCGCATATATGTCGGGGCGCATTACCCGCGAGATGTACTGGCGGGTGCCATTTTTGGGAGTGCCTGGGGACTGCTGGGCGCGATTGTCGACCGGTATGTGTTGAGCGGGATCGGGTAAGACGGTCTCCGGCGGGCGGCGTGGCGATGGAATCGCGCAGCCTGGCACGCGCCCTTACAGAGTGCGGAGGGGATCCAGAACCTTCAGCCCCGGCAGACCGATGAAGCCGGAGTCGTGCGTCCACAGCTCCGTTGCCCCGGCATCGAGAGCAGTCAGACCAATCTGAAGGTCGAATATGCGCGACCCGCAGACGCCCAGCTGCCGCGCGACCTGCATGCAGCGTGGCGCGAGGGAGCCGGGCGGCGGGAAGATTGCCGCTCCCCCCGTCACGATCAACGCTTCGATGAACTGTCTGGCTATCTCTGGGCTCGATCCACCGCCGAGACTGGAAGGATGGGTGACAATACTCCAGAACTCGAGTATGCAGGCACAGGGAATGCCCCACCCGCTCGCGTCGTTCGCGGCCTCCTCGATCGCCCGGCGCGCCGCATCGTGCTCAGGGCATCCGGCGCGGTGCGCATAGACGAGGAGGTTCGTATCGACCGCAATCACCGCTGGGCCCTGATCCAGTCGTGAAGAGAGGAACGGTCGGCGGCGTCCAGACCGGCAGGAAGCCCGCCGGGCGCCACCACCCAGTGGATTTTTCGCGGACTGCGCCGGGCACGGTTGCCGGTGGCCGCCGAAGCAAGCTCGCGACGAAGTCCCCGCTCGATCAACACCCGAAGTGGAGTGCGTGTCTCCGCTGCGCGCTTCTTGGCCCTGACCAGGAGGTCGTCAGGCAAATCCACCGTGGTCTTCATACAGGAAAACGTATACCCATATTCCCATACCGGTCAAGTCCGCGGAGATGAAGGTCCTGACGGCATCTCAGCTCACCTCGAGCGTCTGGATGAAGTCCGCAACGGCTTTGCGCTGCGCCGTTTCCGCGTCCCGGAGCTTCGCAATGTCGTCGCGCAGCTTTGCAAGCTCGTCCTCCTCGTCGGAGAGCGTCTTCACGTACCGCTT
>PMZS01000351.1 GCA_003170115.1 Spirochaetaceae bacterium
AACTCGATCGGCTTCACCGTAGAGCCCGCCCTGGGCGGTTCCCCCCTGGTCCCGGGCTCCGCGCGGGACGTGCCGCCCTGGATCCTCGCGGGTCCCGTCATTCAGCGGGTCGCGGCGCTGTTGCGGCACAGCCGGCGGAGCTTCGTGGAGCACCAGGAAACGCGCTCCAGTCCCCGAGGCCGCGTGCTGTGGCCGTCGTGGATCTCCACGCAACTGCCGCGCGGCGCGTGGACCCAATCCCCCTGCCCTCTCCCGCCTGATGGAGGAGTTGTCGCGAGTTGCCTGGTCCCCGCCCGGTCGCTTCCTCCTGCGTCGAGCCGATGAGCTGTTACTGGCGATGGGCCCGGGCACGGCGCTTCGTCCGGGAGTGCAGCCCGCAATGCCGGCGGCCAGCGAGTGGCTCCGCGACGCCCTGGAAGCCATGGC
Source organism: Spirochaetaceae bacterium (assembly GCA_003170115.1). Classification (GTDB taxonomy): domain Bacteria; phylum Spirochaetota; class Spirochaetia; order SZUA-6; family Fen-1364; genus Fen-1364. The sequence continues at coordinate 427 of PMZS01000351.1, forward strand.
GTGGGTGGCGGCATGGCCGCTATGGGGCTTGGTTGATCAGAAATCTTGGAAGTACGTCAGGCGACAGGGGTCCTTGAAGGCCGCACCCGAGATCCTGCATGCCCGCAGAACGATCTCGCAAGGCCCTCTCGATCCGCATCCTACCGCCCTTACCTCTCGGCCCGACATCTGCGATCAGCACTGGGTCCGAATAGGGCGTCCGGCGTGCCGCGGCCGACGAAAAGGCACGTCACACCAGCGCCATGCCAACTCTCCCGGGCTATGTTCGAGAGCGATCTCCGACGCCGAGCAGCAGGCCATCGACGCTGATATCTTCGTCCAGGCTCTCCCAATGGAGCCCGCTGCCGCCTCCGCTGATGATGTACGCTTGGCGTTGTTCATCGTTCGCCTTGAGAAGCCGAGGGAAGTAAGCGAGTGGAACAGAAAGCTGGCGACCATCAGCAAGGAGCACCCACAGATTGTCCGCATCGAACCATAGCTTTGTTGCACAAGCTTCAAGAGCCGAAACGCTCATCCCATTTCCTCCTGAATAAGTCCAGGTTGTCTCGCACGACCTTCTCCAAGGAATTGAGTTCTTTCGGTGCCAGACCCCAACTGGACACGAGAGAGGGTTCTGGATCCAACCAGAATTTGGCAACGCTCTCACCCTTACGCACGTGAACGTGCCGGCCTTCCAAGGGAGTAGCGACAGCCATTCCACAAAAGAATGGTTGGCATTGTGTCTATTAGTATGTGCCAACTCGCTGTGCGCGGCAACCACCACTGCCCGCAGCGTTGCAGTCACTTCGGCCTTCCTGTTTGCAATAGACCGTCACTCAAGCCCAAAGACGCTCCAACGAACGTCCGGGAGCTGAGCCTGACTCAATTCTAGAATGGCAAAGATCCCGGGAGTCAGTTCGGACGAAGATGTCCGGATCCCTTCACTGCGATGAGGTCGCCCCATCCCCCTGCGACTACAGTGGCTGAATGTCAATCAGCAAGCGCGACAAGGCAACGGCGCGAATGCCGCGCGCCAGATCGAACGTGCGATCTCCCGCGTGAATGACATCTATTCTATCAAGTCGAAGATCTTCCAGGGCGCTTCGCATCGAGGGGGTCACGCGGGGAGACGATGTTCGCTTGATCTCAAATGCCCTTCGCTCGCCGCCCCTCACCACCAGCATGTCCAACTCCACCCCCGTGTGTGTTGCCCAGAAAAAACATTCTTCCGGCTCGGCGCGAAGATGGGCTGCAATCTGCTCGATCACGAAACCCTCCCACGAGGCGCCTGCCTTGGGGTGTCCCTCGACGTCGGCCTGCCGCGGCAGGTTGAGAAGCCCATGGAGAAGGCCGCTATCGATGATGTAGACCTTTGGGGCCTTGACCTGGCGCTTGCCGGTGTTCGCATGCCAGGGCTGCAGCTGCCTGACCACCAGGGCAGAGGTGAGCAGATCCAGGTAGTGGCGTACGGTCGTGTCAGCCACTCCGAACGACCGCGCGAACTCCGAGCTGTTCCACGTCTGGCCGTGGTAGTGCGCCAGCATGGTCCAGAATCGCCGCAGTGTGCTGGAGCTGATCCTGCTCCCCAGCTGCGGGAGGTCTCGCTCGACAAACGTCCGGATGAACCCGCGCCGCCATTCCATGCTGTCGCTCTCGGTGCGCGCAAGGAATGAGCGTGGAAAGCCTCCGCGGCACCATAGCCTGTCCCCGTCCTTCGCTCCCACCTCGGCCAGCACAAACCCTCCCAGACGATGATAGACGATGCGTCCCGCCAGGGTTTCGGAGGACTGCCTCAGAAGTTCAGGAGATGCGCTGCCCAGAACCAGGAAACGGCAGGATGAAACAGGGCGGTCAGCGAGCACCCTCAGACCGCGGAAAAGATCCGGGCGGTGTTGAATCTCGTCGATGATCACCAGCCCGCTCAATCCTTTCAGCGCCAGCATGGGGTCCGAAAGTCGGGCGAGATCCTCGTCATTCTCAAGGTCGAAGTAGGTGACATGGCCCCGACGCGCCCCTGCGACCATTCGCGCCAGGGTGGATTTTCCCACCGGCCGTGCGCCGAGAATGCCGACAACCGCGTGACGGCGGAGCAGGGCTGTCAGTATCGCCATC
>PMZS01000053.1 GCA_003170115.1 Spirochaetaceae bacterium
GTTGGACTAAGCCGGCGCAAGGCCGGCAGAAAATCCTCCGTTAAAATACACTTTACGAAGATGTTCCTTTGGCGGGGCCGTGGTGGACATGGTGTTCACCTGCGGATCCCGCCGAAAGGATACATCCATGCGAGGCAAGAGTAGCACAGGTAGAGGCGGAAACCAGCAAAAGATATCACCGTTACGCCAGCGTATGCTGGACGATATGGCGGAGCGCGGGTATGGGCCAGCCACGCAACGAGCGTATGTCAGGGCCGTGTTGCATCTGGTCGAGCATTACAACAACCGGAGCCCCGAGCAGATATCCGTCGAGGAAGCCAAGAGTTATCTGCGGCTGCTCAAACAACGGGGCGCCACATATGCCGTGATGGTCAATCGGACGGCAGGAATACGGTTTCTGTTCGAGGTGACGTTCGGTAAGGTCTGGAAGCCTGTCTCGCCGTTACGCCAGCGTATGCTCGAAGACATGGACATGAAGGGCTTCTCCGTGAAGACCCAGATGTCCTACGTCCGCGCCGTTTCCGGTTTGGGCCAATACTTCAAGCGTTCACCGGACAAGCTGACCGATGAGGAGATCCGCCGCTACTTCGTCCACCTGAAGTGCGAACGCAAACTCTCCCGCACAACGGTCACCATCGCGTTATGCGGTATCAAGTTCTTCACCGAGACAACACTGAAAAGGGATTTCTCTCTCACCGGGGTGCCGGTACCGAAGCGGAAGAAGAAGTTGCCGGTTGTCCTGTCGGGTGACGAGGTCCGCAAGATCCTGCGTAAACTCCGGGAGCCGCGATTCCGTGCCTGCCTGAATCTCATCTATGCCTGCGGCCTTCGCCTTGGCGAGGGATGCCGGCTGGCCCCCACCGACATAGACAGCGCACGAGGCGTCGTGCTAATCCGCAACGCTAAGGGCGGCACTGACCGGCAGGTCCCGATACCCACGACGATGGTTGCACACCTGCGCGAGTTCTGGAAGACTCACCGCAACAGGAAGTGGCTGTTTCCGGCAACCGGTTGCGGCCGCCGCCGCGGTTCACCCGCACAGCGACATATCCCGCTGGGGGCGGTTCAGAAGACATTCAAACTCGCGCTCAAAGCTTCCGGCATCACCAAGGCCGCTCATGTTCATACCCTCAGGCACAGTTGGGCGACCCATTTACTGGAAGCCAACATCAACCTGCGCATGATTCAGGAATGGCTGGGCCATCGTTCACCGGCCACCACCTCGGTCTACACCCACATGACCGAACAGGGCTCTCAGTCCGCCGCTCAACAGGTCGGAAAGCTCATGAGCGATCTGTAGTGGGCGCTCTGGCCGATATTATTCGCCGCCACGGCCCGGCGTACGTGCAGAAGTTCGGGAATCGCATGCCTCCGCCTCATCGGAAGGTTTTGCGCGACCTTGCCCGCTGCCGTACGCCGGATGCCGGCGGTCAGCTCTGGCACTGTCCAAAGTGTGGACAGGCTCATCCGGCCTGTCATTCCTGCGGGAACCGTCATTGCCCAACCTGTGGAGGCGATGACGCACGACTCTGGCTGAACCGGCAGTTGGCACTTCAACTGCCGGTCGGCTATTTCCTTGTCACCTGCACACTGCCGAAAGAGCTGCGTCAACCCGTTGCTTCAATGCCGGGAGAACTGCTTCCGCTGTTCTTTCAGTCCTCATCCAGCGCGCTCATGGATCTATGTCTGAACCCAAAATGGTTCGGAGCCATTCCGGGAGTCACAGGCATGCTGCACACATGGGCGCGATCCATAATCTATCATCCTCACATCCACTACCTCGTCACTGGCGGTGGATTCGATTCCTCCGGTGTCTGGCGCTGGCCGAAAGACGGGTTCCTCGTACCTGCTCCAACACTGTCGCGTATCTTCCGTGAACGGTTCAAGGCGGGGCTGAAGCAGATCGCGCCAGACATCTTCGCTGGCATTCCGGCCAAGGTCTGGCACACCGATTGGGTCGTTGATATCCAGAATGTCGGCAACGGCAGCAATACTCTGAAATATCTCGCTCGTTACATCTACCGCGTCGCTCTGACCGACTCGGCCATCCTGCGTCACGATGATAAGACCGTTACGTTTCGTTATCGGCACTCTGATACAGGCAAGTCGGATAAGATGAATCTGCCGGTGTTTGAATTCCTGCACCGCTTCCTGCAGCATGTCCTGCCAAAAGGCTTCGTCAAGGTCCGCTACTTTGGGCTTCATCATCCGGCCCATCGCAAGACACTCTCCCTGGCCAGAGCCGCGCTATATCTCCACCTCAAGAAACCTATTCCCCCTCCACCGCCGCCCGCACCGGAAAAGCCGTTGCCTGCCTGTCCAAAATGCAAAACGCCTATGATCCCCGGCCTGCGCTTTCGCCCAGGCGAACTGCCGCCTTCACATGCACCACCGTAATCCATGACGACATTCACACACATCTTTGCGTCAAAAGCCGCTCCGTCACGCGCGGCATGTCCGAGCTTTGCACCACCCCAAACAAAAAGGGTCGGACATCGCGCCCTACGGCGCTCACATCCGACCCTTTTCGCGTCCACAGCCTCAACGGCTTCGATCGCTTCAACGAATCTTCACACAGACCCGGTCTTTTCTGCCTCCAACACCACTCTGTCCCCGAGCAAAATACAATAGAGCAATCCTTCTCTCTTTCACCTCGGCTCAGTCCAACACAGGGTTGCTCGTCGCGCTACGGCGACGTGCGAACCCTTTCAATGTTGCGCGTTCCTTGTCAAAGACAAGAACCTGGGTCTCGCCCGTCAAAAGGCTCAATATCCAAGGCTCAAGTTTCAAGTCTCAAGTTCAGAAGAAGAACTGCACAAAGTCACACTTGAGTCCTGAAACTTGAGCCTTGGAAATTG
>PMZS01000232.1 GCA_003170115.1 Spirochaetaceae bacterium
CAGCCCCCGCTTGTTTTCCCGCATGCGTTGACACTCAACAGTCTGCATGATACAAGTGCACCCGGCGGCATCCGGGGACACAAGACCCGGAGGACTTATGACAACTCCGCATGCTGCAAACACATTGCCAAGATAGCTCAGCTGGTAGAGCAGCGCATTCGTAATGCGCAGGTCCTGGGTTCGAGTCCCAGTCTTGGCTCAAATTCCCCCCTCGACACACACGTTTTTTCTGTGGTAATGTAACCTCATGCGCAAGGTTCTCGGCATGCGGGGAATGATCCTTTTGGTGATGTGTTTTCAGGTCGTCCCGCTCCTGATTTTCCCGCCGTCGTCCTATTCGGTCAAATCGCAGGAGTGGTGGCTCCCGGTGCTGCTCACCCTTCTTGTCGTCATCGCCCTTGTCCAGCTTCTCGTCCGCAAGTCCCAGGCAGCATGGCCGTGGTACCTGGTGTCCTTCGCGCAGGGTGTCAACATCATCAGCAGGATGATGATGCTGCTGCCCCACACGACAGTGAACCGAGGGGGCACCCAGGTCTTCAACGCGGAGTACTTCATCATTGCAATGGTGGCGATGCTCCTCTCCGCCTTCGAGATCTGGTACAACGAGCTGCCTGATGTGCGACGGAAACTGCTTTCTGCCTGATTTTCCGCGCCCCGCAGTTCGGCGCGTATTGAACATATTATGCATCTATTGTATAGTTTTCCGTGAATCATGTTTTTCATGAACGCTCTCAGAACAACTTTATGAAGGAGGTTTGAATGAAGCGTTTTCTGTCTCTCACTGCCATTGTTCTGGTCCTCATGGTGGCCGTCATCGGCTGCCAGCAGGCACCCAAGGTTCTGAAGGTCGCGGTCCTCGCGCCCCTCTCGGGACCTGTTCCCACTTTCGGCGTGTCGACGCGCGACGGCGCGCTTCTCGCCATCAACGAGTGGAACGCAAAGGGCGGGGTACTCAACATGAAGATCACCCCCGTCGTCGAGGACAGCCAGTGCACGCCTGACCCCGCGGTCAATGCGGCAAACAAGGTCATCAACCAGGACAAGGTGCACTACATCGTCGGCGAGGTGTGCTCCAAGGCCTCGATCCCCATCTCGGAGATCGCCAATGCAGCCAAGGTGATCCAGATCAGCCCGACCTCCACCAACACAGCGGTGACGGTGGACAAGAGCGGCGCCACCAAGGCATACATCTTCAGGGCCTGCTTCATCGACCCCTTCCAGGGCAAGGTGGGCGCCACGTTCGCGTTCAACAACCTGAAGGCGAAGAATGCATTCATCATGTTCGACCAGTCCAACGACTACGTGAAGGGCCTGGCCGAGGCGTTTGAAGCCACCTTCACCCAGCTCGGCGGCAAAATCGTCGGCAAGGAAAGCTACGACGGCGCGAAGGATACGGACTTCTCCGCAATCCTCACGAAGGTAAAGGGCGCCAAGCCTGACATCGTGTATCTCCCCGACTACTACAACGTGGTCAACCTCGCCACCAAGCAGGCGAAGGCAAAGGGAATCACGGCACCCTTCATGGGTGGCGACGGATGGGATTCCTCCGACCTCGACACCAAGGCCTCTGACGGCGGGTACTACACCAACCACTACTCCCCCGACGACCAGAGGGCCGAGGTGCAGAACTTCCTGAAGGCCTACGGCGCGGCGTACAAGGATGACAAGAACAACCCGAAGGTTCCTGACGCCCTCGCGGCTCTTGCATACGACGCGACCAACCTCCTCCTCACCGCGATCAAGAACGCGGGAGCGGACAACACCGACAAGGTGAAGGCCGCCATGGAGGGCATTTCATTTGACGCGGTGTCTGGCAAGATCACCTACGATGCCCAGCACAACCCTGTAAAGGGCGCGGTCATCCTGAAGGTCACTGGAGGCAAAGTAACCTTCAATTCGTTCGTCGCGCCCTGACCATTCCAGCGCGATTTCACGGGAGGGCAGCCGGACGGCTGCCCTCTCTCTCTTTCAACTGACTCGCACGAGCGGAGTACACATGCCCGAGAAAAGCGACCTCCCTGCGGCCATGAGCGGGATCTCCCGCCGGCGGCGCCCTCCCCTGGCATGGGTGGGCAATGGCTTCCTCATCATCGTTGCCGTCCTGGCTGCCTACGTCCTGGTGAGCAACCTGGCGAAGAACCCCATCGAGTTCCTGCAGAATGTCCTCGACGGGCTGAAGCTCGGGTGCGTGTACGCCCTCATCGCCCTGGGCTATACGATGGTCTACGGCATCGTGAAGCTGATCAACTTCGCACATGGGGACGTGTTCATGGTGGGTGCGTTCACCAGCTTCTACGCGGTGAGCCAGTTCAATCTCCACCAGTGGCCGCAGATGCTTTTTCCGGCCATCCCGGCCGGCATTTCGCTCGTTGTCGGTTCTTTCACGGTGATCCTGCTCTCGATGGTGGTCTGCACGTTGCTCGCCATCACGATCGAAAGAGTGGCCTACAAGCCACTGCGTGACGCGCCGAGAATCGCGGCTCTCATCACGGCCATCGGTGTTTCGTTCTTCCTGGAGTTCTTCGGAGCCCTGCAGTTCGTGTTCTCTCCTCGGTTCATTCCCTACAAGAGCCCGTTCGATACTACTGCCTGGTACATCCAGGGCGGAATTCATCCCATCGTATCGGGACAAAGCAGCCCCGACAACACGATCAGCTTCTCCAACATCTTCCTCATCATTCTCGTGGCTTCGGTTCTCGTGCAGCTTTTCCTGCAGTTCCTCGTCCGGCGCACGAAGATCGGCGTGGCCATGCGGGCAGCCTCGTTTGACAAACCCACCGCGCGGCTCATGGGGATCAACGTGGACCGCGTGATCTCCTTCACCTTCGCCATCGGGGCGGCATTCGCGGGGCTTGGCGGAGTGCTCTACGCCATCGCGTACGCTTCCATCTGGACGCAGTTGGGTATCCTTCCCGGTCTGAAAGCCTTCGTCGCGGCTGTGCTGGGAGGCATCGGCAGCCTGCCCGGCGCGTTCGTCGGCGCCCTCATCATGGGGCAGGCGGAGTCTCTCACGATGTCCTACATTTCAACGCCAATGCGCGATGCGGTCGCCTTCACGATCCTCATCATCGTGCTGCTGGTCAAGCCAACGGGCATTTTCGGCGAGCCTGCAGGCGAGAAGGCGTAGGGGGCGGCGATGGAACTCGGGTACCTGTTCACCACGATCCTCAAGATGGCGCTTCTCGTCGCCTGGATCTACGGCCTCCTGTGGGGGTTGAACAAGAAAGAGATCTGGAAGAAAGCGCTCACCATCCTTCTGGCCTTCGGCGTCATCCAGGGCGCTTTTCTGCTGCAGTTCGGTGACTACGCCGTGTTTTCCGCGTTCGACCAGGGCCTTCTCTATCAGGCCGTCACGATGGCAATGGTGGCCATGGGGTTGAACCTCATCTACGGTTTCAACGGGCAGTTCAGTCTTGCGCAGTGGGGATTCTACGGAATCGGCGCGTATTGCGCGGCGGACATCACCTACCGATGGACCAACGGAGACGCGTCCGGCCTTTTCGTGCTGGGTATCGGCGTGGTCCTCGCCGCGCTGGCGCTGATCGGCGTCGGACGGTTGCTGCGGCTGAAGCGCGGAATCCCCGTCCTCTCGGCATTCACCTTCTACCTCGTGGCAATCATCATCGTCGGATTCGTCGCGGTGTTCGTCGGCAAAGAGCTCGCCGCGGCAGTGGACCCCGGGTTCGGTGGACGCGGGGCGCCCGGCGCGCTGGCCTCCCCTGCGGCAGTGCAGATCGTATTTTTCCTCTCGGTCCTCATCGCGGGAGCGTTCGCGGCGGAGGTGAGCTTCCTCTTCGGTCTGCCGGTGCTCACGCTGGGCAGCGACTACTTCGGAATCGCCACCCTGGGCTTCGCCATCGTCGTGCAGACGATGATGGTCAATTCCGACACGATCCTGCCCTTCCCCGAGATGAAGGGCGGCCGCGGCATGATCGGAATTCCAAAGCTCACATCGTGGATCGCGGCCTTCGCCTTCCTTCTGATGGTGGTGGTCATCGTGCGAAATTTCATCCGCTCCAGCACGGGCCGGGCCACGATGTCGGTGAGAGAGGACGAAATCGCCGCGAAGGCGATGGGCATCAATGTGGCGGGTTCCAAGCTGATGGCCTTCGTCCTGGGGAGCTTCGTCGCTGGTATTGGCGGCGGCGTGTACGCCCACTACATCGGGTTCCTCAGCCCCAGCACTTTCAGCTTCCTCGCGGGCTTCAACCCGCTCATCATCGTGGTCTTCGGGGGATTGGGAAGCATGACCGGCTCCATTGCCGCCTCCTTCGTGTGGATCTTTTTCCTGGAAGGGTTCCTCCGGGTCCTGCTGGCCCAGATGGGGACTGATGCGCCAACGTGGCGGTTTGTCCTCTACCCGATCACTCTTCTCCTCCTCATGCTGATCCGGCCCCAGGGACTGATGGGCTCGGTCGAATGGGGATTCCTGCGGGCGGACCGGATCATCCGAAGGCTGAAGGGCAACGACGCCGCGCAGAAAGGGCAGGCGTGACATGGCGGACACGATGACGAGCACGCGTACCGTCCTTGAGATTCGAGAGCTCACGAAGTTCTTCGGCGGCCTGTGCGCGGTGAAAAACTTCAACCTCGCTCTCCCCCAGGGCGCTCTTTGGGGCCTCATAGGCCCGAACGGGGCCGGAAAGACCACGGTGTTCAACCTGGTAACCGGCCTGATCCCTCTCTCCTCAGGGGAAGTGCTTTTCGGCGCCGAGCGCATCGACGGTCTGGAACCGCACGAAATCACGCGCCTGGGGATCGCGCGGACGTTTCAGAACATCCGCCTCTTCTCCAACCTTTCCGTGCTGGACAACGTGCGAATCGCCTACCATCCCCACGCCGGCTATGGCCTCTCGGACAGCCTCCTGCGCACCCCCAAGTTCACCCTTCGGGAAAAGGAGCTCACCGAGGAGGCCCTGGAGTTCCTTTCGATCTTCAAGCTGGAAGGACTCGCGGAGGAGACCGCCCGCAATCTCCCCTACGGCGAACAGCGGCGCGTGGAGATCGCGCGCGCGCTCGCCTGCAAGCCCCAGGTGCTCCTCCTCGATGAGCCGGCCGCGGGAATGAACCCACGGGAGATCATTGCGCTGATGGAGCTCATCCACTTCATCCGCGACCGCTTCAAGCTCACGATCCTTCTCATCGAGCACCAGATGCGCGTCGTCATGAGCATCTGCGAGAGGATTACGGTGATGGACTTCGGCGAAGTGATCGCCCGGGGCACGCCGAAGGAGATCCAGGACAACCAGACCGTCATCGAGGCGTACCTCGGCAAAGGAGTCGCAGGCAGTGCTGCAGGTTGATAACCTCAACGTCTATTACGGAGCCATCCACGCGCTTCAGGGGATCTCGTTCAATGTGAACGAGGGGGAAATCGTCACGCTCATCGGGGCGAACGGGGCGGGAAAGTCCACGACCCTGCGCACGCTTTCAGGGCTCCTGCGCTCGCGTACCGGCTCGATCACCTTCAAGGGAGTGGACATCTCGTCGATGCCAGCCGAAAAAATCGTGGAGGCGGGGATCAGTCACGTGCCGGAAGGCCGCAAGATCTTCGCACCGCTCTCCGTGAGGGAGAACCTCATGATGGGAGCGTACTCACGGAACGATCCGGCAGAGATCCAGGAAACTCTCGAGCGCGCGTACAGGAGCTTCCCGAGGCTCAAGGAGCGGGCGGGTCAGTACGGCGGCACACTCTCCGGCGGCGAGCAGCAGATGCTGGCCACGGCGCGGGGCCTTATGAGCAAGCCGACCCTCATGCTCCTTGACGAGCCGTCGATGGGCCTCTCCCCCATTCTGGTGGAAGAGATCTTCCGTATCATCGTGGAAATCAACAAGCAGGGAACGAGCATTCTTCTCGTGGAGCAGAACGCGCAGATGGCGCTGTCCGTCGCACACCGCGCATACGTGCTGGAGACCGGAAGGATCGTCCTCTCGGGGGTCGCGAAAGAGATTGCCGACAACCCCCAGGTGAAAACGGCGTACCTGGGAGTCTAGCGGTCGGCTGATCCGCGCTATTTTTCCTGGTGTTTGCGCCGCGAATTGACGAAACGCGCAAAGTCGTTGATGTTCTTCACCACCATGCGGTCGGGGTACAGCTCGATGCGGCGCTGCGCGACAAAGTGGTTGAGCACTTCCCGGCACTGCCCTGAAGGGATTCCTGCCCAGTGAGAGAGATCGTCCACCGTGTTCTTGAACTCGATGGTGTCCACCGAGGTCGTATCAATCGACTGGTTTTCGGCGAGCATCAGGAAAACATCGGCGACCTTCGCCTCCACGTCGTCGAGCGTCAGGATCATGAACGTCCTCTTCTGCGCGTAAATCCTCTGCACGAACCCTTTCAGGAGCTTCAGCGCGATCTGCGGATTGCCTAGCGTTAAAACCTCGAAGTTTTCGCGGCTGAACTCCAGGGCCTTCACGTCGTCAAGCGCGATCGTCGTCGCCGAGCGGGGCACGTTCTCCAGGATGGACATCTCCCCGAAGTAGTCGCCCGGATTGAGGATGGCGATGTTCTTTTCAAGTTCTCCGATGATGCGGACAACCTGGACCCGGCCGGACTGGATCAGATAAAAGGTGTCTCCCGGCTCGTACTCGCAGAAAATGATGTCGCCCTTGCGGAAGGTCTTGGAGAAACGGTTGAACATGGAAAGATCGGGGCCGGTGGCGGCGGGGCTCATGCCTTCTCCCCCTCCAGGGTTCGCAAGGCCTTCTTCACCTTCCGCACCACGGCGTCATCCTCGGGACCCATGCTGATGATCTTCTTGTACAGGCCGCCCGCCCTCGCCTTGTCGCCTTTTTCCTCGTACGATCGTCCCACGAAGAACAGCGCGTCCTTCAGCTCGGGATGCTTGGGGAACTTCTGTGCGATCGCGGTGAAGCTCTTGATGCAGGTGTCGTACTGCTTCAGGTAGAAGAGGCATTTCGCCATCTCGAATTCCGCCTTCGCGCTGTACTCGGGATCCGGCCCGCCGTCCAGGATCTTCTTGAATGCCTTGAATGCCTCCAGGTACTTCTCCTGGCTCACGAGGCTTACCGCGTTGTAATAATGCTGGGCGAGCTCCGAGGTCTCCCCGGTTTCCGCGGAAGGCGCTGCTGACGCGCGCGGCCCGCCGGCCGGTGGCAACGCGGCCGGACCGGGAGCCGCCGAAGGGGGCGTTCCGGACCCATAGCGTGACAGAAACTCCTCCGCCTGGACGATCTTGGACGTCACCTCGGTGGCGTACGACCCGGTGGGATAGTACACGAGGTATCTCTTGAAAGCGTACAGTGCCTGGCCGGGGCGTTTGTTTTTCAGGTAATACTCGCCGATCTTGTACAGTCCCGTTTCCGGATTCACCTGCTCGTCGCTCACCATGAGGTTCTGCACCTGGCGGTGGATGCGGCGAAGCTGGTTGGAAAACACGGTAAGCATCTTCGCGATGATGCGGGTGTTCTTGGAGGCGACCTGCTCGAATTCGGGAACTGAAAAAACCATGACCGCGGAATCCTGCAGCACGATGGCCGTCTCTTCCCGCATGTACCGGCCCAACGCCGATTTCACGCCGAAAAACTCTCCCATCTTGATCAGGTCCCGCACCTCCTGCCCCGTCTCGATGTCGACGTAGCTGAGGCTCACCTTCCCCGCGTTGAGCAGAAAAATGCGGTCGCTCTGGTCGCCTTTGAAGTAGATGATCGAGTTGGCCCTGTACTGAACAGCCTTGGGAGACACTTCCCGTCCGCTCCTGCGTAAAACCTAGGGGTCCAGGGGTATGAAGTCAAGGACCTTGCGGAACCCGACCGCCTTGCGCACCCTTTCCATGAGTCCCGCGGGGTCTCCCTTCACCAGCATGTGACGCCCGCGGATGGCCACCTTCGTGTACGCAACACCCCGGCCCGCGAACAGCTCTTCGCGGGACGCGTCCCCGAAGATCGGGGAACCATCCTGAACGAGAAGCTCGATGTCCTCGGTTCGGGCCGCCACCAGCGACTCCCACGGGTCATCCTTCTGCTGGCGCACGACCAGGACGTCGGCGAGCCTTCCTTCAGAGAGAGTGCCGGTTTCCTTCTGGATGCGGAAAGCCTTTGCGGGATTCACCGTCACCATGTTCACGATTGTTTTCGCCGGCAGGTCTTCTCCGTACATCCTGCGATACACCTCCCGGTCGTACCGCATCTCCTCCAGGATGTTGATCGAGCCCGTGGCGGTCGAGTCCGTTCCGATCGCGACGTTGACGTCCGCCTCAAGCATTTTCTTGATCTTGCACGTCACGTTGAACATGAAAACGTTCGAGTTCGCGCACCACGAGACGTGCGCGCCGGCCCGGCGGACTTTCTGGATGTCTTCGTCGGAAAACCCGATACAATGAATCATGACCGTGTGATCATCAAGGCACCCGGCGGCTTCCAGAGTCTCGATGCCGGCCTGCGTTTCAGGATCGAAGCCTTCCTCCAGGTGCGTGATGAAGGGGAAGCCGCTCTTGACGGCACGCGCATGCTCGATCTCGAACCCGTCCCCCCATTTCAGATCGAAAGAGGAACAGGCATGGGAGAGGGTGTAGTTACGGATGAGGCGCATAGGCAACCGGGGGATGAAGGGCTCGTTCCACTCGTGGGGGAAATGATCGTTGGCGGTGACGACGCCCGAGAAGATATTCTTGTAGGCGCTGAGGAAGTACCTCTCCTCCACGCTGGTGCGGGCGCGCTCGACTTTCACCACGTCGGAGTTCTTCAGATCGCGATCCCAGTATGACCAGTTGAGATAGNNCCGGAGGAGGTCCCACCTTCGGCAGGTAGTTGCCGTTAAAATGATCGTGGACGTTGATCAATGCCGGAAACGCGGCGAACCCGTCACCGAAGCGCAGGTCGAACTTGCTCTTCCCTCCAAGGCGGCCCAGCTTCTTCTGGTCAACCTGGATGCTGCTGCCGGGCGTCGCGGCGTCCGGCGTGACCACGGCGAGACCGCTCAACGAGTAGGTAGTGAGCATGCATCTTCCTTCGTC
>PMZS01000260.1 GCA_003170115.1 Spirochaetaceae bacterium
CCGAAGGCGGCCTTGATGCCCGACCGGGCGATCAGCGCCTCTGTCGTCGTGTGAGAGTAGTTGCGGATGACTGCGGACATGCCGCCGATGATGTTGCCGCTCCCGGGAAGCACGCAGGAATACGGGACGCCCTGCTCCACCGAGTCGCGGAACGCGCTGTCGTCCATCTGCACGGAATCCAGTGCATCGGCGAGGAACAAGAGCGACTCCATGCGCTCGTTTGCCTCTCCCTCGGACCCGGGCTCCCCCGACCGCTCCATCCCGATGTGGCTGTGCGGATCGATGAAGGCAGGGGTGACGACGGGGAACCTGCCGAGGAACTCACCCTTGGGTTCCATGGAGGTGCCCTTCACGACGTTCCCCTCGAACACGAGATGAATGTTCCGCACCAGTTCATCGCCCGTGTAGAGGGTTTCGGCGAAAAGGGATTTCACTGCGCTGTCTCCTTCTTCGACCGCAAGTATAGCGAATCGCCCATGTTTGACCAAGACGGACCCCCTCTGGTACAACCACGACAGGAGGCGCGATGCACGAACGCGTGACGGTCGAGGTGGTCGAGTCGTCCCGGGGCCCGGCGGGAAGGCAGTTCGTGGATTTCCCCCACCAGCTCTATCGCGGCAGCAGCCAGTGGGTCCCCCAGTTCCGCCGCGACATCCGCATCATCCTCGAGCGGAAGCATCCGTCCTTTGAGCGCGCCGAGGCCCGGTTTTTCCTTGCCCGACGGGGAGACAGGCCGGCGGGGACGATCGGCGCCATCGTGAACGCAGCCTACAACGAGTACCACCATTCGCGGACCGGCCATTTCCACTTCTTCGACTGCATCGACGACCGCGAGGTGTCGCACGCGCTCTTCGAGCAGGCCTTCGAGTGGCTCCGCGGCAGGGGAATGGAGAAAGTGGTCGGCCCGTACGGCTTCGGGTTCATGGGCATGGGCGCGCTGGTCGAGGGATTCGAGCACCGCGCCGTCATGACCATGATGGCGTACAACGGGCCGTGGTACGGACCGGCCATCGAAGCCGAGGGTTTCCTCAAGCTCCGCGACCAGCTGTCGATGTACCTCGAGGCCGCCAATTTCCGTCTTCCAGACAAGGTGAGGCGGGTCGCGGAGATCGCCCTGAAGCGCGGCAGCTTCGAGGTGCCCGAGCTCAGGACCAAGCGGGAGCTGATCCGGCGCGCGCCGGCCATCGGGCACATCTACAACCAGACCTTCTCGGCGCATGGAGACGAGTTCTACCCCCTCAGTGAGAAGGAAATCCGGCAGATCACGAGCGACCTTGCCACCGTGGCGGACCCCTCGCTCATCAAGCTCCTGGTATGCAGGGGTGAGATCGCGGGATTCCTGCTCGGCTTCCCTGATCTCTCGGCGGCGCTCCAGCGCTCGCACGGCCGGATCACCCCATGGGGGATCATCGACCTCCTGCTCGAATACGGCCGGACGCGATGGCTCATAGTCAACGGCGCGGCGATTCTTCCCCGGTACCAGAGGCTCGGCGGAAACGCGCTCCTGTACTACATGCTGGAAAAGATCGCCTCCCGCAACAAGCGCTTCGTCTCCGTGGATGCCGTTCAGATCGCGGAAACCACCGAGCTCATGCTGGCGGACATGAAAACGCTGGGAGGGAGCATCTACAAGGTCCATCGAATCTTCGAAAGGCCGCTGTAGGCAGGCATTGTTGACAGTTTTCCCTTGTTCCTGTCACAATGTATATTAGTGATGTCGGATCCAATCGTGCTCAACCATAGCAAGTTCAGCCCTCTCATCAACAGGATGATCGAGAACTCCACGGGAGCGCCCGTGGTCACGGAAGAAAACGTCTTCCAGCCCGGCAGGCCGGCGAACAAGCCATTCCTGAAGCAGATCATGGAAGACCTCCTGTTGCCCGGAAGCAGGATCATCGGCAGGGAGAATCTGCTGGCGCTCCACCAGCTTGCCCGGAGGAAGAAGCACTGCCTGGTGCTCATGGAGCACTACAGCAACTTCGACATTCCCTGCTTCTACGAGCTGCTCGAGCGCTCGGGCGAGTCCTACCGTGAGGTGGCGGATGCCATCGTCTCGGTGGCCGGGGTGAAGCTGAATGAAGAGAGCAAGCTCGTTCTCGCTTTCACCGAGGTGTTCACACGGGTGGTCCTCTACCCCTCCCGGGGGCTGGAGGCGATCACGGACGCACGGGAGAGGCACGTGGCGGAGAAACGCCGTGCCCGCCTGAACCTCGCGGCCATGAAGATGCTCAACTCGCTGCGGAAGGAGGGTCGCCTCATCCTTGTGTTTCCTTCCGGAACGCGCTACAGGCCCTGGGATCCCTCGACCGCGAAGGGACTGAAGGAGATCGATACCTACCTGAAGTTCTACTCGCACATGGTTCTCATCTCGATCAACGGCAACACGCTCGTCCCGAATCCCGCGGGCGGGATGGACGAGGACTATCCCACCAAGGACCTCATGATCTACACGGTGAGCCCCGTGCGCCGCTGCTCCGAGTTCCGCCGGCAGGCGCTTAAAAACCGTGAGCACGAGCAGGACTCCAAGCAGCACGTGGCCGACAGCGTCATGGCGGCACTTCGGGGGCTTCACAACCGCACGGAAAGGGCGCGGCTGAGGCTGCTCGCGGCTCCCGGCCGTGACTCCATCCTCCCCGCGCTCTGAGATGCGGGGCATCCCGGTCGGATCGGCGGGNNTCTCCCCGCCGCGCTCTGCCGCGGGCTCTCCCATTTCTTCACCGACATCGATGACACCCTGACCTCCGACGGCAGGGTTCCCGCCGGCGCGTACGCGGCGCTCTGGGACCTCGCTTCGGCAGGGATTCGCGTCGTGGCCGTCACCGGCAGGCCCGCGGGCTGGTGCGATCATATTGCCCGCATGTGGCCCGTCGCCGGCGTCGTGGGGGAAAACGGGGCGTTCTACTATGCCTACGATCATGCGCACAAACGGATGAACCGAAGGCTCTC
>PMZS01000040.1 GCA_003170115.1 Spirochaetaceae bacterium
CCATCCGGCCGGGGACAAGGGTTTCAAGTAGCCGTGCCCTAGACTTGCAATTAGACGGTCCGTCGTTTAAAATTGGCTGCAGTGGACTCCCCAGGCCTCTTTGGTGGAGAGAACCAACATTCCTTGCAGATTGGAGAAAGCTAGTCTATTTTACGTGCCAGTGAGCACGCTTGAGGACACTGAATCAGAGCACCACTTCCAGGGGCTTTTCCCTCAGCGCACTAACTCTGAGCACCGAGAAGCCAAGCATGTTCCCTTGCGCGTCGACCTTTTCCATGACCTGATCGTTCGGTGTCTCTCTGAAATATCCAGGTTTCTTGTCGAACACAACCTCCAGGTAGTCGCCCTCAGCATCAAACCAAATCTTCAAATTCTTTTCGGCCATAGAAGAACCCCTCTCTTCATTCGATCAGTGAGATAGGCGGTGAGGACGAAAGCCTTCTCACCCATGATTTTGACCACCACGCAAAGATACTTATCGCCAACCATCGTGCCCATATAGAAACGGTAGTACAGTCTCGCCGCTTGCGGGTTCCAGAAATGATGGCCACATAGATTCCAGAAATTCTGCCCACCCCAAGGAGAGGCAGAATGGGCGAAATGCCTCACGGTGGGGTGGATCGCGGGCAACGGTAGGTTGAGGATGGGGACGCGCTGGCCCGACCTCCCGCGCGAACAGCCGGCAACGATTTGTTCATAATCGCTCATGTCACTCCCCTGGACCGTGACTTCGACGCCAAGAATCTCGGTGTCGAAGGGCACCACAAGGTTGTCTTCGAGCATCGTGCAGAAGCCAATTATCTGTTCGGACTCTCCATAGGCGTCGACGACGGCCTCGGCGATCATCCGGTCGAGCCTGGGGCTGGATGGGGACTTGCCGTGAGACTTTCTCTCGGGCGGTGTTCTCTCATCTCCGGCCATTGTTCTCCTCAGGCTTTCAAGACCGGTAGAGGGATAGAGGAGAGTCCTGCTGCCTGTCCGATCTTGCACGTCCAGATTGATGAGCTTCGAACTCGCCGCTATAGGCAAAAGAGCAGCGATAGATGATCTCCTTTGAACGTACGATAACGGGGGCAGCCCTGTATATTGGAATAGAAAGTGCTTCCACGAGCACTCGATCAAGGAAGTATCTGTTCTCTTCGCCGTTTGACCCTCGTCGGGCTCTTGCCACGGTGTCTCAGAAGTGTTACACTTGGGGCTGGAGGTACGTAATGCCTACCAAGAATCCGCGCATCAACGTTGCTCTGGAGAAACCGATTTATTCTCTGATCGCGAGAATGGCTCAGGAGAGAGGATTGTCCCTGTCCATGGTGACTCGCGACTTGGTCCGGGAAGCTCTGGAAATCCATGAGGATGCTGTGCTTGTCCGCGTCGCGGATGAGCGCGTTGCCGCACTGGCCGGTCGCAAAACCTTGGCGCACACTGAAGTCTGGGAATAGAGGTGCCCTACCGCATCCGGTATCATCCGGACGTCAAAGCGAAGGACATTTCCAAACTCAACCGAACTATCCAGAAACGGATCAAGACCGCCATCGAGCAGAGGCTTCTAGTGTCCCCCGAGAAGTACTCCGAGCCATTGAGAAGAACACTGAAAGGCTATAGAAAGCTGAGGGTTGGGGACTATCGGATCGTTCTGAAAATTGAAGGCGCAGATATCCTGATTCTGGGTATTTACCACCGACAGGATGTCTACGAGAGAATGGAGTGGCGGAGTCAGTAGTTCCCCCGCAAGAGGCGCGGCGGTCTTGCCTTGTTTCGCCAACCTCTGGCTGGCTTTTTTCCGCTCTGTGAAAGGACGGCAAGTTAAAACAAAGGGAGACGTCACAAAGTAACCGCCATCTTTGGCTTCCTGAAGAGTGAGAGCGACTTTCCCATCGCTCACAGTGCACTGTTTCATCTGGACTGGAATATTGCGTCGGTGCTTTCACACGTCAATCGCTCTCCGCAGGCTTCATCATGCGTCGCGCAGTTCCTCTTTCTCCTGATTCCTGAACCGGACGCGGATAACGTCCTCGATCAATGGCGACACTGGGGGACGTTCCGACGGTAGAACGCCTCTTCTCCCTCCCCATCCGGCTTGTCCAGATAAATCTTCGATTTGGTTCTAGAGTTTGTCGCAGGGCTTCCCGAACATGGAGTCCCCCGCAATTACTCTCGTCGGAGGAGCAAGGGTGGTGGATGCAGAGATCCTTCTTGATCCCGGCGGTGAGAGTGCGGGTTGACAGGTTGCCGGTCGATTGGGAGACTTCCCTCCAGGGGGTCTGCATGGGGCAGGAGTTGACCGTTGAGTCAATCGTGAAAGATCCCGGGAAACGAGCTCTTTTCCGACGGATGAATGACGGATGACGGAACAGAAAAAAGCAGCCTTCGACAGGTATCTGGAGCAGAAGCATGATCAACTCGGCAACGCAATCCACGACTTGTGGCTGGCCAGGGATGAAGCGTTCTGGGCAACAGACCCCTACTACTACCTGCGCCTGGGAGAGCTGGCGGATACCTTCGGCCAATCCATGTTCGCCCACGATATTTTCAGGGAAGGCTTGAAGTTCTTCCCGGAACATGCACGCTTGACCCAGCTCTTCAGCCTCTCCCTGATCAAATGCGGTTTCCTTCTCACTGCCCGGGACCTGCTCACTGGCATGGTGAAGCGGGGTCACTTCGACGAAGAGACGCTTGGCATTCTTGGCCGGGTCTACAAGGAGATGTGGCTGATCGAAGGCGGCGGCGCTCCTGATCACCCGCACCTTGCAAAATCCCGCGAGTTGTACCTCGGGGCCTTCAACCGCAGCAATGGATCCTATTCAGGGATCAACGCGGCGAGCCTCAGCCTGATAATGGGAGACGGCAAAAAAGCCGAGCACCTGGCACGGAAGGTGATTCGGCTCTGCGCCGCGCGGTGGCGGAAGCCGCCCTACGCGGACTATTGGACCGTGGCAACGATTGCGGAGGCATTTCTGCTGCTGGGGCGCCACGAGCAGGCTGCAAGATACTATGGCATCGCACGGACAAAAGGCGCGCATAACTATTCCAACCTGGCCAGCACCCGGCGGCAACTCAACCTTCTCGCTCGCTATGCCGCGGTCGACCCGAAGGTCATGGAGACCCTGCGCATTCCACCGGTCGTCGCATTTTCGGGCCACATGCTCGACCCCGCGGATCAAAAACGGCCACGCTTTCCAGAAACAGCCGTCGAGCCCGTGAAACGACGCATTGCCGACATGCTGAAAAAGCTCGACGTGCGAATCGGCTATGCCTCCGCGGCATGCGGGTCCGACGTACTTTTTCATGAATGCCTGCAGGAGCGCGGAGGAGAAAGCAATGTGGTGCTTCCTTTTGCGCGCAAGGATTTCTTCGAGACAAGTGTGAGCTTCGCGGGACCCGCGTGGGTCAGGAGAGTGGAAGCAGTCCTTGCCGGCAGCTCCGTCGTGGAGCAAGCCACCCGCGGCGGGTACGGAGGGGAAGACCGGCTTTTCTCGTACGCCAACCAGTTGATCATGGGCAAGGCGATACTTCGGAGTCGATTCCTGGAGACGGAACCGCTGCTCATCGCCGCGTGGGACGGAGTGCACAGGGGGAGGCCGGGGGGAACCTGGGAATGTATCGAGAGGTGGAAAGGTGGCGGCTTTCCCTATACGGTGATCGACCCATCAAACGCCGCGATCGAAGAACACGCCGGCAGGGACCGGGATCAGGCAGGCAAGAGGTCACGCGTCAGCAGATCGAGGCGAAGGAGCGGGACCTCATCGAATGCCGGTCGACAGACCGTGGCCATCCTCTTCGCTGATCTGGTCGGATACAGCCGGCTCCAGGAAGAGCAGATACCGAACTACGTCCAGGGTTTTCTCAGGGCCCTGGCCGAGACGGTACATCGCACCGGCCACGAACCGCTCTATAAGAACTCGTGGGGGGATGCGGTCTGCTTCATGTTCGCCGAACCTCTTCAGGCGGCGGATTGCGCCCTGGCAATGCGCGACATGATCCGTCACACCGATTGGACCCGGCTGCAGCTGCCGAAAGATCTCAACATCCGCATCGGCTTGCACGCCGGTCCCGTGTACAGCTTCCGCGAACCGCTGCAGGAAAGGCGCAATTTTTTCGGCTCTCACGTCAATCAGGCCGCCCGCATTGAACCAATCACCAGCCCGGGGAATGTCTATTCAAGCGAGTCTTTCGCCGCACTGCTGCTCACGGATGTGAGGAACCACTTTGACTGCCGCTATGTCGGCGTCATCGTGCTGCCGAAAGAATTCGGAAGTTATCCGATATATCATATCAAGCGCGTGACGGAAGTGGGATGAGGACATGGCAAAGAAAAAAAGCCCCCGAAGAAAAACAAGAAAGAAGACGGCACCGCGGAAGAAAACCGCCCGCAAGCGCGTGGCGAAACGCCCCGCGAAAAAATCGAAAAAGCGGTCCGTAAGACGGAAAAAACGGAGCACCCCGAAGCGGGTCGTGAAGCGGAAGAAACGTCCCGCCGCGCGCCGGAAGCCCAGGAAAGGCAAGAAACGTAAAGCTCGCACCTCAAAACGCAAGGTCGCTCGTAAAGCCCGCCGCACCGTCGGCCGCAAGGCTTCCCGGAAGGTTACCCGAAAGCGGCCCAAGTCCGCGACGAGAAAGCGCACGCGTTCCAGGCAAGCGGCGGCAAAGAAGAAATCCGCCCGGAAAAAGCCAGCCGCAAAATCGCGGTCAGTCCGGAAGCCGGGCAAATCGCGCATTACGAAGCGCAAACCCGCGGCGCGCAAACTTCGAAAGAAGCCCGTGCGCAGAAAGACCGCCGCAAAATCAAGAGGCAGGGCAAAAACGGTCCGTCGTTTTCCGAAGGCTCCGGCACGCGTGGCCCGCAAGCGCGCGAGCGGCTTTTCCCTGCGCAAGTTTGCCGCGCGCCTGGGACCTCTCGTCAAGCCTCCGATAGAGGCATACACGGGAGGCAAGCCGTATATCTTTGCAAGCTACTCTCACAAAAACATCAAAGAGGTGTTCTGGAGCATCAAGAAGCTTTCGGAGAGCCGCTTCAGGATCTGGTATGACGAAGGCATCGAACCGGGCAACGAGTGGCCTGAAGAAGTGGGGCGAGCGCTCACGGGGTGCAACCTGTTCCTGGTTTTCATGAGCCCGGCCGCGATGGAGTCCAGGAATGTGCGCAACGAGATCAACTTCGCTTCCAGCGATAACAAGAGCATGATGGTGGTGTTCCTGCAGCCTGCCGAGCTGTCAGAAGGGATGAAGCTGCAGATTGGGACCGTGCAGTTCATCCACAAATATGAGTTGACGGACAACGAGTTCCTGGAAAAAATGAAGAAGGTCCTCGACCCCGAGCTTCGAATATAGAACCGAGGCGCGTCTTCGGCAGGAAGCTTGCAGGCCGCGGATAGTCCTGCTCTCGAAACTCGCGAAGAAGGCTGTCGCGAAGAAGGCTTGACATTTCCTGCTGTCTTCTCTGAAGATAATAACCGTTCTGGAGGGTCTGATGTGAGCAAGAATTGCCTCCTCATCCTTCTCTGCTTCGTTTCAGGCATCTCCTCTGGTCAATCACAAGAGAGCGAACCGGCGAACAACAGCGCGACGGCGTCTGGCGCGCCGACTATTCATTATGCCTTCGTTGGGGAATCCAGCGGGATCCAGGTTGTCATCGACCTCGATAAGTTCGTCATTGAATGGTTCGAAAAAAATGTGGCAGGGTTCGACCGAATGGGTCAGACAGAGAAGGACGATATTGCCAGAAGGCTGCTTGCCGACGACTCGCTGGACTATGTCGACATACGGCTTGTAAATAAGACGAGCGAGACAATATTGCTGAATGTCATGGAAGATACTCTCACTGTTTCATTCAAGAAAGCTCTGGCAAAGTACAGACCTGACGCGGAAAACACGAACTACCCGTCACGGCTCGTGGAGGATTCGCACACGGAGGTCCGATTTCCCATTGCCACTACAACGGACGCAAAGATGGGAATTGGACGCCTTGCGGCAAGCCTTTCACGAATTGACTACCTGATTCGGAGTGACCTTCAGAGAGGACCCATATCTGATCCTGCGCAGGCAAACGGAGGCGCGTCGGAGAGGCCAGAAGCCAGGATGGCACCGATCGCAAGATCAATTCTTGAGCAGGATCTGTTCGGTGAGTTCTTTCTTGGAGAAGAGGGATTGGCGATTCCACTCGTGTTCAGGATATCAACGACCGACGTCGAAGAACATCAATAGGCCGCAACGCTGCGGCCAGCGGTCAGTGTCCGTTTGCTGCCACCCGGAACCCGCCGCCGGCATCAGTCGGCAGAACTGAGATGCGGAAGGGCACAGCCATTTCGCCGACGTTCCAAGCCCCGCCGCGCCAAACCCTGTTTTCGCCTGACAAGGGTCCCTTCGGATCCGTCTGCGGCGAAGCGGAGTAGGCGCCGTACCTGTCCCAGCACCACTCCCAGACGTTCCCTGTCATATCAAACAGGCCCAGCTCATTCGACCGCTTCTGTCCGACCGGATGTGTCGTGCTGCCAGAATTGCCGGAATACCATCCAACGGCATCGATGCTGTTCCCGCCGGCATACTTGCAGCCGGCCGAACGAATGCCTCCCTTTGCCGCGAATTCCCATTCCGCCTCAGTGGGAAGGCGAAAACCGTTCTTCGAAAAATCGCAGCTCACATTCCGGCCATCGATCGTATAGCAGTGATCCATCCCGTTCTTTATGCTCAGCCTGTTGCAGTACAGCAATGCGTCAAAAAAACTTACATTCTCCACCGGCAGCTCATCCCCTTTGAAATGGGAAGGTTCTGTTCCCATCAGCTCTCGCCATTGCTTCTGGGTTACCTCATACCTGCCCACGGAAAAGCTTGATACCGTCACCGAATGAACCGGTCCATCATTCGTATACACGGCATCTCCCATCTGGAAGGTGCCGCCTTCAACACGCACCATGTTCTCAGGTGATTTCGGCTGCTCCACGTAGGTGAACAACACCACGATGGAAGTGTCCTTCAGCACATCCGCGTTGAGAGTCTCTGACTTGCCATCCGCGTAGCGCATCTCCAGGCTCGCCTGCCCCGCTTCCATATTGTCCAGCCGAGCGGCAGATTCAGTCGTGACCTGCCCCATGGCCACTCCGTTGACTGACAGCGTTCCCCTGGTCTTCACCTGGACCGTCACTGATCCATACGACTTCTGCAGAGTGAGGGTTGGTGTCCTTGCGGGCGTCACGGACGGCGCGGGGACCGTGGCTGCGCCTGCGAGAAAGGCGCTTCCGAAATACTGGTTGTAGATCGCCGGTACCTGCGCTCCCGCGCTCGCCGCTTGAACCCCGGCGCCGGTGCGATTGAATACGTCTTTGATCTCGATCCCCGGGGTGCCAATGTTCTTCAGAAGCTCCGCGGTGAACACACCGTTTCGCCCCACCCCATCCTGAGCCACGCTCCCCGCGCTGGTTGCATACGCGATGATGCTTCCTGGAGGCTGGGCGGCCACGACATTCAAACCCCGCGTGCCCGAGCGTGCCCAGGAGAACGGATTGTCCCGGCAGGCGTCCAGCACCACGACGTTCAGAACATTGTGCGCATCCTGCAGCGTGTCCAGCACTTCCTGGGCCGCAAGCGCCCTGGTTTTAAGGAAAGATGCGTTGGCGATGTGGGCGTCAGCGGGTATGAGGTAGTTGACCCCATTGGACTGTACTCCGTGCCCGGCGTAGAAGAAAAACCCGATGCAATCTTTCGAGGTGGAGAGCCGGTTGCCCAGGCGCACCACGGCATCCTCCATGGCGTTGAGATCGGCATCAGCCAGGCTGTCCACCTGGAAGCCAAGGCTCTTCAGAGCCTCACCGATGTCATGTGCGTCATTGAGCGGATTTTTCAGCCTGCCCAGCTCGGTGTAGCCGCCATTCCCGATGACAAGAGCATAACGGGCCGACTGCCCGAAGGCGGGCGCGCTCAGGACGAGAGTAGCGCACAACATGAGAGCGAATGACGCCACATGAACTGCGTGATTGCTGTTCTTCATCTGGATGCTCCCGAGTACAGATATCCTGCCGAGTATAGCATCGCCCCGCACATTCCATACAGTGCCGTGGCCGGGGGCGAGTTATTGTCAAACCCGAGCATTTCGGTTTCACTCATCTCGAGGACATAAGATGAACAATCTTATCTTTCGGACCGAATCCGCCTACAGCTATCCTCTCCTGATCAAGAATCTCTTCTCCGCTCCCGTCGTGGACAATCCCGAGCAGGAAATCGTCTATCGCGGGACTGTTCGTTTTACCTACCGGCAGTTCCAGGAGAGGGTCCGCCGCCTTGCCTCTGCACTGGGCAAGATGGGCGTGAAACCCGGAGACACCGTCGCCGTAATGGACTGGGACAGCAATCGATACCTCGAGTGCTTTTTCGCGGTGCCGATGATCGGTGCCGTCCTTCACACCGTCAACACGCGTCTGTCCGCGGAGCAGCTCGTGTACACCCTCTCCCACGCGGAGGACACGGTCATCATCGTCAACTCGGAGTTTCTTCCGATCCTTGATCAGATCAAGGGGCGCATCGACACCGTGAAGAAGTTCATCCTTATAGATGAAACCGGCACTGCTCCCGCGGTGACGCTGGACGGAGAATATGAATCCCTGCTGGCCTCGGCAGATCCAGTTGCTGAGTTCCCCGAGCTCGACGAAAACACCCGCGCCACGACGTTCTATTCAACTGGAACCACGGGAATGCCGAAAGGCGTGTATTTCAGCCATCGCCAGCTCGTCCTCCATACTCTTGCTACCATTGCCACGCTCGGCACCGCCGTCACGCAGGGCCGTTTCCATCGTGAAGATGTCTACATGCCGTTGACGCCGATGTTCCATGTTCACGCCTGGGGCATCCCGTATGTGGCGACCATGCTCGGGGTCAAGCAGGTGTATCCGGGAAAGTACATTCCGGAAATTCTGCTCAATCTCATTGTGAAGGAAAAGGTGACCTTCTCCCATTGTGTCCCGACGATTCTCAATATGCTTGTGAGCAGCCCGGCAGCCGCGGGCGTGGATTTGTCCGGTTGGAAGGTGCTCATAGGCGGCGCGGCTCTGCCAAGATCGGTTGCGATTGCCGCGCTCAAGCGGGGGGTGGATGTGTCTGTCGGCTATGGCCTGTCGGAGTCCTGCCCGGTCCTGACTTTGAGCCAGCTCAGCACGGAAGAGCTGAAGTTGGGAACCGAGGAGCAGGCGGACCTTCGCTGCCGGACCGGCAGGCCCTTCGCCCTCGTCAACCTCAAGGTTGTCGATGAAAAGGGAAAGGAAGTTCCCAATGACGACAAGTCAAGCGGTGAGATCGTGGTGCGCGCTCCGTGGCTCACCCAGGGCTACCTCAAGGATGATACCAACTCCCGTAAGCTCTGGGAGGGCGGCTGGATGCACACCCAGGACATTGCCTGCAGCAATTCGGGCGGGTCGATACGCATCACGGACCGCAGAAAAGACATTATAAAGATCGGCGGGGAGTGGCTGTCGTCACTCGAGCTGGAGGNNTCACCCCGCCGTAGCCGAGTCAGCGGTCATCGGCCAACCCGACCTTACCTGGGGAGAGATTCCCATCGCGCTCGTGGTCCTGAAAAAGGACCAGACGGCAACCGAGAAAGAGCTGTCCGGCCACGTCAAGAACTACGCGGACAAGGGCGTGCTGCCTCGAGAGGCCTTCCTGATCAAGATCAGGTTCGTCGAGGCAATAGAGAAAACCAGCGTCGGCAAGATCAACAAAGTGGCACTGAGGGCGAAATATCTCACGTGAGGGGTGTCGGAGGCAAGGCGATGAAAAATATCTCATTGTTTCGGGTAATACTCTCGTGCCTCATCGGGCTCGTGATCGGCGTGATCCTTGCCGCCCTGGTGAACCTCGCAATGCCTGCGACGAATCTTGCGTGGACGATAATTCCGATATGCCTTGCCGGCCTGTTTTCGGGATTCGCGGGGTATGTCGTCGGCGCCAGGCAGAAGAAATAAGCTCAGCCAGAACCTTATTCCATTGATTCCCCCCGCTCTCGTGCGTATATTCCACTCATGAGCACAACACGTATATTGGGCGCAATTCTATTGATCGCGGGTATCATCCTGATCGTAGTCGGGGTTGTTGCATCCCGATCTCTGGCGGACAACCTGAGCTCCGTGTTCCGGGGGCATCTGACTCAGAACACAATGCTGTACATCTTTGGCGGCATCGCAGCGGCTGTCGTTGGTCTGGTTCTCATGTTGGGCGTCGTCGGCCGGAGCAGATCGTAAGTTACAACGTCTTCGAGACTTGAAAATGTGAAAAGGAGAATTGCATGAATGTCCTGCTGTTTATCGGGCTCATCCTCGTCGTCGTATCGCTCGTCCCGCGAATCCGCGGACGCATATAACAGGAAAGGAAGTTCGCATGCTGCAACCAATCGGTCTCCTCTGGGGAATCGTCACGCTTCTCTTCGGGATTCTCGTTCTCGTGTACCCCAAGTTCCTGCGCTACACCGTGGGGATCTATCTCGTTGTCGTGGGTTTGTGGGCCATAATTCCGAGACTGCATTTCTAGTCCGCAGGATCACGCGCCGCCCCGCCGGGCGGCATTTTTTTGACTGGAGAAACTCCCATGCGACAATCACCTCACCCTGATCAGCAGCACCGCGCAATTCTGCAGGAGATTGCCCAGAGGGCGATGGTGGAACGAGGTTTGCTCCCCGATTTTTCCCCGGCGGCGCTGGCCGAACTGGACAAGATTCAGTCCCCCGCGACCATGAGCAGTGAGCGGGTCGGAGACCCCACGGGGATCCGGGACCTGACAAATCTCCTGTGGGCTTCCATTGACAACGATGACTCCCGTGACCTGGATCAGCTCACCGTCGCCGAGCCCCTGCCAGGGGACAAGGTCAAGATCTACGTGGCTGTGGCCGACGTGGACGCGCTGGTGAAAAACGGCACGGCACTCGACGAACACGCGCGCCACAACACGACCTCGGTTTATACGGCGGCCAGGATTTTCCCGATGCTGCCGGAAAGACTTTCCACTGACCTCACCTCGCTGGGCCTCGGTGCGGAGCGCCAGGCCGTTGTCGCGGAGATGGTAATCGGCGCGGACGGCTCCCTGCAGGGCTCGGAAATCTACCGCGCGGGCGTCCGCAATCATGCGAAGCTCGCCTATGACAGCGTGGCAGCCTGGCTGGAAGGCAACGGTGCCGTCCCCGAAGGGATCACGGCCATCAATGGACTCGCGGAGAACCTGCGCCTGCAGGACCGGATTGCCCAGGGCATGAAGACCCTGCGTCATGTCCATGGGGCGCTGAGCCTGGAGACCATTGAGGCGAAGCCGATCTTTGAGGGGGACCAGATCCACGAACTCGAAGTTGAACAGAAGAACCGGGCCAAGGAGATCATCGAGGATTTCATGATCGCCGCCAACGGTGTGACCGCCCGGTATCTGGAGGCAAGGAAATTCCCTTCCATTCGCCGCGTGGTGCGCACGCCAAAACGCTGGGACCGGATTGTCGAGCTTGCACGGGAACGCACATTCACGCTCCCGGAGAACCCGGACTCCGCGGCGCTGGACAGGTTTCTTGTCAGGGAGAAAGCTGCTGACCCGCAGCGCTTCCCCGACCTCTCCCTTTCGGTGATCAAGCTGCTGGGAGCAGGCGAATACGTGGCGGAACAGCCCGGTGACACGCCCCCGGGGCATTTCGGGCTCGCGGTCAAGGACTATGCTCATTCCACCGCCCCGAATCGCCGCTATGCCGATCTGATCGCGCAACGCCTGCTGAAGGCCGCCATCGCAGGCCGCGCGGCGCCGTACAGCTATGGAGAACTGGACATGCTGGCCAGGCACCTCACCGAGGAAGAGGATGCCGCCGACAAGGTCGAACGGCAGGTCGGCAAGTCCGCGGCCGCGATGCT
>PMZS01000344.1 GCA_003170115.1 Spirochaetaceae bacterium
ATGATGTCGTGGCCGATCATGGGATGTCCCGTGAAGGGAACACCGGCGGACCAGGCCGCGGCCTGCGCGCTGTACTCCGAGAAGGGATGCGGCACCTTCATGCGCCCTGCCGGGAGTCCGAACTCTTTCACCGCGGAGAGAAGATCCACGGCCGCGGCCGCCTTGCCGGGCTCAGTGTCCAGAAGCCGGGGGATCTCCTCCACGAGCTCCTTCGCGGAAGGAAGATCAAGCCCCTGGTCCGCGATCAGCGCACCCACCGACCGTCCGTAGCCGAAACCCCTCCACGCCCCCACCAGCAGCGCGATATTGATGAAGCGCCCCGTCTCCTCCCACGTGCCGAACTCTCCGCGCCGCACGTTCTCCCTCACGTCCTCGCTCGTACGGCCCTGGTAGGCGAGCTCCCAGTCATGGATGATACCGGCCCCGTTCGTCGCAAGATGCGTGATCCAGCCGTCCCGAATGAGCCGGATGAGCACGGGCCCGAGGCCATTCTTGATCGTGTGCGCGCCGAACGCGCACATCACGGGCTTTGCCGCCGCGCGAGCCTCCCGAACCCGTCCTACGACCTCCGGAAGCAGGGCTGCCGCTCCCGCGGAGAGCACCCGGGGCGCCGCGGACGGATCCACCGCGTCCCTCGGGAATTGGACCTTGTTCTTCCGCTCGGAAAGCGGCTTCAATCTCAGCTTGCGGCGGTCCAGAAAGGGGAAAGTCATATGCGCACCCCCAGGAGCCGGCACAGGCTCCTCCATTGGGAAAAATCGGGAACCACGAGGTCCGCTCCCGCGCGGATGAGGCGGGTGCGCTTGCGCATGTTCCACCCGAACCGGCGAAGCTCGTCGCTGGCAACGCCGACGGCCAGGCCGCCGCGCCGCCTGGTCTCCCGTATTTCCACTGGCCCGTCTCCGAAGGTGACGAGCGTCCGCGCCTCCGCCGCGCCGATCTCGGCGAGTATCCTTTCCAGAACCACCTTCTTTGCCTCGATATTCACGTCGCCCACCGCACCATGAATCCTGCCCTCGAAAAGCGCCGCATGCCCGAGGGCTTCGGCCTCGGCGATGAGGTCCTGCTCGTCGGTCCCGCTTGCAAGGTGAAGCTTCACTCCCGCGGCGCGTAGCGCCTTCAGCATGGGGATTGCGCCCTTGAGGGTGTAATCCTCGACGCACAGCTCGCCCCGGTGCAGCTTTGCGATCCGGGCCGAGACCATGGCCAGCAGCTCCTTATTGTACAGGTCCTTATACCCACGGGGATCCTTCACCTCCGCGGCGGGCACGATACCGAACTCTCGGACCATCTCCACCAGGCCATGCATTTGAACGAGGGTCTGCACGCCCGTAGTCATGTCGATGTATTCCCGCACCCGTTCCTTCACGGTGAGAAACAGCTTCTCCTCGGCGGTTTTCCAGTCGTCGCCGAGGATGGAGCGGATCATCACCGGCTCCATGATCCCCTCCCACCCCTCGCGCAGCGTCGAGACGGTGCCGTCGTTGTCGAAAATCGCGTGTGTCGGGCGAGAGACTCCGGACACCGGACCTACGATCTCGATCTCCGTCTCCCCGTGAAAGCGCGCCGCCCGGGGGTCGTCGGCCAGCTCCGGGTTGCAGACGTAGTCGGGGTTCGTGCCGATCGCCCGGATCTCCTCGGGGCTCGCCGTGCCGGTGACGAAAAGTTTCTTCACCGTGACTCCCGCCGCGAAGTTCCCGAAGGTTGCCGCGGATACCGGGTCGCTTCCCGCGGCCAGCGCGGCCGCGATCCCCGCCAGTGCGCTGTCCCCGGCTCCCACCGTGTCGATCCTCCCGAGTATCTGCAGCCCCGGGACTTCAACAGTGCCTTCGGGCTCACGCACGAGCATGCCGCGAGAGCCGCGTGTCAGGAACACGGGCGTCTTCCAGCGGTCGTAGAGCGTATCCGCGGCGCGCTGGGCGTCCACGCGGGGAACTGGATCCTGCCGTTCCCATTGGACACCGATGAGCCGCAGCGCCTCACGATCGTTGAGCTTGCGCATCGCCCCCGCGTAGCTGTCGCTGAAGCTCCTGCTGTCGCAGATGAACGGTACGGAAGCCCCGCGAATAACATCCGCGAGTCCGTCCCTCATCCCGGGGGTGTGGATGCCGTGGAGAAGCTGCTGGTTGATGATCACAAGGTCCAGCTCTCCGAGTGAGCCGCGCAGGGCCTGGAGGAGGGATAGGCGAATCGTCGGGGCGAGAGAGTTCGCGTTCCCGAAATCGATCCTGCCCTGTTCCGACTCGCCTTCCACGGGCTTGATGTACACGGGGGTGTTCCAGTCCGTCTCCTGGACGAGGACACCTCGGATGTCGACGGAGGCGTCCAACAATATCCTGGTCATCTCCCGTCCAAAGGGATCGTCCCCGAAAGCGCCGAAGGCGCAGATGCGACGAACGCCCATCGCCGCGAGATTGCTCACGACGTTGCCCGCGCCCCCCAGGGAATAGCGCTGGGTGCGGACGGGCCTGGTGGCGAGCCCCGTCTCAATTGAAATCTCGGAAAGCGATGCATCGAGCGTCCAATAGGCATCCAGGCAGTAGTCGCCTATGACACCGATGCGGGTGTGGGAGATCCGCGCGAGGAGCTCTTCGAGCTGTTCCCTGTTCATAGCGGGGCGCAGTGTAATCGACGCGCGGGCGCCCTTCAAGTATACTGCGCCGAATGAAATACCAGGAGATTCTCGACCGCACGCGGGCCCTCGCCGCCCGGCCGGCCCGGAAGCTGGACTCGCGGAAAAGCGCCGCGGTGATGAAGGGGTTCACGGAGCGTACAACCGGTTCCGCGCGGCTGTTCCAGCAGGCGGGAAAGGTTCTGCCCCGGGGAATCGAGCACGCGTGGACGCCGAGCGTCCCCTACCCCCTGTTTATGAACCATGGGAAGGGAAGCCGGGTGTGGGACGTGGACGGCAATGAGTACGTCGACTACATCCTCGCGGGAGGTCCGCTCATCCTTGGCCACAATCACGAGGGCCTGCGGAAGAGCATGATGGAGCTGATCAACACGCGGACGAACTTCCACGGGTTCTCTGACGAGATGGAGATCAAGGCCGCGGAAAAGATCATCCACCACTTCCCGGCAATCGAGCGGGTGCGCTTCACCTGTTCGGGGACGGAAGCGAACGCCGCCGCGGCGAGGATTGCGCGCTCGTTCACGCGCCGGAAAAAAATCATCAAATTCCTGGCCGGCTACCACGGCTGGAGCGACCAGTTCATGACCGACATGGAGGTTCCCGGCAGCGGCAGGTTCGTCTCCCAGGGCATCCCGGATGAGATCCTCGATCTCACGGTCCTCGTGCCTCCGAACGACCTCGATGCGCTGGAACGCGCCTTCGTCGAGCATTCGTCCCTGGGGGGAGTGGCCGCTGTTTTCTGCGAGCCGGTCGGCGGAGAGTCCGGCCTCGTGCCGTTTGCCGACGGCTTTCACGCCGCGGCAATCGAGATCGCGCACCGCCACGGCGCGGTCTACGTCTTCGACGAAGTTGTCACGGGACTCCGCATGGGACTGGGCGGAGCCCAGGCCGCGCTTGGAGTGAAACCGGATCTCACTACGCTGGGCAAGGCGCTCATGGGAGGGTGGCCATCGTGCGGGGCCGTCTGCGGCAGCGCGGAAGTGATGGAAACGGCCACCGTCGGAGTCATTCCTGACGGCAGGCCGTTCGCCTATATCGCCGGCACGCTCCCGGGCAACACGCTGTCCGCGGCCGCGGCGTACTACACGATCCTGGAGCTGGAGAAGCCCGGCGTCCTGGACCGGATGTTCGTCGTAACCTCCGACCTCGTGGACAAGCTGAACGGTCTCTTCGCCGCGCATGGATGCGGCTTTTTCGCCTACAGTTTCGGGGGAATCGTCCGCATCGAGATGACGGCTCCGCACGGGGTGCCGCTCACCGGACCCGAGGCGTTCCCCGAGATCATTTCCCGCCGGGGACTTCTGGAAGAATACTCGGCGATCGTGCACGCCCACGGCGTTTTCACCCGTAATGGCAGGGACATGGTGTCGTGCGCCCACACGACGAAAGACAACGACCGCGCCGTGAAGGCGTTCTCCGCCCTGCTGGATACCCTCGAATAGAAGGAATGGAGCCCGTCATGAAGTCAAATGTTTCCAGAGAGCATCGAAGCGCCGCCCTGGTGACCGGCGCATCGCGCGGCATCGGCAAGGCCATCGCGGCAGCCATGGCGGCAGATGGCTGGGAGGTGACCGGCACGTGCAGGAACCCGAAGCGCCTCGCCGCGGAGGACAGGATCCCCGGCGTGCGCTACCTCCCGCTGGATTTCTCCCGAAAGGCGAGCGTGGAGGCGCTGCTGAAGAAGGTGAAAAAAGTCGACGTGCTGGTGAACAATGCGGGAAGCGGATCGATCGGACCCGTGGAAGAGGCGACCATCGAGAAGGTGCGGGCCCTGTTCGAGGACAATTTCTTCGGCGCCGTGCGTCTCACGCAGTCGCTGCTCCCCCGGATGCGCGCCCGCGGGACGGGGGCCGTCATCTTCATCGGCTCCATGGCCAGCGAGTTTCCGCGGGCCTTCTCTTCGTTCTATGCGGCCAGCAAGGCGGCGCTTCGCGCTTTTGCCGAGTGCCTGCGCATGGAAGTGCGGGTGTACGGAATCCGCGTGTCGGTGGTAGCTCCCTTCTTCATTGCCACGACTTTTCCACAGGAGCGCCAGGTGAAAAAGGGTTCGCCCTATGCCGAGGCGGTGGGCCGGGTGAAGCAGGTTCGCGACCGCTCGATCATGGCCGGCCCGGAGCCGCAAGTCGTGGCAGACGTGGTCATGGACCTCCTCGGCAAGAGGCGGCCGCGGGCATTCACGAGCGTCGGTCACCGTGCCCGTCTGCAGGCCTTTCTCATACGGCACCTGCCGCGGCGGATCATCGAAGCGTTGTCAGCCCGCAGATTCAAGCTATAATCCTCCCTGTGAAAGCCCTCATGAATGCCCTGGTGAAGAAGCGGGCTGGCCCGGGGCTCGTCATGGAGAAAGTGCCCCTTCCGGTGATCGGGGGGAACGATCTCCTGGTGAAGGTCACTCACGCGGCAATCTGCGGGACCGACCTTCACATCTGGAATTGGGATGAGTGGGCCCGGCGCACGCTTCATCCACCGCTCATCGCGGGCCACGAGTTCGTCGGCACGATCATGGACATGGGCGCCAATGTAAGCGGGTACAGGATCGGCGAGCGCGTTTCCGGGGAAGGGCACATCGTGTGCGGCGTGTGCAGGAGCTGCCGGGCAGGACGCCGGCACCTCTGCACGAACACGGTGGGAATCGGCGTGCAGAGGGACGGCTGCTTCGCCGAGTACCTCTCCCTGCCCTCGTCCAACGCGTGGCACGTGCATCCGACAATCCCTTCGGAGATCGCCTGCTTCCTCGATCCGCTGGGCAACGCGACCCACTCGGCGCTGTCCTTCGACCTGGTGGGCGAGGATGTTCTCATCACGGGGGCCGGACCCATCGGCATCATGGCCGCCGCGATCTGCCGTCACTGCGGTGCCCAGCGCATTGTGGTCACCGATGTCAACGATTTCCGCCTCGGCCTCGCGGCGAAGATGGGCGCCACGCTGACGGTCAATGTGACGCACGGGTCGATCGAGGAAGCGCGGGAGCAGCTTTCCATCATCGGCTTCGATATCGGCCTGGAAATGTCGGGAAATGGGGCCGCCTTTGAGGCAATGCTGGAGAACATGTACCACGGCGGGCGCATCTCCCTTCTGGGAATCCTCCCGAACTCCACGGGAATCCGCTGGGACCAGGTGATCTTCAAGGG
>PMZS01000044.1 GCA_003170115.1 Spirochaetaceae bacterium
CCATCATCGCCTGCCTGGCCAAGCACGGCAGGGGCCCGCCTGATGGAGGATGAGCAGTTTCTTTTCCTGGACCACCACCCGCCTCAATCCCGGGAAGTCAACCGCTGACCCCGGTCTGCCTTCCGTTTGGTGGGCCAGTTGCAGGACCTTGCCCCGCAGCACTCAAAGTAGACTATGCGGAATGCGCAATCGCCGTAGGGCGCCGATAGCGTACCCAAGACGTCGTGGGCGGGTTTCCGAACTCAGCGTAGGGGCGGCTGAGGCAGCGGATATGGTCGGAGCCGGGCATGGGTGCGGCACTGGAGGCTATAAATCCGCCACTTTTGAATCTTGAATGTCTATTTATATCACGGTGAGATCTTGTATTCTATTACTCAGCGCGCTACTATTCTTCTAAAGAAACGCATCCATGGCAGAAAAAAAGACCAAAGTTCTGAGTCCAATGACAGCCAAAGAAGTTGATGGTTTTATTGTAGACGTGGATGAATCCGTCGAGCATTGGAGTGAACTGAAGTTGTCCGACGGTTCCACTTTGAAACTGAAGCAGGTCATCTTGCAGGTAATCCGACTTGCCAACGAATATGATCAAAACAAGAATCCATTGTATTTGGTCCAAAGTGCTCCGATCATGGCCATAGGTAGCGTTCCTGATAACCTCAAGAAGAAAGACTGAAGCGTGATCGCTACAGATGCTCAATTGTTTCCCAACCTCAGAGTATCGACTGCGGGGCGAGTTGCAGTTGTTGTTCATGTTTCGGATTTCGCCCATTCGGGAATGACCAATGTGAACTACCATACGCTCGCCACCACATTTGCACGCGCACTCAAAGTCACAATCGCAGACCAGAATCGTGTCCTAATAGCTAACTTGCCAACCCGCGATTTCTCGCTTAAGGCTCCGCTCTCGTTGATTCTTGTAGAAGACGAAGGGGAATACAGAGCGGAACTCCCCGAAGTTGAGTTGTATGCATTCGCCGGGAGTGAATGGGAGGCAATCGGTGAGCTCCTCGAGGAGTTCGTTGATCTTTGCAAAGAGATTCTCCCAAAGAGAGACGTAGAGTTAGGCGCAAGTGCCAAAAGGTGGAAGCATTTTCTGGCGTCCATCGTAAAATAAGTGTGATGCAAAAAGAGGGGATTCGAGATTTCCTCGAGAGTGAAATAAGAGCGAAGATTCTGTCGAAGGCAGAACCAAATCCAATAAACAAGAATGCGCCGCACTGGAAGGGCTACATCTACGTTGATGGACAATTTGTTACGAAGGTCAAAATACCAAACAACCACGCAAGGACAATGAGAGAAAAGAAATCTCAGTACATTGCGAGAGACTTGAAGCTAGGTTTTCAAGAGTTCAACAGATTCGTAGACTGCACTATGAAGGGCCACGAGTACTATCATCTTCTGAGAAGCAGAGAGCTCGGCTGAACATAGGGATGTTCCTAGGGGGGAAAGCGCAGAACAGAGGGCGGCCCGAAGACGGGAGACCCAGGAAGGGAAACACTACCACCTGCACATCATGAGTGACGATTCCGGGAAACCACACGATGTTGAAAGGGTCTGCGCTGAGTTGTGGGAGGCCTGGATTATGTTTCCGAATGCTTAGGCCAGCGTATATTCAGCTCGTTTGTCGTCAGGTTCTACCATGGGCGGTGGACCCGGTCTTTATTTTACATTCTATAGAGGACCGTCCAAGGAATGTAATGAGAAACCGGTTTCCCGTGACAATCTTCTCTTATCCCTATCGCTGCCGCCATCCCTGTCTCATACCCTATGATGGCCTGGCGGCTCGAGTGCCCTGAAATCCCACATTTTTGAAACCGAATATAAAGTTCAAGTATTCGGTCAACTCTTCCGCCGCGACACTCAGATCGCGGTATTTTTATTAGATTTCCGCACTTTTGCGGGCTTTCAGGCAGTCCTGCCGATGATTTCCAACCCTCATGTTGACATGCCCAGGCTGGGATGCGCTCATGGGCCATGATAGAAACTCTCTCCATCTCTGGTGGCTACGACAAGAATGGGCAGTTCGAATCCGTGGGGGACGTTCAGATTCGCAGGGGCGAGATCGTCGGGGTTGTCGGCCCGACGGGCAGCGGCAAGAGCTCGCTCATTGCGGACATTGAGCAGCTCGCACAGGGTGACACCCCGACACGACGGACGGTCTTTGTGAATGGGCGTACGCCGAGCCGCGAGGAGAGAACGAACCCCAAGAAGAAGATTGTCGCCCAACTTTCCCAGAACATGAACTTTCTTGCCAACATGACAGTGGGCAACTTCCTTCGCCTGCACGCGAAGTGTCGGCACGTCGACAAGGAGAGCACCTGTGAGGTCATAGAACTCGCCAACGGACTCACCGGAGAGCCAATCTGCGAGGATGACGAGCTCACGATCCTGAGCGGTGGGCAGTCGAGGGCCCTGATGGTGGCGGATGTCGCGATCATCAGCGATTCCCCGATCGTGCTCGTGGACGAGATCGAAAACGCGGGGATCAAGAAGCACGACGCCCTGAAGCTCCTGGCCGGTTTCGGAAAGATCGTGCTGGTTGTGACCCATGACCCGGTGCTCGCCCTCATGGCGGAGCGGCGGATCATCATGAGGTTCGGCGGGATGGTGAAAATCGTGCAGACCACCAAGGGAGAGAAGCTCGTCTCCCAGAATCTGAAGCGAATCGACGAGTGGATGCTCACCCTGAGGGAGCAGGTGCGGCAGGGCGAGCTCATCGAGGAGGTGCCGGACCTCGTCTCTGCCCTGGCGGAGAAA
The DNA here is from genome assembly GCA_003170115.1 of Spirochaetaceae bacterium. Classification (GTDB taxonomy): domain Bacteria; phylum Spirochaetota; class Spirochaetia; order SZUA-6; family Fen-1364; genus Fen-1364. Next base: position 2,758 of record PMZS01000044.1, read on the forward strand.
ACTGCATGAAGCTTGTGATTGTCGCGGGAACTCCCGGGTCGGGTAAGACCTCCATCCTCGTTCACGCGGTGAGGCTGCTCAAGGAACGGGGCGCCTCGGTGTCCATCGTCAAGATTGACTGCTTGGCCACCGACGACGACGAGAGATATTCCCGACTCGCCATCCCCACCCTCGTGGGCCTCGCGAAGGACGTGTGCCCGGACCACTTCACCGTATACAACATGGAAGAGATCATCCAATGGGCGCGGGACAATGGCGCCGAGCTCCTGGTCGTTGAAACCGCGGGCCTGTGTCACCGCTGCGCACCCTACACGACGGGCTGTCTCGGTGTGTGCGTGATCGACGCCACTTGCGGCCCGAACACCCCCTTGAAGGTTGGTCCCCTGCTGAGCACGGCGAACATCATCGTCATCACCAAGGGAGACGTCATCTCCCAAGCGGAGAGGGAAATCTTTCGGGAGCGCCTGCTGGAGATGAACCCCCAGGCGGAGCTCGTAAACGCCAATGGCCTGAGCGGGCAGGGGGCCGCGGAACTTGTCGCCCGGTTCCACGACTCACCGGACGTGCAGGTCGACAGCGAGCGCCTTCGTCACACGGCGCCGCTTTCCATTTGCACCCTCTGCGCAGGTGAGACCCGGGTGGCCAGGGAGCACCACCGCGGAATCCTTAGGCGCATCGACGGATTCCAAACCTACGCAGGTGAGTAGGAAATGGCTGACATAAGCAATCAGCTTCCCGGTCACAACTGCGGCGCCTGCGGTATGGCGCGCTGCGACTTGTTTGCCGACGCGCTTTCCGAGGGGAGGGCCCCTCTCTCGGACTGTCCGGTTCTGCTTCAAGAGCGGTACGGCGAGAATAGGACGCGGATCCAGACAATGCTGGCAGAGCCGCGCAGCAGGGGGACACTTCCCTCCGAGGCCATCTCCCCCCGCGCGGGCAACCTTGTTGGGCTCATCGACGGCTATGAGGCTGACTTTGTGCTTGTCCCACTTCGGGGGGAATGCTCGTGCAGGGAGATTCTCCTCCCGATCACCCCAGGCTGCGCAGGGGCCGGGGACGTGATCCGTTACAGGCCCCTCGGGTGTCCGATCACCCACTTCGCGCAGATCATCGAAAAGAGAGACGGTCTTCTGGTTGTGCACATCGTTGGACCCCGGCACAGACTGGATGACCCGGGCTTCACCTTCACGGATGTCGGGGTGTGCATGGTGATCGGATTCGAGGGGGACGTGGAGGGCAAGCTCCCATTCGTCGGACAAACAGTCAGATTCAAGCCTGCGGAGTGCATGATGCAGAAGGTACATTCCGGTGTCGTGGTGAAATGCGAGGGGAGGACCGTGCTCATCGAGGGACTGGACCTGAAGGTCTGGACTCCCCCGGTTCGATCTTGAAGAGTTTGGTTGCTTGTGGATCAGTTTTCACCGTTGCTATGGTTTTCATAAAGGTCCATCATGCGTGCCCATTCTAAGCCTTTACGGATTCTTGCAGCTCAGTAATTTCCGTGACAACAGGGTATTGTCAGGGAAGGTCAAACGGCTTCTGCTACAGAGCAAGATCGGACAGAGGAGCACTCCGTATGAAGCAAGGCAGGGCCGAAAGGCGACAAGGATAACTGCGCGCGTGGCGGTTGTTTTGGCCACTGCATTCCTGGCCATTCAGTTCGATCTTACACATTCGTAAATCAAGACCAACATTCACACGTCGAGAACTTCCGCTCGGATATCTTTTGTGATCCGAATTCAGCCCTTAAACACCGACGACGAGGGAGGCAAGAGCAAATGCCTCCCAGTGAGTTGGTCTTGTAGATGTTTTCGCTCTAGTGATATCACAGAGACCCGCCGCAGTACCGATGACGGCTTCGGTACTACGGGACCGGATACGTGTACTGGGCGCTGCCCGTTGGCGTTCCGTTGTCGCTGTAGGTCCAGGTCCAATTGGCTCCAACGCCGTCCGTCTGCAACACTACCGTTGCGCTGGTGGCACTGTTTCCCTCGGCCGAAGCGAATGCGCCGGTTGCAGTGATCGTGTACTTGTAGCTGCAAGGAGCACTTGCCGATGTCCAGACGGTAGTTAATGTCCCCTGTGTTGAGCCTGATGGATCGCTGAGTGTGGCCGTACCCTGCGTCCCATTGCTGCTTATCGAACCTGTAAGCCATTGTGCCGAGTCTTTCGTGACGGTAAGGTTCCATCCCGAGCTTGTCGAAGTGACCGTTACGACTAACGGTAATTATTCAGCATGTTTGAGGGATAGCGGTGAGTGAAGGCTCACTGACGAAAACCGCAGTGATTGCATCGATGACATTCATCTCACGCTTGCGGATTGTCGAGAGATAGCTGCGGATCAAGGCGAACGCATCGGCCCCCGCCCAACTGCGAAAGGTCCCCGAGATCTTCTGCTGAACCTTCATCATCCGCAGATCTCTTTCGGCTGCATTGTTGGTAAACGGAACGCGGAAATCATGTGCAAATCTCAGCACGTGCTGGCGGTGAACCCACAGGCGATCCAGGAGATTCCATGCCTTGCTCTTCTTCTTCCGCCCCCGTCGCCGCTCAACCGTCGGCTGCGGCGGGGGATTCGCCCGCATACCGGCGAGCAACAGCTTCTCGTAGCGCTGCTCGATCTTCTTCAGCGTCACGGCAGCCAGATGGTCTTGCCCTCGTGTTTTGGCCCGATCTACCAGCCTGTTCCATCGGCGCAGTTCATCGGAAAGACTAAGAGTGGGAGGTGTGCCGGTTTCCGGGCACGCCCTGCGGAGCCTCGATGGCCCCTTCGGCAGGCCGCCATGCCCCGGCGCCCGGGCGGGCGTGGGGTTTCAGGCGATACTGCTCGGCGATTCCTGTTGTGAACCCATGATAGACGGGGCCATCCGGGGCGTCAAGCACGCGGCGTCTTTTGGATCACGTCATTTTCCCCGGCGGTGCCCGTACTCAGGAGAGGTGCGTCCGTGCTATCATGCGTTCATGCGGATGCGGCTGGTTCTGGTCGTTCTTGCGTGCGCGGGAATGGCGGCGTACGGCGAGGATTTCAGCGCCGCGCAGGTGCGCTTCTATTCTTCCGCCACCCAGGCGGTCGATGTCGAGCTGTCGCGTTTCGGCACGTACACGGCGCTCGCCGACCGGACGGAAGGCAACTCCGTGCGCGTCCTCGACGAGAGCTGGGATCTGCTCTGGCGGCACCGCCAGCAGGTCTACTGGGCGGGGACGTTCAAGCACCCGCCGATTCTGCAGTTTGCGCCCGACGAATCGTATCTGATTTTTCCCGCGTATCGCACGGAGAACGACATTGCGCTGGTGAACCCCAGAACGGGCGACCCGATCGCCGTTCTCACTGATCACTCCGATACCGTTGATTGTCTTGGCTTGAGCCCCGACGGGACACGCCTGGTGAGCAGCTCGTACAAGGAAGTCTTTCTCTGGATTCGCGAGGGCGCGGGTTTCAAGGTCGTGGACAAGCTCGCGAACAACGAGGCCTCGATTCTCTCCATTGCTTTCTCCCCCGACGGCGCGCTGGCAGCCCTGAGCGAGTACGACCAGACCAGCCGCCGCATCGTTGTTTTCCGGGTGAGCGGAAATCGATTCGAGCCTGTCGCGAAGTTCGAGAATGAAGAGAACAACCTGGGCCATGAGTACGGTCAGGCTGCCTTCTCGCCGGACGGCCGCTGGTTCGCGGCGGGATATGCGGACACTCTCAAGGTTTTCCAGCGCGAAGGGGAGACATTCCGCCTCGCGCAGACTGTTCCCGGTGCCGAGCTCGGCACCGTGGAGAGCGTTGCCTTTGCTCCCGACAGCGCCCTGCTGCTCACCGGACATTTCGACAACATCCGGGCGTGGCGGCTGGCAGCGGGGACATGGATGCCGGAGGCGACTTTCACACCCCACCATGAGCTCATTCGCGACATGAAGTTCTCTCTTGATGGAACGAAGCTCGCCATTGCGGGCCGCAGCGAGACGAACGCCCTTGGGTTCTGGAGCGTAAAGGGCGTCGGCCCCTCTCCCGCGGGTATGCTTCTCTCCCTTCTGCAGGGCAGGATATCCGCCGCGCAGAAACGATTCCTCGATGATCCGCTGTCGCGTCGAATCGTCTCCGCGCTGAACCCCGTGGATGTCGCGCCCCGCGATATGTTCGAAACGGAAGCGGAATTTACCTCACGACGGGCCAGGGCGCAGATCCAGGCCGCGGCGCTGCTGCAGGAAGAGACGGAGAAGCATTATGCCGCTGAACGCTCGCCCCTGAATGGCGCCTTGTACGAGGTCTCCGTTCCTCTGCAGTCCCAGGGGAGCTATGCAATCGATGCGCGTACGTACTCCTTCCGATTCATGGATACCGAGGCGACGCTGAAGCTCGAGCGCGATCCTGCGCGGGAGCTGTACCAGAACTGGCAGCGGGCGCGCGTGCGCGCCGTACGCATGGAAACCGCCGACGGGAGGACGTATGCCGATTTCCGGCTCGTGCTTCCCCTCTCTGCCCTGCAGTTCCCCCTGGGCTTGTCAGAAAACCCGTTTACGGGCGAAAAACTCGACCGCTATGGGGCCCGGGTCCCCAGCATGGCGGTCGGTCCGGATCTGCTCGTGCGCAATCTGAGCATTCAGGGCGTCTTCCCGGCGCTCTATCGCTATTATGCCGAGAACTCGATCGGCCAGGCGACCCTGCAGAACACTGGGTCGAACACGATCACCGGTCTCTCGGTCCGCTTCTTCGTCCCCGGTCTCATGAAGACGCCCACTGATGCCCCGGTTTCCCCCGCCCTCGGCGTGGGGCAGAGCCTCGACGTCGGAATTCGCGCCATTTTCGATTCCACGGTTCTTGACCGCAGCGAAGGGGTCTCGGTTCCCGCGGAGCTGACCGTCCAGTACAGCTCGGGCGGGAAGACCTACACGGAGGCGGTGACACGGCCCATCGGGATCCTCAATCGCAACGCTTTGCGCTGGACGGACGACAAGAAGGTCGGGGCGTTCATGGTCATCAATGATCCCGCCTTTCTTCGATTCAGCGGGCAGGTGATGGGCATGGTGGATGACACGACCACCACCCTCCTCACCAGGAACTTCCTTTCCGCGGTCAGGATGTTCGCGGCCCTCACGGCTTCCGGGCTGCGCTACGTCGTGAATCCGTCCAGCCCGTACGAATCCCTCTCCCGCGACAGCACTGCCATCGACTTCGTCCGATTCCCCATCGAGACCCTGGACGCCAAGTCGGGAGATTGCAGTGACCTTTCCGTTCTCTATGACAGCCTCCTGGAGTCGGTGGGCGTGGATACGGCGTATATCACCACCCCGGGGCACATCTTCACGGCGTTCAAGCTCGGCATGTCCTCCGAGCTTGCATCACGGCTGTTCGCAAAACCCGAAGACCTCATCATCAGGGACGGCACCACCTGGATTCCCATCGAGACAACCCTCGTCGACCAGGGGTTCATGAAAGCCTGGCAGACGGCCGCCGTCGAGTGGAGGGAAGGGAAATCGAGCGGCGTCGCCGGCTTCTTCACCGCCAGGGAGGCATGGCAGGTGTACGCGCCTTCAGGATTCGTCGGCACGCAATCCAGCGCCATCCCGGCGCGCGAACGTGTCGTGGAGTTGTTCAACGGGGAGCTGAATGCGTTCCGTGCCGCGGCACTGGGACCTCGGGAGAAGGAGCTGCTGGACAAGCTGCAAGGGGCTCCGTCCCCCGTCAGCGAGAACCGCCTGGGCGTTCTGTACGCCCAGTTCGGGCTGCTGACAAAGGCGCTCGAGCGATTCGAGAAGGCGGTCTCGACGAAGGCGTACCTTCCCGCCATGGTGAATGCGGCGAACGTCTATTCTATTCAACAGGACTACGGCCGCGCCCAGGAATATTTGAAGCGCGCTGAAAAACTGGAGCCGGACAATGCCCGCGTCCTCATCGCGCTTGCCTTCTCCCTCTACCAGAGCGGCAACACCTCTGATGCGACGAGCATGTTCGATCGGGCGAGCAGAATCGACCCTGCACTTGCCTTCCGCTACCCCCTGCAAGGCGCGGCCTCCGGGTCCGACGGAAAAGGACGTGCGGCCCTCGAGGGCAAGGCCCCGGAGCTCTTCGGCGCGGACTGGGTCGAATAACCCCGAGGGCCGTATGAACGGTCATGCGGACCCGCTCGCCGCGGCGCTGGAGACAACCCCCGAAACCGAGCGCGCCGTTGCCGCTCTCGTGCGCGCCGCGGACCGGCCCGCCCCTCATTTCTGGGAGCCTGGCGTCGGGAAGGAGATCTACGTGCCCGTGGAGGGGGCCGAGATCCGCGTGTTTCATTTCAGGAGCCCCGACACCCGCGCGCGAAGGCCGATAGTTCTGGTCCCGGGGTTCGGCGTCATCCCTGATGGTTTCCAGGATTTCTTCGCCGCGGTGCACGGCATGAGCGAGCTCTACTACGTGGAGACGCGGGAGAAATCAAGCAGCAGGATCGCCGCGGGGCGAGCCGACATGTCTGTGAGCCGAAGCGCGCGCGACCTTGCGCAGGCATTCTCGTTCCTGGGCCTTGAAGGCCGCGATTTCCTGCTTTTTGCGCCCTGCTGGGGCGCGTCCATCTGCCTCCAGGGACTGATCGAAGGGAGCCTGCGCGCTCCGACTTTCCTCATGGCTGACCCAATGCATACCCTGTGGTTTCCCAAGTGGCTCCTGCGGTACGTCTCCCCTCTCCTTCCGGTGGGCGTCGTCAGGCTCCTGCGGCCGATGTTCGCTCGCGCAATGCTCGGGGACATGCAGGAGCCGACCCAGCGCGCGCGGGCCAATGCCTTCGTATATGGAGCCGACATCTGGAAGTGGCAGAAATCGGCCGAGGCCGCGAAAGATTTCGAGCTGTACGGCCGGCTGCGAGCCATTCGCAGGGAGGTGTTCGTGCTCAACGGCACCAGGGACAAGATCCACGACCAGCGCGACTATCCCCGCCTCGCCGCGGAGATGCCGCGGGGCCGGTTCATCTCCATGCCGACGGGCGAGTCCAACCGGGAGCGGCTCTTTGGCGCGGCGGCGCTCGAGTTCGCGCGCATCGCGGCCGCCGATGGGTTGCCTCGCTCGCTTGAAGTGTATGAAAAAAAGCTGCGCTGAACGGGCGCATCAGTCATCTCTACATGCGTTGGACTGTGAGGCCCCCGTCCACCATGATCACCTGCCCCGTGGAGTAGGGAAGGTCACCGCGCGCGAGCATTGCCACGGCGCGGCCCACGTCCTGCGGAGTGCCCCACCTTTTCTGCAGCATGAGGCCCTGCTCGATGAGCCGGTCATACTTTTCCGTGACCGCGGCGGTCATGTCCGTCCTGATGATCCCGGGCCGCACCTCGAACACCGAGATGCCTTCCCCGGCAAGGCGCGTTGCCCAGAGCAGGCTCGCCATGCTCAGACCCGCCTTGGAGATGCAGTACTCCCCGCGATTGACGGAGGCAACCGTTGAGGACATCGAGGAGATGAACACAATGCATTTTGCGGCCGGGTCGTTCCGGGGACCTGCTTCCTGCATGAACCGCACCGCCGCCTGAGTCAGGAAATACGGACCCCGCAAATTAATGCGCAGCACCCGGTCGAAGCTCTCCGGCGATGCCTCCAGGATGTCCTTCCGTTCCTTCGGGGCCACGCCCGCATTGTTCACCAGGAGGTCGAGCCGTCCAAACCTGGCGGACACGGCGGTGACCAGTCGGGCCGGGGCTTCGTCATCCCCGATGTCCGCCTGGACATAGAGCACATCGCCGCCGAGGTCCCGAAGCCGCTGCAGCGCGGCCTGAGCGTCGCCTTCCGAGCGTACCCCGCAGACCGCCAGGTTCCACCCCTCGCGGGCGAGTGATTCCGCGCACCCGAAGCCGATCCCACGGGTCCCGCCGGTCACAAGCGCAACACGCTTTTCCATCAGCCCTCCAGGTCCGGCAGGCTCACCCAGCAGCGCTTCCGGGAAGACTCGAGGCCCTTCTCCGCGAGCTGGACCCCTTTTGCCCCTTCGAGCAGGCTCCATCGGAACGGCTCATCCAGGGCGACGTGCCGAAGGAAAAGCTCCCACTGCACTTTGAATGCATTGTCATACTGTCTCTGCTCGGGCACCTTCTGCCACGAGGCGAAGAAGTCAATTGGATTGGGAATGTCAGGGTTCCAGACCGGCCGGGGCGTGGCACCGTACGACTGGACCCAGCAGTCGCGGAGCCCAGCCACCGCGGATCCCCGCGTGCCGTCCACCTGCAAGGTGAGGAGATCGTCGCGACGCACGCGCACGTCCCACGACGAATTGATATGCGCGACAATCCCGCCATCCAACTCGAAAGTGGCATACGAGGAATCGTCCGCCGTGCACTCGTATGGCTGGTGATTCTCGTCCCACCGCTTGGGGATATGGGTTGCCGCGAGGCAGGATACCGTCTTCACCTGGCCGAAAAGGTTATCCAGCACATACCGCCAATGGCAGAGCATGTCCGTCACAATACCGCCGCCCTCCTCCTTGCGGTAGTTCCACGACGGCCGCTGCGCCGGAATGAGATCACCCTCGTACACCCAGTAGCCGAACTCGCCCCTCACGGAGAGAATGCGGCCGAAGAAGCCCCGTGCCTTCAAGTCCGCCAGCTTCATCAGGCCGGGCAGCCACAGCTTGTCCTGCACAACGCCATGCTTCACGCCGCGAGCGCGCGCGAGGCGGTACAGCTCCAGCGCCTCTGCCGTGCCGGTCGCCGTGGGTTTTTCACAGTAGACGTGCTTGCCCGCCGCAATGGCTCTGGTGACGCCTGAGGCCCTCTGCAGGGTGGTCTGCGCGTCGAAGTACACGCTCAAGCGTGGGTCGGACAGGGCCGCGTCGAGGTCCGTGGTCCAGCGCGCGATCCCCGCGGACTTCGCCACGCTCTCCAGCTTCTCCCTGTTGCGCCCCACCAGGAGCGGCTCTGGCACGATCGTGTCTTCGCCGGCGCGGATGCCGCCCTGGCGGATGAGGGGCACGATGGAGCGCAGCAGGTGCTGGTTCATGCCCATGCGGCCGGTGACGCCGTTCATGATGATGCCGATGGTGTGCGTGCTCATTTGCCGGGCGATCCTCTCTGCGGATGTGCGCCCGCGGGAAGCGCCGGCGCCCCCACGCCTGCCCGGGGCAGCGAACCGTCCAGCTCCTGGCGCCAGTGCGCAACATCGCCGGCGGGTGAATAGGCATAGAGCATGACCATAGGCTCGGTCCCGATGTTGGTGAGCTGGTGAAATGTGAGGGACGGCACGTACAGCGCCTGGCCCGCGGCAACCTCCCGGCGCTCCCCGCCCACGCACGCCTCGGCGGTGCCGCGCACGATGAAATAGACTTCTTCCTGCTCGTGGTTGTGCCAGGGCACCTGGCCCCCGCCAGTTTCAAGGGTGACGTAGCCCATGCAGAATCCCTTGGCCTTGATCGGCGATGCCCCGCCGACGAGGTTCTGCGTCCTTCGCCCCGCCGGATATGTCCGGCCCTCGATCCCGGAGAGATCCGCTATCGTCATCGTCCGTCCTTTCCTGTCCAGAACATGAGAGGCACTCCTCCGCGGATCAGTCTCTGCGCGTGAAGCGCCGCTTCCCGAAGGTGATAGTCGCCCCACATGCTGGATTCCCCGCAGGCAACGGTGCGCCCCGCCGGCACGTGGTCCCAGCCGTTGGGCCGGTGATACACGGAGTGAAGAAGGAGCCCCTGGTGGCTGTCGCTCGTGCTGAGGTACGGCTCATCGAGGAGCAGGGAGAGAACGTTGAGACCGGCATTCAGGTAGCGCTCGCCGTCCCCGTCTCCCGCGGCGCGAAGCCAGGAACCGAAACGCGTGAGACCCTGGGAGGCGATCGCGGCGGCCGAGCTGTCTACAGGCTCGTGCTCGTTGAACGGGTCCGCGGGACGCTCGCGCCACGCCCCGAGGTTTGCGAGGCCCGGGGCTCCGGTGTCCCAATAGGGGATGCCGTCGGAGGCGGTGTTCGCCAGGTAGAACTCGGCTGTCACCGCCAGGGCTCGCTGGAGAACGGCAAGAATCTTCCGTTGCCCGCCAAGGAGTTCCAGCGGGTCGGCGGGAAGATTGCCAAGGAACTCCAGCTCCTCGGCAAACCCCAGGATCGCCCATGCCAGACCACGGGTCCATGTCGTGAAAGGGGAATAGCCCTGCTGGGAGCAGGGGCAGCGGTAATTGCCGTCATTCACGTTGAATATGGACTCGTGCGCGACCCTTCCGGGAAGGTCATAGGAATCCCTCCCCTCTCCGTAATAGACGGAATAGCGAGCGGTAGCTTCCGCGTGCTGTACGAGGCGTTGCAGCAGCGAGACACGGCGGTCATTCTCCTCCAGGAGAACGTGGCCAAGAGAGTGCGCGACGCCGAGGGCCCGCAGCGACCTGATGGTGTCCACGAAAAGAGAGTGGGGACCGTTGAAGGAATAGATGAACCCGCCCCCGTCGGCGGTCTTCGTCCAGCGGCGGGCCTGCACGGCGCCGCTTGCCTTCAGCGCAAGCTCGCAGAAATCCCTCTCCCCCCTGTCTTCGGGGATCAGGCCCTCATTCATCATCCGGAGCAGGCCGCCGTAGGTGCTGACATTATTGAACCCGTGGTCGTGCACACCCATGTGCGTGAGGTGCGGCGCCATGCGCTCGTGAGTTTTCGCCCGGCCCTCCTCGAGAAACTCCTCTTCCCCGGTGGCGTCGAACTGCAACAGCGAGGAGCCATACTGGAACCCCTGTGTCCATTCCGTCCAGCCGCGCGAGGTCCATTCACCATTCACCGTGAACACGGGCGCCCCTCGTGACTCGTCGTAGTTTCTCTCGACGGCGCGAATCTTCCGCGCGGAGATCTCCCACATGTGCCCGATTTTCTTCGCGAGGGCCGGGAGCGCGGGGCCTGCGTGTGGATGCATCACTGGAAGTCTATACAGCGGAGCTGGAAGGTGCAACGTCGTCATGCTATCGTATCCTCATGCCGACATACGATGAGCTCGTCTCCCGCAAGGCTGCCCGCATCCAGGAAACTCACCGCATGGACCCCGTGCGCACGGCACTCCTGGTCATTGATATGCAGCGCAGCTTCATGGACCCGAAATCGTCTCTGTACGTGCCGACATCCCGGGACATCCTTCCCCACGTGAAAGGCCTCGTCGAGTTCTGCCGTGGCAGGGGCGTAGCGGTACTACTATGATGCGCGTCAAGCCGCTGCGCCGTACCTCCCTTTCGCCGAATGACTTCAACCGCCCCTCCAATAGGTTGTCCCCGGGGCCAGAAGGCGAGTCATTAAAAGTGCGCCGCACAGGCCCCGAGGACAACCTATGCCGCGCAGTTCGGATACGCTGCACGGGCTCGTTCTGGGGGGTATAAACAAGTACCACCCCCCCTTCGAAAACGCACTGGCGGCCTTCTACGAGCGAGCGGAAACGCTGACTTTGATACGCGTTAGGCCGCATCTTGTTTATCCCCCTTCTTGATTTCCTTCGCGNNTAGCTCGCGAGACAAAAGCATTCGGCGCATCATAGAAAAGATCTTGCGAAGTAGCGCGATCCGAGCGCGCCCATACCCTTTGCGAGCAACCAACTCGCGGTAGAAGTGAGCCAGCACGGGAGAGGAGTCCACCAAGTGGATCACCGCCTGGGTGAAGAGGCTGCGGGTAAGACCCCGGCTGTGTCGGTTGATCGCCCCACTGTGTGTCACTCCGCCGCTGGAGCGCACCGTGGGCACCACCCCCAAATAGGAGTGCAGCCGGCGAGCGCTCCTGAATCGTGTGATGTCTCCCACCTCGGAGAGGAAGACCAGGGCCAATAGTGGGGTTACCCCGCGGATGCTGATTAGCAGCTTCACCTCGGCCTCCAGCGGCCTGCCTGCCTGGTAGATCGCGCACTTGAGACTTTCCTTCTGCTCCTGCAGGCGCGCCAGAAGTGCCAAGCTGGTGAGGATACAGACACGACTGGCCGCGGAGAGCTCCACCGTCTTCAGAAGCTCTTCTCCTTTGGCGGGATAGTCCGCAAGGCGAGTGCCCAGGGCCCGATCCCTTACCCCGTTGTCCAACAGCACCCCGTGAATCTCGTTCTTCAGTTGACGGATCTGCTTGTTCAACAACTCGTACAGCCCGAAGAGTCTCCTCAACTCCCGCACCACCGGTCCCGGCTGCCAGACCTCGGGCAGCTTCATCTCCCCGCTGCGTGAGGCCAGCCACAACGCCAGGGACAGATTGGCCGCGTCGCGCTTGTCCGTCTTCTGCCAGGAGTCGCGGATGATGCGGAAGCGGTAGGCGTCAATCACAACGCAAATGGCTCCCTGACTCTGGATCTTCTCCGCCCAGTACAGGGCTCCTGCGGAGGCCTCCAGCACGACCGCGTCCTCACTGCCCAGGCTTGCGACGTAGCTTTTAATGTCCGCCTGGGCGCGCACAAACTTCTCTTCCGTTCCGCCCTCATTGCGCATCGAGATCGTGGCATACTTTTTGTGCAGATCCATTCCGTGATACCTCATGCCCCCTCCCTTCTCGAGAACCTTGGGGTCCAAACGAGGAGACTTCCTGGAAGGCGCTGGTGACTCCAACCTACTATCCAGCATCGCCGGTGGCGTGCTAAGTTTTTGGTACAGAACGGCGGTAGGTGGCCTGCCAAACTATTCAACGTGGTCACCGGTCGTGCCACAAGATACCGCAAGGCCATCTACCGTCCTCCTCTTGGGGTCCCGGGTCATCGAGGAATCCAGTATACAGCCACCAACCACCTTGATCGTCAACGCCCTCCAGGAACCTGCTGGGCGCATCATAAGAACTATTCACCGAGTTCACCTCCACCCCGGAGATTCCCAACCTCCGCAAGGACCCGTTCGGACCCGAGCACCTTGTTCCGCGGCCGGGAGACCCCACGGGCTGGGGCATGCCTTCCGGCAATTCCCTCGTCGGTGCGCGCGGCCCCGAGTCACCCGACACGGTGGATGAGCTGAAGCCTCTGCCCGGTGAAGTCGTCATTCGTGCCTGCGGGCTGGACAAGTTTTACGGAACACCCCTGGACCTCGTGCTGAGGTCCCTGGATATCCGGTACCTGATGGTGACGGGGATGCTCGCCGACCTGTGCGTGGCGGCCACCGTGTATGCGGCGAGCACGCGCGAATACCGGGTGACGGCGATCACCGACGGCATCACCACGATCTGGCCGGACATCCTGAAGGCGGTGTTCGACATCTTCGGCCGCAAACTGGCGCGGCTGATGACCGCCGCCGAAGCGAAGGCGGAGTTGGGTGCGACATAAGCGCCAGAGGAGTCGGGCTTGCTGGGGAGCGGTGACCCGGCGCGGGCAGTGGACAGCGCCACATCAGAGCCGTATCATTTCCGCGATGGCGATTGAGCCCCCCCTCCGAATACCTCAGAATTGGCTGGAGGAGTTCGAGGCTGCCGAACGGCGTCCTCTTGCCCGAAGATGGAAGTACGCCTTCATCAGGACGTACAAGCCCGTCCTTGACGATTCGACGTATCGATCCTTCAACAGCACCACGGAGTATCGTCGCTGGTGCGCCGAGAATCTGCCTTCGTGGCTGGGGTATGGCAGCGTTTGAATACCGCCAGGCCGAGGAGGTCCGTGATGCCCTGCGGCAGCGCGGCGTTCGATATCTTTTCATCGGCAAGTCAGGCGCCATCCTTCTCGGGTACCCCGACACCACGCAGGATGCGGACCTGTTCGTGGCCAGGGATCCTGCCAACGGGACGGCCCTGGTGGCCGCGCTCCGCGACCTCGGCTTCGCGCTGACCGACGCACAGGCGGCCGAAATCGTTCGCGGCAAGGACTTTGTGCAGCTGAAAAGCGGCCCCTTCGACCTTGATCTCGTGTTCGCGCCGGATGGCATCGAGAGATTCGAGGACGCATACGCCCGGCGCATCGACGTGGACGGCTTCCCCGTGTGCCACATCGACGACATCATCGCAAGCAAGGAAGCAGCCAACCGAGTGAAGGACCGGGAATCCCTTGCGAGGCTACGGGCGTTCCGCGACTACTGGAAGGCGCGCCACTCTCCCTCGGGCCGGATCGACCTCGGCCCATCCTCATAACGGGGCGCCTTCGGCGTGCTCCGCTTCCATGGCGACGGGGAGGAGCCGAAGCTCCTCCCCCGCCGCGTTCACGTGCGTGCTCTAGTATGCGTCGTTCAGGTACTTGCTGACATTGTCCTGGGTCACGACGACCGTCGCTTCAATGTTATCTTTCGGGAACGTCTTGCCCTGGAGAATCTGCTTCGCCATTGCGAGCCCGCGGCCTCCCATGGTGGGGAAGTACGACATCGAGGCGCCGAAAAGCGGGTTCTTGTCCTGCATGAACTTGTAGGCGGTCTTGCCGCCGCCGTAGCCCGTAATGAACTGGATGTCGGTGCGGTTCGCGTTCTTGATCGCGGTCAGGGCGCCGACCGCTGCTTCGTCGTCCTGGGTGTAGATGGCGTCGATATGAGGGTACGCCGGCAGGATGTCGGACATCGATTTCAGGCCCGCCTGCTGGTTGAACTCACCGTCACCCTCGACCAGAACCTTGATCCCGGGGTAGCTGGCTTTCAGCACGTCCATGAATCCGTTGTAGCGCTGAAGGTCGATCGGGGTCCCGACGTAGCTTCTGAGGATGGCAATCTGCCCCTGGCCCTTCAGCCTGTCCCCGAGGTACTTCGCGGCGTTCTTGCCGCACTGCGCGTTGTCGCCGCCGTAGAACACCGTGTAGGTGTCGCCCTCGATGGCCCGGTCGATGATCATCAGCTTTGTGCCCGACTTGTAGACTTCCTGGCAGATGGGCGTCATGAGCGTCCCGTTGCCCGGGAGGCACACGATCATGTCGTATCCGCCGCCCTTGAAAGTTGTCATCTGGTTGAGCTGATCGGCATCGTCCACTCCGTTCTTCACGGTGATTTCGAAGTTCGTCGTGTCTTTTGCCACCTCCGCGTTGATCGAATCCAGCAACTTCGCCTGCCAGGCGTTGTTCGCCGCCGGCAGCGACACCGCGATCCGGAACTTCTTTCCGGCCGCCGCTTTACCGCCTTCGCCGGTTCCACTGGCAAAGACAGCGAGGGCCGGCAGCAGCACGAGGGCTGCCACGAGCATCAAAACACGTCTCTTCATAAGGCTCCTCCTTGAAAGAGATTTGGTCTCATTATCGCTCCCGCCTCTGCATGAGCACCGCGAAGAGAATGACCGCACCCTTCACGCACCCCGAGAGGTAGGGCGATATATTGAGCATGATCATCATATTGTTGACGATCCCGAGGATGATGAAGCCAACAATACTTCCGATGAGACGACCCTTTCCGCCCGTCAGGGAGGTTCCCCCGACGATGACGGCGGTGATGGCCTCGAACTCGTACTGGCTGCCGGACGTGGCCGCCGCGACGGCCGCCATCCGCGACATCTCGATCGTCGCCGCCATGCCCGTGCACAGCCC
This sequence comes from Spirochaetaceae bacterium, assembly GCA_003170115.1. Taxonomy (GTDB): domain Bacteria; phylum Spirochaetota; class Spirochaetia; order SZUA-6; family Fen-1364; genus Fen-1364. The sequence goes on from PMZS01000044.1 coordinate 18,093, forward strand.
GACGATCATGTAGGTGGCGATCCTGATCCGGTCCACCTTGATACCCGAGTAACGCGCCGCGTTCTCGTTGCCCCCGACGGCAAATACGTAGGTGCCGAACTTTGTCCGCGTGAGCAGGATGTGGAAGATGATCGCCACACCCACGACCAGCAGGAACGGGATGGGGATGGAGAACACCGAGCCGTTTCCGATGCGGGTGAACTGGGGGATATTGTTCCCCATCACCGTTGCCCCGCGCATGAAGTACATGACCAGGGAACGGGCCATGATGCCGACCGCGAGGGTCACGATGAAGGGCGGCAGCTTGGCCTTTGTGATGATGATCCCGTTCAGGAATCCGAACGACGTCGCCACGGCGAGGCAGGCGACAATTGCCAGGGCAAGGGGCACGGCGGGGGTCCCGTCCGCGTTCACCATCCGTTGCAGGAGGATGAGGACCGCGCCCGCAGTGGCGAGCACCGGTCCGCTGGACAGGTCGATGCCCCCCGCGATGATGACGAAGGTCATGCCCAGGGCGATGGCTCCGACGGTCGATGTGTTTCGCAGGATGTTGAGGAGGTTGTCCATGCGCAGGAAACGGGGCGCCGCGATCGCGCAGATGCCGATGATACCCACGAAAACCACCAGGACGCTGTAGTTGCGCCAGATGCCCTTCAGCAATTCCAGGGCCCGGTTCTCCGCCCGGCTTTCAACCGCAATCATGCTTCTTCTCCCGCTCAGACATCGGTTGCGTAGTACATCACCTTGGCCTCGCTCAACTCGGAGGCATTCAGCGTGCCGGTGATTCGTCCCTCGTGCATGACGATGACGCGTTCGCAGATCGAAAGGATTTCCGGAAGGTCGGAAGACACGATAACGATGGCAACCCCTTCCGCCGCCAGCTCCCTGATGATCTGGTAGATCTCCTGTCGCGCGCCCACGTCCACCCCGCGCGTGGGCTCGTCCAGCACGAGCACCTTGGCCCCGGAGAGCAGCCACTTGGAGAGCGCCACCTTCTGCTGATTGCCACCTGAAAGGTTGCTCACGTTCTGGGCGGGGCTGCTGCAGCGGATCGCCAGGCGGTCAATGATCCTCCGCGTGTTCTCCATGGTCGCCTTGGCGCCTTTGAACATGCCTGGGTTCTTCAACCAGGACACGTAGTTCGCGTTGTCCACGATGTCGCGGCAGAGAACAAGTCCCGTCTCCTTGCGGTCTTCCGTGACGAATCCGAGATCCACCCTGATCGCATCTATCGCGCTCCTGATGGTGACCGGCTTGCCCTCGATGAACACGCTGCCGGTGCGTGGCTTCCTGATGCCGAACACGACCTCCATGAGCTCGGTTCGGCCCGCCCCGATCAGCCCGCTGAAACCCAGGATTTCGCCCCGGCGGACCTTGAACCCGACGTCTTTCAGGAGATCATCCGATACGCCCCTGACTTCCAGAACGACCGCGTTCGGGTCCCCGGGAAAATCCGATGCCTTAGATTCCTTGACTTCACGGCCGACCATCAGCGTGGCAATCTCGTGCGCCGTCACGTCGGCGACGTTCTTCGTCGCCACGAAATGCCCGTCCCGCAGCACCGTGACCTTGTGGCAAACGTCGATGATCTCCTTCAGGCGGTGGGAGATGTAGACAACGGCGATTCCCTGCGCGCTCAAGGAAGAGATCAGGTCGAAGAGGATCTTCGTTTCCTTGCCCGTGAGAGCCGAGGTGGGCTCGTCCATGACGAGCAGCTCCACATTGAAGGCGATTGCCTTGGCGATCTCCACCATCTGCTTCTGGGCGATTTTCAGATCCCGAACCTTGCGCTTTGGATCGATCTTCTCGCCAAGCTTGGACAATATGCGCGCCGCGTCCTCGTTCATCCTGTTGAAGTTGATGAGCCCGGCAGCGCCCCGAGGCTCGCGGCAGAGGAAGATGTTCTGGGCTATGGTGAGCTCGTTGAGCAGGATCAGCTCCTGGTGGATCATGGAGACACCGACGCGCTGCATCTCCAGGGGAGTGGCGTTGCGGCGTATGACGCTGCCCTTGAAGATCACCTCGCCGGCATCCTGGGCATGGATCCCGGAGAGAATCTTCATCAAGGTCGATTTACCGGCGCCGTTTTCACCGCAGAGACCCATGATCTCGCCCTTATCGACTCCGAAGTCGACATTGTGCAGTACTTCGACGCCGAAGAAGCTCTTGCAGATTCCCTTCATCTGGAGCACGGCCGCATTGCTCACAGGACATCCACCCCCACGTTCATCACCCGGGCAACATTCTCGATGTCGGTCGCCTGCGTCCCGGTCATCAGGCAGTAATGATGTGAATAGAAGGATTTCATGATCGCGCGGCCGTCGCGCACCTTCAGGAGCGCGCCGTTCCTGCAATCCGACCCCGGGTACTGCACGTAGTCCTCGAGCTCGCCCTTGATCACCTGCATGCGGGAGAGCTCGGGATGGAGTTTCGCGAGGGTCATCGCGCCCGTCGGCATTCGGGCGTCCATTGCATGCGCATTGTCATCGACGATCGCCAGCGCCTTCGGCCGGAGGTTCCAGGAGACGCAGAAGGGCCGCGGCACCACGCCGAAAAACCCGCAGTGCACCATGAGGAGGTGGTTGTCGGGCTCAGGCACGTCCGGAAACCGGTCGATCTTCTCATGCTTCAGCGCCGCGTTTCCCATGAGGAAGGGATAGAGATTGCTCATCATGATCGGAGCTTTCAGCGAGCGCTCCAGCAGGTACAGGGTGAGCAGGGAGAGCGTGTCCGCTTCGCAGGCCCAGATGAGTCCCTGGTCCTGGTACAGGAGGTCCCATGCCAGGCAGGGCGTCGTGTCGGAGTATTCCGATTCGTTGAGGCAGTTGATGCCGGCGCCCTGGATGGAAGGGTCGGCCTGCGCTTCCCGCTTCACGGCGAGGTACAGCTTCACCGCTGAGCTCAGTGGCCGGTCCGCAAGCCCTGCGCTCGGGATGGGCCGATCCTTCAGGATGGCCCGGGCCTCGGCATCCCCGATCTTCTTCGCCGCCTCCCCGAGCTCCTTGAAGCTCTTCTTCACGATCCGGATACCGAACTTTTCCCTGATCAGCTCAGCGCTCCGGTCCTCCCACCACCAGAAGCGTTTGAAAATCTCCGCCTGCTTGCCTCCCACGCCCGGCCGGTCCTGGAAGACGAGGAATTTCACTTCCCTCATCTCGCGCTTCAGGGCGAGTGCGCGGCAGATCTTCCTGGTCTGATCTACATCGTACGGGGTGAACACGCTCATCCCGAGAGACTTCATGAACGTGACGATCTCCCAGTCCCACATGTTCACCGTGCCGAAGTCGGAGGTGAGAACAAGGACGGGCAGCTTGATCGCCTTCAACTCATTCAACTGGGAGAAGGCATCGCCGATGAGCTGCGGGAAGACCACGGCGTCCGCGGCGGGCAGCCGGGAACCCAGACGCACGGGAGGCAACAGGCTGGCATCTTCCGCGAGGAGGTCCTTCACGAGCGCGAAGTGCGTTCGGAACTCATCGTCCATCCCCGACTTGAAATGGACGGGAACAAGCGAGGCTTTCATGCGATCTCGACCATCTTTCCCGTTTCCGCGGAGCGAAGCCCGGCATCCAGCACTTCCATCTCCTTCATGCCGTCGTAGAAGTTGGGCTCGATTTTTGTATGCGTCGAGGCGGCCTTCATGAAATCCACCACCGCATGCACAAACTCGTGCTCGTAGCCAATCACGTGTCCAGGCGGCCACCAGTTGGCAATGTACTCATGCTGCCCGCCCTCGGTGGCAAGAATCGTGCGGAAACCCTGCGCATGGGCGGGGTCGTCGGTGGAGAAGAACTGCAGCTCGTTCATCCGTTCCAGGTCGAAGATGAGGCTCCCCTTGCTGCCATAGATCTCGAAGTAGTTCCAGTTCTTGCGGCCCGGGGCGAAGCGGCTGGCCTCGAACGAGCCCAACGCGCCGTTGGCGAACTCCACGGTCATGAATGCCGCGTCCTCGACCGTCACCTTGCCCTTGTCCGCGCCCTTCACCTTCCCGCTGAACGTGCCGGAGGCGGCTTCGTCAGGCAGCGGCCTCTCCTTGATGAAATGCGCCGTCATGCAGCTCACCTTCGTGATGTCGCCCACGAGATAGCGCGCGAGGTCCAGGCTGTGCGAGTTCAGGTCCCCCTGGGGGCCTGAACCGGCAAACTCTTTCTGCAGGTGCCACGTCAGGGGAAAATCAGGGTCCACGATCCACGACTGCAGGTATGCGCCGCGCCAGTGGAAGATCCGGCCGATCCTGCCCTCGTCGATGAGCCTCCTCGCAAGGCGGACAGCGGGGCAGCGGCGGTAGTTGTGGTTGAGGTAGTGCGTGATTCCCTTTTTCTCCGCCAGCTCGTACATTTCGCGCGCCTGCTTCACGTCCATGGCAAGCGGCTTCTCGCAGAAGATGTGCTTGCCCGCCCGGGCGGCCTCCATTGCGATCTCGTAATGCAGGTACTGCGGGGCGCTGATGTCGACGATGTCCACGTCGTCCCGGTGGACCATCTTTTTCCAGTCCGTCTCGGTCTGTTCCCAGCCCCAGCGCTCGGCGAATGCCGTAAGTGTTTCCTGGTGCCTCCCGCAGGCGACCTTGAGCACGGGCTTCACGTCCATGGCAAAGAACCGGGGCGCCTGGCTCCAGGCGTTCGAGTGAGCCTTGCCCATGAACCTGCAGCCGACAATCCCGACATTCATCGTCTTCATGGCCCGCCTCCTATCTCACGTTGTTGGCGATGCGCCGCAATTCCTTCACGCTGAGGACCACGGCCTTGTCCTCGTCTTCCTTGTAGTCCGGGTGCAGGAAGTCGATCTCCACGGCCAGAAAGCCCTGATAGCCGGCGTCTTTCAGGATCTGGGCGAGCTTCTGGTTGTCTACAAGACCGTCCCCGACGGGAGTCGTGGAGAAGAAGAACCAGTCGTCCACGGACGCCTGCCGGTTGGGCTTCAGGTCCTTCACGTGCGTGGAGAACGTGTATTTCGCGAGCTTCTGCATGCCCTTGATCGGATCGTCGAGCACGCGCATGAAGTTGCCGGTATCGAAGTTGATGCNNGCGAGCATCTCGTCGGAATTGAAGTCGATGTGGTTCTCGTCCGCCAGCCTCACATCGTGGGACGCGGCCACCTTTACCGCCTCGGTGAACATCCGGGTGAGCTTTTCCAGCATCGGCCCGTGGGGCTCGTTGCGGAACATGAGGCT
>PMZS01000071.1 GCA_003170115.1 Spirochaetaceae bacterium
AGAGGAAGCATGAGTGACGGATCGCTCTCGCAGGACGAGATCGACGCCCTGTTGCAGGGGACGGATGCGATAGAGATGGACACGGGGGCCGGGCCGGCCTCGTCCCCGCTTTCCGACGGGGAGCGCGCCGCTTTCCAGGAAATGCTCCGGGGGGTGACGGAGAGCCAGGGCTCCAACCTCTCAATCCTCACGGGAAAGACGGTCAACATCGGGGATCCCGCCGTCAAGGCACGCACCCCGGCAGAGCTCACCAGCGGCCAGCCCGAAGATGTCGTGGATGTCCGCGTGGATCTCACTGACGGCCTGCAGGGCGAGCATTCCTACATCATCCCCGCAAGCGTCGCGGGCACTATTGCGGGTCTCATGATGGGACAGCCGGGCGGCGAGCTGGACGAGGCCTCCCTTTCCGCGGTGGCTGAGGCCATTTCGCAGATCACCGGCACGGCGGCCACGGCCATCGGCAACCAGGTGAGCCGGATGGTGAAGACGGCGCCGCCGGACCTTCGCCAGACGAAGAGACAACAGGTGCGCGTGCCGCAGGGAGACTATTCGGTCACAGTGGACTATCCCATCTCCATCGAGGGTTTTCCCACCGCCACGATGACCGAGGTCTTCTCTCTTTCTCTGGCGAAGGAAATCCTGTCACTCGCAGCAGGCAGCGGGTCCGCCGATGCGGCGGCTTTCGCGCAGGCCGGCATGCCGTCGGGACCTGCGCCCGCGGCCGCGCGACCGGGCGCGGCGCGAGCCCAGGCCCAGCCGCAGGCGGGCTTCGGTGGTCCCGCCGGGTTCCAGCAGACCTTCGGACAGTCCTTCGGCGGCGCCGGGCAGGGCCCCACTATGGCGCCCCCGAACGTCCAGCCGGTCCAGTACGCCAACCTGCAGCCCGCCCAGATGGTAGGAGAGCAGGGGAACATCGGTTTGCTCATGGACGTCTACATGGAGATGACCGTCGAGCTGGGCAGGACGAGAAAGCGGATCAAGGACATCCTGGGGATCGGAGAGGGCACGATCATCGAGCTGGACAAGCTCGCGGGAGAGCCGGTTGACATCCTCGTGAATCACAAGCTGATTGCAAAGGGAGAGGTCGTGGTCATCGACGAGAACTTTGGCGTTCGTGTCACGGAGATCGTATCGCAGATCGACAGGATGAACGAGCTCTCGTAGCGACATAGGCGCTCCGCCCCGCACGGGGTACCGTGCTCGGTACGGGCGCTGGATGATTTCAGATTTTTACTGGGAGGGGGAATCTGAAAAAGCTTACCGTGTGCGCAGCGTGCACCGCCCTGGTGCTCGCGGTCGCCCTGCAGCCGCTCGCGGCGCAGGCGAACCAGTCACCAGCCGGTGCAGTTCAAGGGCAGGCGGCCGCAGGAATGCCGCCTTCGACGGCCGCGCTGGACGAATCAAGGATACCGCTGGGAAATCCGGTCACGGGAGGCCCGGCCGCCGGCACAACGCAGGCGTCGGCCGCCACGCCCGGAGTGTCGACCTGGGACTTCGTGCGAATGATCCTGGTCCTCGCGTGCGTAATCGGCGTCATCTACGTCCTGTTCTGGCTGATGCGCAGGGGGACCGGGCGGAAGATCCAGGAAAACGACCTCATCCGGGTGCTGGGCTCTCGCGGTCTCTCGGGAAGCCGTTCTCTCCACCTCGTGGAGGTCGGCTCCAGCATCTACCTCGTAGGCTCCTCCGACGGCGGCGTGGAGCTGATCGCCGAGATCACGGAGAAGGAGAGCCTCGATGCGGTGCGCCTCAAGGCCGCGGAGCAGGCGCCGGCGGGGCGCCGCACGTTCCAACAGGCACTCTCCGAAATCTTCCGGCCGGCTAAGGGGCCTTTCTCCATCGGCGACGGTATCGGGTTCCTCAAGGGTCAGCGCGAGAGGCTGAAGAAGCTATGAGGAGAGCACCCGCCGCGATTCTCCTTGCCGTCCTGTTCGCCTCTCTTCTCCCGCTGGGGGCTTTCGCCCAGGCCGCTGGCGGTACTCCGACGGCTTCCGCTGGCGGTACTCCGACGGCGGGCCCGGCCGCCGCAAACGCCGGCAACCTGCCGGTGCCGTTCCTTGATTTCAACGTGCGCACGGCCCGCAACAACAAGGAGGTCGTGCTCTCCGTGCAGCTTCTCCTCCTGCTCACGGTGCTCGCCATTGCCCCCTCCATTCTGATCCTCACGACCTGCTTCCTGAGGATCGCGATCGTATTCGACTTCATCCGCCGTGCCCTTTCGCTGAACACGTCGCCCCCGAATCAGGTGATGATGGGCCTCGCGCTCTTCCTTACCCTTTTCATAATGTGGCCGACGTTCACTACGATCTACCAGAACTCCCTGAAACCATTCGGCGACGGGAAAATCGGCGTGGAGGAGATGTTCACCGGCGCGGAAAAGCCGCTTCGGACCTTCATGTTCAACCAGATGGGGAATGACTCCGACTCGATCCGCCTGTTCATGAGCATGCGGGGCCTGCAGAAGCCGAATACGCGAGCCGACGTGCCGACCTATGTGCTCATCCCCGCCTTCGTGATCCACGAGATGACCGTGGCGTTCAAGATTGGAATTCTCCTCTTTATTCCATTCATCATTATCGACATGGTCGTGGCCTCCACGCTCATGTCCATGGGCATGATCATGCTGCCTCCGGTCATGATCTCCACGCCGTTCAAGCTCATCCTGTTCGTCCTCGTGAACGGCTGGGGCATGCTCGCGGAGCAGATCGTGAGGAGCTTTAAATGACGGCGGGAATGGCGCTTCAGCTTGTCCGGGAAGCTGTACTGGAAACCCTTCTGGTCGCGGGGCCGATCCTTCTCATTGCGATGGCGGTGGGACTGATCGTCGCTATCCTCCAGGCCACCACCTCCATCCAGGAGCAGACGCTCAGCTTCGTGCCGAAAATGGCCGCGATTCTGATCGGCCTCGTCCTGCTGGGCCGATTCCTCCTGGACAGCCTCGTCGGGTACACCCACCGGCTGTTCTCGATGATCTCGAACATATGATCGAAGCGCTGGTCACGAACATCCGTCTCTTCCTTCTCATCTTCTTCCGCATCATCGCGATGGTGGAGCTCGCGCCGCTGCTTTCCTCCTCATCGATCCCCCAGCTGGCGAAGGTGGGGATGTCGTTTTTCATCTCCGCGGCCGTATTCCCCGCCGTGCTCGCAACCAGCTCCCCGATCCCCTCCAACGCCGTGGACTACGGTCTGCTCGTGCTCGGAGAGGTGGGGATCGGGCTCCTCATCGGGTTCCTGCTGAACCTCATCTTTATCGCCTTCCAGCTCGCGGGGGACTTTTTCTCCCTGCAGATGGGCTTCAGCGCATCGATGGTGTTCGACCCGCAGTCCCAGGTGGAAGTCCCGCTCATGGGCGAGTTTCTCAACCTTGTCGCAATGCTCGTCTTCATCGCGACCTCGGGGATGAGCAAGTTCCTCCTTGTGGGAGTCGAGCGTTCCTTCCAGTACCTCCGTGCAATGGACCTCGTAACGCATCGCGAGGGCATCATCACGCTTCTCATCAACGGGCTCGCGGGGCTCTTCCAGAGCGCGCTCACGATCGCCTTTCCCATCCTTGGCACACTTCTGCTCGTGTCCGTGGCCATGGGCCTTCTCGCCCGCGCGGCGCCGCAAATGGACATTCTCACGATGGGTTTCCCGATCTCCATCGGAGTGTCCTTCCTCCTGCTGTTTGCCACGATGCCGTTCCTGATGACCGCGATGGAGAGGATCATCGACGGCAGCTTCCAGAGTCTCAGCGGATTCATCACGACTGCGGGGGCGCTGCGAAGATGACATCGATCACCGGCGGAATGCTCTCTGACACCCTTCCCCTGTACATGGCCGGGACTCCCGTGCCGAGCGCCGCGTTCAAGGTACACCTGCAGTGGTTTGCGGCGGAGGATGAGGGACGGACGGAGGAGCCCTCCGAGCACAAGATCCGCAAGGCACGGGAGGAGGGCAAGGTCGCCCGGTCGAGCGACGTGAGCTCCTCCCTGGTCCTTCTTGCCGGCATCTCCGCCCTTGGGCTCCTCGGAGGCTACATCCTGAGATCCTCCGTTCAGATGATCACGTTTTTTCTCTCCATCGCGGGAAGTCCCAATGCCCTGAACGCCGGCCTGATGAGCGCGTTCATGAGCTGGCTTGCGAAAATCGCCCTGCCCGTGCTCGCAATCGTATTTGTGGTCGCCATCGTCGGGAACGTGCTCCAGGTGGGATTTCTCTTCACGGTGAAACCGATCACGCCGGACTTCAACAGGATCGTACCGCGTTTCGGCCGGTGGCTTCAGCGGTCCTTCGCCTCGGGAGAGGCCTTGTTCAATTTCGCGAAATCCATCGCGAAGATCACCGTCATCGCGGTCATCGCGTACCTGAACATCACGGCAGAGATCCCGCGGCTCACGCGCCTCGCCCTCTCGGGGTTCTTCTCGGGCGTCTCCCTCATTCCGCAGCTCGCCTTCCGGATCGTGCTCGAATCCGCTATCGCCTTCCTTGTCTTTGCAGCCGCCGACTACTGGTTCCAGAGACGGCAGCACATCGAGTCCCTCAAGATGTCAAAGCAGGAAGTCAAGGAAGAGCGCAAGATGTACGAAGGAGACCCGCTCACCCGCAGCCGGTTGCGTGAGAGGATGCGGGACATCATGCGGCGAACGATGCTGAAGGCGGTGCCGAAGGCGGACGTGGTCATCACCAACCCGACCCACTACGCCGTTGCCCTGGAATACAACCGGGCCCTCATGGTCGCCCCGACGGTCGTGGCGAAAGGGGCGGACCTCGTCGCGCAGAAGATCAGGGAGGTGGCAACGGAGAACGGGGTGCCCCTCATGGAAAACAAGCCCCTCGCGCAGGCCCTGTTCCGGGAAGTGGAAATCGGCGACACGATTCCCGAGAAATTCTACGACGCCATGTCCATCATCCTCGCCGAGGTCTACAAGCTGGGGAACAAGTCCACCGGGTACGGTGGTGGCGGCGGAAAAGCCGCGGCGGAGGCCACCGGATGAGCGGCCCGGTAAGGGAGATACGACATGGCTGACGCCCGGGCGGTTGCGGGCAACATCTGGAGCCAGAGAAGCGACGTCCTGGTCGCCATCGGCGTGGTCGTCGTGATCATGATGCTCCTCATCCCGCTCCCCGCCGTGCTTCTGGACGTCTTCATGGCCCTGAACCTCGTGCTCTCCCTCCTCATCATCCTTACGGTCCTGTACACCAGGAACGCCCTGGAGTTCTCCGTCTTCCCGACCCTGCTGCTGATCGCCACCGTCTTCGGACTCGCGCTCAATGTCTCCTCCACGCGGCTGATCCTGGCCAAGGGCCACGATTTCAACGGTCACATCGTGCGGGCATTCGCCACGTTCGTGGTCGGGACCAAGGGTGTCGAAGGCTACGTGATCGGATTCATCATCTTCATCATCATCATTGCCGTGCAGTTCATCGTCATCACGAAGGGCGCGACGCGCGTGGCCGAGGTGGCCGCCCGCTTCACATTGGATGCGCTGCCGGGCAAGCAG
>PMZS01000319.1 GCA_003170115.1 Spirochaetaceae bacterium
TGGAGTTCTCTCCCATGGACGCCACGAGAACGGATTGGGATTATCTCTGTGACATGGTGGAAGCGGTGATTGCAACCGGGGCCACCACCGTTAACATCCCTGACACCGTGGGTTATATAGTGCCTGATGAATTTGGCAGTCTGATCGATTATCTCTTTGCAAAAGTCAAGAATATCCGTAAGGCAGTTATCTCCGTTCACTGTCATAACGATCTGGGGCTCGCCGTGGCGAATTCTCTCGCCGCTGTCAAACACGGCGCACGGCAGGTGGAATGCACAATCAACGGGATCGGAGAGAGGGCCGGGAACGCAGCCATGGAGGAAATCGTCATGGCCCTCGCGACCAGGAAGGACTTCTACGGATTTCGCACGGGAATCAAGACGGAACACATCTACCAGTCATCAAGGCTCTTGACTCACATCACAGGCATACCGGTTCAACCGAACAAGGCGATTGTCGGGGCTAACGCCTTCGCGCACGAATCGGGCATCCACCAGGACGGGGTCCTCAAGAAGCGCGAGACTTACGAGATCATGAAGCCTGAATCCGTGGGACGGGACGCCAGCCTGCTCGTGCTGGGCCGGCACTCCGGTCTGCACGGATTCAAGAACAGGCTCTCAGAGCTGGGGCTCTCCCTCTCCGAAGAAGACGCAAAGAAGGCGTATGCGCGGTTCCTCGAGATCGCGGACCGCAAGAAGGAAGTCTACGACGACGACCTGTATGTCATCGTCTCCGACCAGCTCGGCCACGAAACGGAAACCTACGGCCTGGACTATTTCAACATCCAGTCGGGCAACATGGCCGTTCCGACCGCGACGATCCGGATCAACGTCGGCGGAGAGCGCCATGAAGAGGCGGCCACTGGCGACGGACCCGTGGATGCGATCTTCAACGCGATCGACAGGGCACTCGGCATCCAGACGAAGCTGCTGGAATACGTGGTGCAGGCCGTCACGCCCGGCAAGCAGGCCATCGGCGAGGTGAGCGTATCCCTGGAGATCGACGGGCGGAAGTTCGTCGGCCGGGGCGCCTCGACGGACATCCTGGAGGCCAGCGCCAAGGCGTACGTGAACTCGCTCAACAGGTGGAAAGCCTATCAATCCATGCGCAGGGGGGACGATGAGTCGAATGACGTTGTCTGAAAAGATTCTGGCCGCGGCCGCCCGCAGGGACAGCGTGGCGCCGGGGGACTTCCTGCTGGTCGAGCCCGACCTGGGCCTCGCGAACGACATCACCGCGCCGATCGCAATCCAGGAATTCGAGAAGACCGGCGCCGGTTCCTGCCGGTTTCCCGAGCGCATCTGGCTCGTGGCGGACCACTTCACGCCGAACAAGGACATCCTCTCCGCCCAGCAGGTGAAGGTCATGCGCGACTTCAGCCGCCGGCACGCGGGCGTTCACTTCTTCGAGCAGGGCGACGTGGGCGTGGAACACGCGCTTCTCCCCGAGCTCGGCGCAATCGTGCCGGGCATGGTGGTCATCGGCGCGGATTCCCACACCTGCACGTACGGCGCCCTGGGCGCGTTCGCCACCGGAATGGGCTCGACGGACCTCGCCGGCTTTTATCTCACGGGAAAGGCGTGGCTTCGAGTGCCGTCGTCGATCAAGATCGTCTTCACTGGAACCTTGCGGAAATGGGTGACCGGGAAGGACCTCGTCCTTGCCCTGATCGGGACGATCTCGGTGTCCGGCGCCCTGTACAAGGCGCTGGAGTTCTCCGGTCCGGCCATCGACTCCCTTTCCGTCGAAGGGCGTCTTTCAATGGCGAACATGGCAGTCGAGGCCGGGGCGAAGAACGGCATTTTCACCGCCGACGAGAAGGTGGCGTCCTACCTCTCCTCGCGGGCGGCGGGCCGCCCCTGGGCACCTTGCGCGCCGGATGCCGACGCATCGTACGAAAAGGTCGTGACGATCGATGCCGGGGCCCTCGAGCCGCTGGTAGCGGCGCCGCATCTTCCGCAGAACGTCCGACCGGCGGCCGAGACCGACGCGAAAGTGGACCAGGTCGTGATCGGCAGCTGCACCAACGGAAGGATCGAGGACCTGCGGCTTGCCGCACAGGTGCTGAAGGGGCGCCGCGTGGCCGCGGGCGTCCGCTGCATCGTCATCCCCGCGACCCCGCACGCGTACCGCCAGGCCTTGTCGGAAGGACTTTTCGACGTGTTCCTCGACGCGGGAGCGGTGATCTCCCCTCCGACCTGCGGACCATGCCTGGGCGGGCACATGGGCATCCTCGCGGAGGGCGAGCGCTGCATATCCACCACCAACCGCAACTTCGTCGGCCGCATGGGCCACACGGGCAGCGAAGTCTACCTTGCGTCGCCTGCCACCGCGGCGGCAAGCGCGGTCACCGGGCGGATCACCACACCGTCGGAGGTTGTCTGAAATGAAGTTCAGCGGCACAGTGTCCGTCTTCGGAGAGAACGTGAACACGGATGAGATCATCGCAGCCCGGTACCTGAACACCTCGGATCCCGCGGTTCTCGCCCTGCATTGCATGGAGGACGTGCGGCCAGGATTCCCGCAGAGCATCGTTCCGGGACACATCATCGTGGCCGGCGCGAACTTCGGATGCGGTTCCTCGCGCGAGCACGCGCCGATCGCCCTGAAGGCCGCGGGCATCAGCTGCGTGGTCGCCGAGAGCTTTGCCCGGATCTTCTTCCGAAACGCGATCAACACGGGCCTCCCGATCGTGGAATGCCCGGGGATTTCGAGCCGGGCGGCCGAGGGCGACCGTATCGAGGTGGACCTGGACAATGGAGTGCTCGTCCTGCCATCGGGCGCCCGCCGGACCATCTCCCCGTTTCCTCCGTTCATGCAGGCAATCGTGAAGGAGGGGGGGTGGATTCCCTATCTTCGGGCACAGAAATCATTCGCGGAGGGCGCGTAATGAAAGAGATGAAAACGGTCATCTACGACACTACCCTACGCGACGGAATGCAGGGCCAGGGGATCAGCTACACGCTGGAGGACAAGATCCAGATCGCCCTCGCCATGGACGAGTTCGGCATCGACTACATCGAGGGAGGCTTCCCGCTTTCCAACCGCAAGGAGACGGAGTTCTTCCAGCGAATGAGGAAGGAAAAGCTGCGCCACGCGAAGATCGTCGCCTTCGGCTCCACCCGGAAACCGCGCGGGAAGGCGGGCTCCGATCCGGCGATCACCGCGCTCCTGAACGCGGAAACCCCCACGGTCATCGTCGTCGGCAAGACATGGAAGGCGCACGTGCACGAAGTCCTCCAGACCACTGAGAAGGAGAACCTGGCGATGATCGCGGACTCCCTTTCCACTCTGAAGGCGGAGGGCCGCGAAGTGTTCTACGACCTGGAACACTTCTTCGACGGCTACAAGGATGACCCCATGTACGCCGTCGCTACTCTGCGCGCGGCGCATGAGGCGGGCGCGGATTGCCTGGTGCTCTGCGACACCAACGGCGG
>PMZS01000328.1 GCA_003170115.1 Spirochaetaceae bacterium
CGCGCTCGAGAGTGGAAACGGTGAAAGCCCGTTGCCGACAGTACAGTCTGGATGGGAGAAGGAAGGACGCATGGGGTCGGAGTTTGTCATCGAGGCGAAGAGCCTCGGCTTCTCTTTCACGCGAAAACCAGTACTGGATTCTCTCTCCTTCACTGTCCGCAAGGGATCGTTCGTCACGTTTCTCGGCCCGTCCGGGTGCGGAAAAACCACGCTTCTCAACCTGATCGCCGGCATCTACCGTCCCGTGAGCGGTGACCTGCAGGTCCGGACCCGCCGCATCTCTTTCGTGTTCCAGAACGACGCCTTACTCTCGTGGCGCACGACCCTCGGCAACGTCCTGCTGCCCCTGGAGCTTGCCGGGAAACGCGTCGATGACGAGCTGAAGGGCCGCGCGCTCCAGGTGCTCGACGACCTCGGCCTGGCCGGGTGCGAGGACTACTTTCCCTCGCAGCTCTCCGGCGGGATGAAGAAGCGCGTCGAGCTCGCCCGGGCCCTCGTGACCGAGCCCGAGCTGCTCATCCTGGACGAGCCGTTTTCCTCGCTGGACATCATTACCCGGGAAAAGCTCAACATCCTGCTCCGCGGCCTTCACCGCCGGACGCGGTGCACGGTGGTCATGGTGACCCACTCGGTGGAGGAGGCCTGCTTCCTTTCGGACCAGGTCGTTGTTTTTACCACGCTGCCGGCGAGGATGTTCGACGTCCGCGACCTCGGAAAGAACGGTGAGGAGCTGCCCGACCAGTACCTGCTTTCACCCGCGGAACGGGAGGCCGCCGCGGCCATCCGGAAGAACGCACGAATGCTTTGGGCGGCCGCTCCGGATCCTGTCGGCAGCGGGAAAGAGGAGGAGGAAACCGTGCCCGGGAAGGGCACGTTCTTCCGCACACACTACGGGTGGATGCTCATCCCGCTCGAGCTGGTCGGCCTGTACTTCCTCCTCGTGTTCCTCAAGGTGCACATTCCCATTCCCGACTACATCCTCCCCCATCCCTGGGGGATCCTCACCCGCTTTGCAGGCACTCTTGCCACCGGCACGATCCTCCCCGACCTCGGGATGACCGTGTACGAGTCCCTCGTCGGGTTCGCCGCGGCCTTCATCGCCACGCTCGCCCTCGGGTATGCCATTGCCCGGTCCCTGCTCCTGTCACGGCTCCTGATGCCCTACCTCATCGCTTCGAACACGATCCCTTCCATCGCGCTGGCCCCGTTTCTCGTCCTGTGGTTCGGCTTCGGCGCGACTCCGCGGATCATCACGTCGGTGATCGTGATCTTTTTCCCCATGCTCGTCACGAACATCTCCGCCGTCGGGATCGCCGAGAAGCGGCTGGCCCAGCTCCTCGCGTTCTTCCGGCCGACCCGCTGGCGGCGCTTCTCCCGTTTCGAGCTCCCCGCGTCCCTTCCGATGATCGCCAGTGGTGTGAAGGTGTCCATCACTCTCTCCGTCATCGGGGCGGTCGTGGGCGAGTTCGTGTCCGGAAACAAGGGCCTGGGTTCCCTGGTGAGCATCGCAAAGGCGAACTTCGACGTAGAGCTCATGTTCGTCGGACTGATGTGGCTCGTCATCCTCGGGCTCGCATATTATGCGGCCGCGAGCATCGGCTACCGGCTCGTGGCGCGCGGCATTCGGTAGGAGGTTTCGCATGAAGAAAAAGGCCGCGGCGGCCATCGCCGGGCTGGTCTGTGCCGTCTCTCTCACGTGGGCCGCCGGCAGCGGCGGCACCGACACCGTGAGGCTGGCCATCGGGTACATCCCTCATGTGCAGTTCACCCCGCTGTACGTCGGCATCGACAAGGGTTTCTACAGGGATGAAGGGATCACTCTGGAGCTGAATTTCGGGTTCCAGTACGACGTCTTTTCTCTCCTGGCCGCCGGCAGGATCGACATCGGGCTTTCCGATTCTGACCAGCTCGTGATCTCCGGCTCGAAAGGGCTCGGGCTCCAGGCCATCTACCAGTACTACCAGAAGTACCCGGTCGCTATAGTGACAAAGGCGGAAACCGCCCGCACACCCGCCGACCTGAAGGGCCGCAGGATCGGCACCCCCGAAATGTCCGGCACGTCGTGGATCGGCCTGCAGCTGTTCCTGCGGAAGTTCGGTTTGGAGAACGCCGTGCAGGTTGAGAAGATCGGCTACACCCAGGAGCCGGCCCTGCTCAGCGGCAGGGCGGACGCGGTGGTCTGCTTCCTGAACAACGAACCGGTGGCGATGCGCGCCGAGGGCATTGCCTTGCGGCAGTGGGACGTGAAGGACTGGAGCGACATGGTGGGCGCCTCTTTCATCAGCTCCCGCGCGATCATCGCATCCCGCGGCCCGCTGCTCGCCCGATTCGTGCGGGCGACACGGAAGGCCATGGACTACACGGTGACGCACCGTGACGAGGCGAACCAGATCGCACTGAAGAACGTCGGCAACGTGAAGAAGGAAGACGAGCCGTTGTTCCGGCTGCGCCTCGACGCGACCTGCGAGCTCTTTGGCAGCCCCCAGGGGTACGGCGCCCTAGACGCCGGCCGCTACGCGCGGTCCATCGCGGAGCTGGTTTCCCTGGGTCTGATCCCGTCAGCCTACCCCGCGGAAGACATCCTGCGGCAGTTCTAGGGCTCCGCGCACGCAGTGCGCGGTATCGCTCAGGCCGAGCGCTCCCGTGCCCGCGAAGTGATCATGGCCGCGGCCATGAGGAAGCTCCACGCCGCGGCGATCTTCAGCGCGTCCCCGATGACGAAGGGCAGGAAGCCGAGGGCCGCGGCCCTGGCGGCTCCGGTGAAGATGCTGAGCCAGGCGAGCCCGGGGACGTAGACGACGAGATCGGCTGCACACAGGGTCAACAGCAGCCCCGCCTGCTTCCTCGTCAGTCCCTGCTCCGCACACAGGCCGGCTACATACGCGGCCGCGACGCAGCCCACCAGGTAGCCGCCGGTCGGGCCGAGGAGATGCGCGATCCCCCCCGTGCCGCCGGAAAAGAAGGGCAACCCCAGAGATCCTTCGGCGACATAGGCGGCGGCGGCGAGCGCGCCTCGACCGCTTCCCAGCAGGCAGCCGGTGAGAATGATCGCAAGGGTCTGCAGGGTCACCGGCACCGGGGTGAAAGGGAGGGGAATTGCCACCTGGGCGCTCAGGGCAATGAGCAGAGAAAAGCCGGCAATGACAGCCGCATCGAAAACCCGTGCGAGCGGCGGGCTCGCGGGGCGGACAAGGTCGGCGTAGACGGGCGAAGCCATGGGGCACCTCCGCGCCGAGGGTATAGGAGAATCCGCGCGTGTTTCAAGTATTGACATTCAATTCCGGGAACGAGATGCTCTGTCTCCAAATCGAGAGCTGAATGAAATCAAAAAGCGACCGCCTCACCCGCCCCGCCGCGGGATATTTCACCCAGCGGCCCGTCCAACCGCGCGAGCTTCCCGCAATCATGAGGAAACACATCGCCACCGGCGCGATGGGATCGGCCTGGGGCAACATCATCACGGGAATCATCCTCGTCTATTTCGGAAACGCAATCGGGCTGAGCAGGCTGCAATGGGGCATCCTTGGGGGCATCAGCTCCTGGGTTGTCGTGATGCAGCCGCTGGGCACGATGCTCGCGGATCGCGCCGGCTCGCGGAGGCTGGTGTGGTTCTGGACCGCGCTTGCCGACCGGGTGCTTCGCATGGCGGGCATCGTCGCCGCCTTCCTTCTCTGGCGTGCCGGCAGCACCTCGGGCTACCTGGTCTTCATGGCGGCCGTCTGCGCGGGAACACTGGTGGGCAACCTCTCGCCCGGTCCCTGGTATGGCTGGCTGTGCACGATCATCCCCCAGGATGTCCAGGGCACATTCTGGGGCAGGCGGGACAGCTGGATCTCCCTCATCGTCATCCTCGTCACCCTGCCTTCGGGGTTCCTGATGGACCTTGTGCCGCCGGACGGCAAGCTGGAGACCGCGGCGGTGATCCTGGTGGCCGCGAGCCTCATCGGGTTCCTCGATATCCTCATACACGGAACTCTGCCGGAGCCGCCGCTGCATACCGAGGCATCACGCGGCGCGATCGCCGGGATGCTCACCCCCCTCAGGGATCGGGGATTCAGGCCGTGGCTCGTGTTCACCGCCTTCTGGAACTTCAGCCTGCTCCTCGGCGGATCACTCGCCCCGCTGTATTTCATGGAAAACCTCGGCTTCAAGAGCAACATTTTCGGCGGGATGATCGCCGTTTCCATTGTCGGGCTCCTCGGTACCCTTCTGGCATCCCGGCGCGTGGGAAGGATGGTCGACAGGTTCGGCGTGAAGAGGATTCTCGCCGCGTCACACCTGTTCTGGTCGTTCGTCCCCGCCATCTGGCTCTTCGCGTTGCCAGGTACGGCGCTCTTCTGGGTAGGGTGTGGCGGGGTCGTCGGCGGGGTCTTCTCCGCGGCCGCGGCGAATGCGAGCGTGAAGCTGGCTACCCGGTTCCCAGCTTCCGAGAACAGCGGCATGTACATGGCAATCTCCTCGATGATCGGGAGTCTCGCGGGAGGGCTGGGATCCCTGGCGGCCGGCCTTTTTCTCAATGCAATGGGTGATTGGTCGGTGAGCTTCTCCGGGCTGGTGGTGAGCGCCTTTCCGATGCTCTTTGCCGTCTCGGCCCTGCTGCGATTTGCGACGGTCTTTACGCTGCTCCCGAGGATCCGTGCAACTCCGTCATCCGATCGCGAAGAAAGGACTTTCCTCCTGCCGCTGTTCTTCGAAGGACTGCCGGGCATCAGGGGGATCCGCCGCGGCCGGCGCGAAGAAGAAAATCCGCGCTAATCCGAACTTTTCAGTTCCA
>PMZS01000311.1 GCA_003170115.1 Spirochaetaceae bacterium
AGAAAGGGCCCGGCATCGGTCGGAGCGGTCGTCTCGGGAAAGAGTCCCGACGCGGTGCCGACGAGGTAGGCGGCGTTGGCGTAGCTGATGGTTGCCTCACCGAGCACGGAGTCCAGCACCTCGTTGGATTGGGCCGTGAGAAGAGGGACCGCGATTGCTGCCATTGCGAACATCAGGAACAGGGCACGTTTCGTCATGCGCACCTCCTTATTGGGCTTCCGCAACGGGTGAAATGTAGCACTAATCCGTCGGGATGTCGATTGAAAAAGCCTGGGGTAAAAGCCTGGGGAAACGGAACGCTGGGCTGGAAAATGCCGATGAATATCTTATATTAGACCACAACGGAGAGAGTATGAAAAAGAAGCAGAGCACCCTTCTTCTCCTCGTCCCCCTCGCTGTATCCGTGGTCATAGTCCTTCTCAACCTCTTCACGCCATTCGAAGCGGTGGAACGGCGCTTCTACGACGCGCTCCTGCACGTGCGACCGGCGGTTCCCGAGTATCCGGCACTGACGATTATCGAGGTCGATGACCTCTCCATCGCCAAGGAGGGGACCTGGCCCTGGCCCCGGAATCTCATGGCGGACGGTCTGATCACCATGCGGGAGTTCGGCGCTTCTTACGCGGTGTTCGATATCGAGTACGTGGACAAGGCCCCGCTCGGGGTCAACCCCGACGTCTTGAACCAGGATATCCCGGCCGCGCTCAACACCGAGTTCGGCTCCGTGCAGCAGAATGTCACGGATCTTTTCACGGCGCTGCGGGAGCACCGGGTCTCCCTGGCCCAGGCGGGAGGGTTCATCAAAGACCTCGGTGACCTGACCGAGGCGTCCAAGGCTTCTCTGCTGAAGAAGATCGGCCAGGTCGCGCGGGACAACGATGACCTGCTGGGCCGCTCTGCACGGCTCTTCCAGACTGCGTACTTCACCATGAATATGCTCCCGGATATCGACCCGGAGGTGACGGACGAGCGGCGTACCCAGGCAACTGAAAAGCTCGCGCTCCCGAACGTGACCGCGGCCCCGGGTTACGACAAGTTCGCGAAGGACGTCCGGCCGGCGATCTGGCCCATTCTAGAACGCGCCGCCGGGGCGGGTTTCCCCAATGTTGAAGTCGACAAGGACGGTGTACGCCGTCGCATTGACCTGTTCGAGGGATACAAGGGAAAATGGATTCCACAGCTCGGAGTTTCTGCGCTTCTTGCCTGGCTCGGACATCCGGGGATCGAGCTGTCCGGCAGCGAGGTCGTCCTCAAGGCGGCAAAGCTTCCTGACGGAGAGACGAAAGACATCAGGATCCCCCTGGACGGCAAGCGGTTCATGCTCATCAACTGGCCGAAGGAAGACTTCAATCACAGCTTCCACCACTTGTCCTTTTACAAGCTCGTCCAGCACAAGGAGCTGGAGCGGGCGCTCGCACACACGCTGTCCGCCATGGCCGATGCAGGGTACCTCCTGAACTATGCCAAGGACGGAGGCGCATTCCTCAAGCAGTACACGGACGCCGAGGCGATCCTCGCGAATGCGCGGGACACCGAGAAGCCAGAGCTCCTCCCCGACTACTACAAGCTGCGCCAGTCCTTCTTCGACACCGCGTTCGCATTCGTCAACGGCGACGCCGAAGCACGAATCCAGGCGGACATCGATGCCGTCCTTGCGAAACCGGGCACCACGGAGAGCCAGAAGAGCGACTTCAAGGCGACGAAGGAGGAAGTCACAAGCACCTTTGCAGAGGCCCGCCGAGAGGCAAAAGAGCTTGCCGCCCTGCGGACGGAGCTGAAAGACCGCCTGACCGGCTCCTTCTGCATCATCGGCCAGACCGGCACAGGGACGACGGATATCGGCGTCACCCCCTTCGATAACAAGTACATGAACGTCGGTACCCACACCTCCGTGGTGAACACGATCCTGAGCGGGCGCTTCCTCAACGAGCTGCCCTGGTGGTATTCGGCCATTGCGGGCGTCATCGTCGCCTTCATCATCACTTTCATCACCCGCAACGTCAAACCGCTGATGTCGATCCTTGTCGGCGTGGCCGGCTTCATTCTCATCATGGCCGGCGGGAGCGCTTTCTTCATCCTCACCGGGAGCTACCTCGCCATCGTGACTCCGGGCCTCATCGTCTTTCTCAC
This sequence comes from Spirochaetaceae bacterium, assembly GCA_003170115.1. GTDB lineage: Bacteria > Spirochaetota > Spirochaetia > SZUA-6 > Fen-1364 > Fen-1364. The sequence continues at coordinate 2,131 of PMZS01000311.1, forward strand.
CTTCCTTGTTCTCGCAGTGGTCAACTTTCTCCTGACCGCGCAGGACAGGACCTTCATCCGAGGCGCCTTCGGCCACTACCTCTCCGCGGCGGTCATCAACGAGCTCCTGACGAACCCTGAAAAGCTGAAGCTCGGCGGTGAAAAGAAGTACATGACGGCAATGTTCACCGACGTGAAGGGCTTCTCCACCATCTCGGAAAAGCTGGATCCGACGGAGCTCGTTCACCTGCTCAACCTCTATCTTTCGGACATGAGCGACATCGTCCTGGACTTGATGGGAACCATTGACAAGTATGAGGGAGACGCCATCATCTCGTTCTTCGGCGCCCCGCTGGAAATGAACGACCACGCCCGGAGAGCCTGCCTGGCGGCAATACGGATGAAACGCACCGAGGCGGAACTGAACAAGAAGTTCCTTGCGGACTCCCTCACCCCGGCGCCGCTCCTGACCAGGATCGGCATCAACACGGGGGACATGGTCGTCGGCAACATGGGCACGAAGCGGAAGATGGACTACACGATGATGGGCAGCAACGTAAACCTCGCGGCCCGCCTGGAAGGCGTCAACAAGCAGTACGGGACCTGGATACTCACCGGCGAGACAACGCGGGCCCAGGCGGGAAACGACATCTTCACGCGGCGCCTGGACCGCGTCCGTGTCGTGGGCATCAACGAGCCGGTGCGCCTCTACGAGATCATCGACGAGACCTCCCAGGCCACGGCCGAGATGAAGGAGGCGGTGGAGCTCTTCCATTCCGGCCTGACGTGGTTCGAGAAGAAGGATTGGGCCCGCGCCACCAAGGATTTCACGGCGGTGCTTCGGAGCCATCCCGACGACGGCCCGGCGAAAAAGTACCTGCAGCGATGCAACGAATACAAGATAAAGCCGCCACCGGACAACTGGGACGGCGTGTTCAACCTGACTGAAAAATAGAAGGGAAACCTCTTTACCGTCGCGGAGTTTGTCGCTACTTTCGCGGTATGCGGCTGAAATCATCGTTTCCCGGAGAGTGATTCCATGTCCAAGCACCAGTTCCAGGCTGAGGTCAACCAGCTTCTCACGCTCATCATCCATTCGCTGTATTCCAATACGGAGATCTTTCTCCGCGAGCTCGTCTCCAACGCGTCCGACGCGCTGGACAAGCTGAAGTACCTCACCCTCACGCAGGAGGAGTACCGGGGCGTTCCTTTTGTTCCGCGGATCGACATCTCCTTCGACACGAAGGACAGGAAGACGCTGACCATTTCGGATACGGGCATTGGCATGAACGCCAGGGACCTGGAAGAAAACCTGGGGACCATCGCGCGCTCGGGCACCAAGGAGTTCCTCCAGGCCATGGCGGCGGACGCGAAGAAGGGGGCCGGCCTCATCGGCCAGTTCGGCGTGGGCTTTTACTCATCGTTCATGGTGGCCGATTCCGTGGAGGTGATCACCCGGAAGATCGGCGACGAGGAGGCATGGAAGTGGACCAGCGACGGGAAGGGTGAGTACGAGATCGCCGAGGGGCACCGGGATTCGGCGGGGACCACCGTCATCCTCCAATTGAACGAGGCGGGCCGGGAATACGCGGACAGGTGGCGGATCGAAGGAATCATCCGAAAGTACTCCAATCACATCGCCTTCCCGATCCATCTCCACTACCAGGAGGAGGGCCCGCACGGCGGAAAGGTGGACAAGGACTCGCAGGTGAACTCCGCGCTGGCACTCTGGCGCCGCCCGAAGTCCGACCTGAAGGAGGAGGACTACAGGGAGTTCTACAAGACCCTGTCCCACGACACGGACGACCCATTGCACTGGATCCATCAATCGGTGGAGGGCGCCCTGGCGTACACGACCCTCTTCTACATCCCCTCCCGCGCACCCTTTGACCTGTACCGATACGACTACCAGCCCGGGGTGAAGCTGTACGTCAAGCGGGTGTTCATCACCGAAAGTGAGAAAGACCTGCTGCCCGTCTACCTGCGGTTCGTGCGCGGGATCATCGACTCCGAGGACCTGCCGCTGAACATTAGCCGTGAGATCCTCCAGAAGAACCGGATCATGGAGAACATCCGCTCCTCGTCCGTCCGCAAGATCCTGCAGGAGCTCGCGCATCTCACGAAGAACAAGGAGCTGTACGAGAAGTTCTGGACCGAGTTCGGCCGGGTGCTCAAGGAAGGCGTGCTTCAGGACTTCGAGCACAAGGACATGCTGCTGGAGCTTCTGCGCTACAAGTCGACGGCCAGCCCCCATGCCTGGACGAGCCTCTCGGAATACCGCGACCGGATGCAGAAGGACCAGAAGGCGATCTACTATGTCACCGGCGGCCGCGAAGCGGGGCTTCGAAGCTCACCGCTCCTGGAGACCTACAAGGCGCGCGGGATCGAGGTCCTGGTCATGGACGACGAGATCGACGAGATCGTGGCCGGCTCCATTGGCAAGTTCATGGACTTCGAGCTGAAGGCGGTGAACAGGTCGGCGACCGCGGATGACTTGAAAACGGAAGAGGACACCACGAAGGCGGCGGCCATCGAGCCGCTGGTGCAGAGGGTGAAGAAATCACTCGGCAGCCAGGTGAAGGACGTGCGCGCCTCCAGCCGCCTGGCGGACTCACCCTCCTGCATCGTCATGGACGAGCACGACCCGACCGTGCAGATGCAGCAGATTCTGAAGATGATGGGCAACAAGGACCTTCCCGAGGTGAGACCAATTCTTGAGATCAACCCTTCGCACCCCATCGTGACGAAGCTCGCCGCCGTGCAGGACGAGTCGGTGATCCTGGACACCAGCCTCCTCCTCCTGGAGCAGGCCCTGCTGGTTGAAGGCGGGGAACTGAAGGACCCGGCAGGTTTCGTGAAGCGCCTCAACCGCGCGCTGGAGAAGTCGCTGTAGGCTGGAGAGCTCCTACGCCTTGTAGCCCGACTGGCGGATGAGCTCTGCGATCCGGGATGAAAGGGCGGCTGTCTCATCCCGCAGCGTGCGGGCTTCGTCCACGGTGAAAAGATACGAGGGGTTGTAGTCCGCCTCCTCATGTGTGACGCCTCCGGCTCAAGCCGTCCCGCTTTCACGAAGTGCAGGGAGAGCAGCCGGAGGGCTCCCTCATGGCTCTTTGCTTCCAGCCCCAGGGTGAGCAGGAGCGCCCGCACGTCGCCGGGTTGGAATCCGTCATAGCTCCACGCCTTCCCGCTCGATGTCCAGCGCGATCCTCCGCTCACGCTCGAGCGGCCGCCGGTACTCTTCCTCGGGAAGTATGAGGGTCGAAAGGGGCACCCCGGGCTACTGCCAGAGTCCCTCGATCCGCGGCGCTGACGCCTCCGCGCCGAGATACGGCAGACCATGGATGTCCTCCACCAGCCGCAGGAGCGAATACAGCGTGGCGGGCCGCGCGATGACGACATGCCTCACGCCGGATCCCGCGAAGATTGTGGCGATAGGGGTAGTGGAAACCCGGTCGGCGCCTGCGCACTCATCGAATGTGACAATGAGGAGGCTGTTGTGGGCACCCGCCCACTGGACGTACCCGTCGAGGTTTGCCTGGAGCCAGGCATCTCCCGCGGCCAC
>PMZS01000307.1 GCA_003170115.1 Spirochaetaceae bacterium
GCGGTGGGTTTTCAAGCTGCACTCAATATCCTCGGAAATCGTAGCACGCACCCCCACGAGGAGAGAAGACACCGGCGAACGCCGCCGACGTGCCTTGCGTGGCCTGCCGGGGGCGGGATACAATCCCTTCATGAAGCGCAAGGTGCGTCGGATCGCGGGGAATCTGGCGGAACGCCTCTCGCACATCGACGGCGTGCAGGCCGTTCTCCTGGGAGAGGCGGCCGACATCGAGGTGTTCGACCCGTATTTCACGATCGACCTGGACGTGTACACCGCGGAGGCGCCGCCAGGCCTGGAGGCGCGCAGCGCGCTGCTGCCGGGAATGGACGCCTTCGAGACTTCCCCGGTGGCCGCGGTGGACAGGTTCCTGCTGGAGGAGCTGCCGGCGAGCATCCACTACATCCGATCCGCGGACGTGGACAGGATGCTCCTTCGCATCTCTGAGCAGACCTGGGTGTTCCACGAACCGGGCACCAACGCCCTGTACAGAATCGAACAGGGCGAGGTGCTCTTTCGACGGGGCACCTGGCTCGAGGAGGCCCGATCAGCCCTTGCGCATGTCCCCGGGCAGTTCTGGTGGCAGGCACGCCTCCGGGCGTTCTCCCTGGCGGAGCGCGCGCTCGCGGACCTCGGCGCGGCGGTACACAGGTCCGACACCCTTTTTTTCCTCCTCTCATCCTCCCGGCTGGCGCGCTGCGTCGCAAGTTTCCTGTTCGCGGTGAATCGCCGCTTCGAGCCGTCCGACCGCATGCTCGCCGAGCGGATCGCCACCCTCCCCGCCGTGCCGGACGGTTTCACGGGGCAGCTGGACAACTTCATCCGTCCCATCGGGGATATCACGATGGAAGCGCGCCGGGAAATCGCCCAGCACATCGTGCGCAGCCTCATTCCCCTTGCAGTGGAGGAACGTAAGTGAAAGTCGGCCTTCGGGCCGGCCTCCTCGCCGCGGCCCTTCTTCTATTAATAGGGTGCTCGTCGAAGTTCCAGGGATTCGCCTTCCAGGCTCCTGAAGGCGCCCGCATAGAAATCTGGCAGTCCGCGCGCGTGTCCCGGGAACAGGAGACTCGGTTCCAGCCAGGCACCGGCAGGCTGTCATCGCCCGAATACCATCTTGCGTCGCCCGTTGTCGTCTCATCGTCCGGCGAGGCGTTCGCCTTTTCGTACACGAGTGACATCGGCCCGTTCGCCCTCACGATCTTCTCGGACAGGAACAAGGTCCTGAAGTCCTTCCCGCTGCCCGCGACAAGCGGGAACTCACTGCGCTTTCTGGTTCCACTGGACATGGGGAACAGGATCTGGGGCTACCAGCTCACCGCGCCGCCGAAGGCGGATTCGGCCTTGTCTGTTTCGGCCCGGGGGACCCTCACACTCCTGGGGGCGGGGATCCTCGCGAACGTGCACGGGTTCTCCATCGAGCCGGGCCTCCTCACGGTGGACGGGAGCGTTGAAGTTCTGTCCGCATCGGCAGGGTCGACTACGGCACGCCTTACCGAAGCGTCGCGGGCAGAGATGGGCAGCGGGATCTGGCTCCTGCGGCTCACCCTCAATGACGGGGCGGCCGGCGGGAAGGTCGTCTTCAGCGAGCCGGAGGGCAGGAGCACGGCCTTCGAAGTGAACCCGGCATCCACCCCCGGCTGGCTTGATTTTGCGCGAGGCAGCGTGTCCTTCATTCCCCGCGACATCCAGTTCACGGGAACGCTCAGGAGCCTCCAGATCCTGGGAGTCCCGGTCGAGGCACCCATTCCCGCCGACCCGGGAGAGATCCTCGGCTGGGACCAGTCCGCCTGGCGGAAACCGGACTTCGAGCTTTTCTCATGGAGCCGGTTCCCCCGGGTCCTCATCCTGGACATGGCCTCATACGAGATCCAGGATGCCTTCTTCAAGAGGCTGGCGTTCTTCGTGGAGAAGGCGGGTCATGCCGGGAAGCTCGAGTCTCTCTCCGCCCTCGCGGGGCTGCACGGTTACAACGCGCACGACTACAAGGCCGACGACCTGGCCCGGTTCTTCTCCGCGGCCGGGAAAGACCCCGCCGGCCTCTCCGTGGAAGAGAGTGCCCTGGCGCGGCTCATGGTGGAGAACGGGGTCGTCAAGAAGACCGCCGACGGCTATGCTGCCGGCGAGGGGTGTGTGATCTCCATCTCCCGCAGCTCATCGCCGATTCTCCGGTCCCTCCTCCTGACACACGAGAGCTTCCACGGCTTGTTCTTCACGATACCCGCCTTCCGGGAAGCCACTGAAGCCGCGTGGGCCGCGCTTTCCGCGGATGAGCAGGCTGTCTGGCTGGACTACCTTGCCGCCCATTCCTACAACACCGCGGACCACTACCTGGTCGTGAACGAGTTCCAGAGCTACCTTCTCCAGCAGGAACGGACCAATATCAGGGGATTCCAGAACATCACACTCGAGCGGATGCGCGCGGGAAACGCCCGACAGGCGGGCCTTGCGCGTCGGCTGGCAGCCGCCCGCCCCAACTCGTTTCTGGATGCTTTCGATGCGCTGGACAGCGCTCTGCAATCCGCCGGAGGGCCGCCCGGAGGACAATCCATTGCGATAAAAAGAGGAGAATAAAAGAGCCGGGAGATTTTATGCTTGCCTTCCGCGAGCCCTTGCTGGTACACTAGTACTTCGTTTCGCCATGTTTCCGGGGGAGGGGGACTATGGAGATTCAACGGCGCTTTACCCGCTCCGGGGAAAGCCCTTATTCAGGCATATCTTTCGAACCGCGCACTTCGGAGATCCGCAATCCTGACGGCACGGTCATCTTCCACCAGGACAACGTCGTCGTTCCGACGCACTGGTCGCAGATCGCCACCGACATCCTTGCCCAGAAATACTTCCGCAAGCGCGGGGTTCCGGCGGCAGCCGCAATGGCCGCCGCCGCGGTTGCCGCGGGAAGCGGTGGTGCCTCCGCCGCAGCCGGCGGTGCGGCCAGCGGTACCGTCGCCGGCACGCCGGCCGCCACGGGCGCGGACAGCGCCACCCGGGGGGGTGAGACCGACGCCCGACAGGTTTTCCATCGGCTTGCCTTCACATGGATGGACTGGGGCAGGAAGTACAAGTACTTCTCCACGGAGGAGGACGCGCAGGCCTTCTACGACGAGATGTGCTTCATCCTTGCCCGGCAGATGGGCGCGCCGAACTCGCCCCAGTGGTTCAACACGGGGTTGTACGCCGCCTACGGCCTGAAGGGACCTGCCCAGGGCCACTATTTCGTCAATCCAGACACGGGAGAAGTAGAGAAGGCAACGAGCGCCTACGAGCGCCCGCAGCCCCACGCGTGCCAGCCCTTCCAGGCACCTGTCTCGACTCCATTCGGTCCGGTTGCCATCGGCTCTATCGTCGAGGGAGGCCTCATCGGCCTCGAGGTTTTCGACGGAACGGACGATGGACGGGGCACAACCAGGGTAATCGCGGTTGCCGAAAACGGGGTCAAGCCGGTATTCCGGGTCATCCTGAAAAACGGCGCCGCCCTCGAGGCCACCGGTGACCACCTCGTTCTCGCCTCCGAGGATCGCCGCAGCGAAGCGAGCTGGGTTCACGTTGAGGAGCTGACTCCGGGAATGCGGCTGCGACTGGCCACCTCGAGTGAAGTGAGAGAGTCGTCCGCAGAGCCACTACGTGGCTTTGTCGATCGCTATCAACTGCTGGATTCCTCTTCTGAACGAACGATTCCCAATGCTGTGGTCCGGGGAGGTCGGTCGGCCCAGACCCTGCTGATGAACCTGGGGATCTATTCCCGACTACAGGCTGGTCTGGACAGGAGAGAAAACCGGGCGACGCCGTACCACGTTTCGATCGGATACGCGGAGTCGAGGGCCTTGTTCAGTGAACAGGTGGGATTTGTCTCTTCGGAAAAACAGGCAAAGCTCGCCGTGGCGTGCGCAGACCGTTTCCCCGGCAAGAACCTCCCTTCGATTCGCGAGGAATCGGTGCTCCGCCTCGAGTTCGCCGGCCTGCAGCAGGTGTATGACATCCAGACGCTGAGCGGACAGTACCTTTCCAACAATATCGTGGTGCACAACTGTTTCATCCTCTCCATAGAGGACGACCTGGTGAACGAGGGCGGGATCATGGACCTCATCACCCGGGAGGCGCGCCTCTTCAAGTACGGCTCCGGCACGGGCACGAACTACTCGAACCTCCGCGCATCAAGCGAATCTCTTTCGGGGGGCGGCGTGTCCTCGGGGCTCCTCTCGTTCCTGAAAGTCAGCGATCGCTCCGCTTCATCCATCAAGAGCGGCGGGACGACACGACGGGCCGCGCGCATGGTGACCCTGGACGCTGACCACCCCGACGTCCTTCGTTACATCGACTGGAAGGCGGAGGAGGAGCGGAAAGTCGCCGCAATGGTCACCGGCAGCAGGATCCTGCGCCGGCACACCAAGCGGATCCTTGAAGCGTGCCGCGTGAGACCGGAAGACAACGGCAACGGAAACGGCACGGCGTCTTTCGATCCCCGCAAGAACAAGGACCTGGAACGCGCGGTGAAGGAAGCGATCCAGGACGAGGTCCCCGCCTCCTGGGTCCACCAGGTGATCCAGCTCGCCGAGCAGGGAATCTGGGACTTCGAGCCGGAGGAGTACACCACGGACTGGGACAGCGAAGCGTACAACACGGTAAGCGGCCAGTCTTCGAACAACTCCCTGCGGCTCACCGACACCTTCATGGAAGCGGTTCTCGACGACGGCTGGTGGGAGCTGGTGAACCGCACGGACGGCAAGACCAGGGAGCGCGTGAAGGCGCGCGAGATCTGGGATCGGATAGCCACCGCGGCGTGGCTGTGCGCGGACCCCGGCCTGCAGTTCCACACCACCGTGAACGACTGGCACACCTGCCCCCAGGACGGGGAGATCCGGGCGTCCAACCCGTGCTCGGAATACATGTTCCTCGACGACACGGCGTGCAATCTCGCGTCTCTGAACCTCATGACCTTCTACGACGTGGAGGCCGGGGAGATCCGAGTGGACGACCTGCTCCATGCCATCCGGTTGTGGACCATCGTGCTGGAGATCAGCGTGCTCATGGCCCAGTTCCCCGCGCGGGAGATCGCCCGCAAGAGTTACGACTTCCGCACGCTCGGTCTCGGGTATGCGAACCTCGGCACCCTTCTCATGGTCATGGGAATCCCCTATGACAGCGCGGAAGGCCGCGCCATCGCGGCGGCCCTGTCGGCCATCGTGTCCGCGGAGGCATATGCCACGTCCGCTGAGATGGCCTCGGAGCTCGGGCCGTTCCCGCGCTTCACCGCGAACCGCGAGGACATGCTCCGCGTCATCCGCAACCACGGACGGGCCGCCTACGGTGCGGCCCCCGAGGAGTACGAGGGCCTTTCCGTCATCCCCCAGCCCATCGACGCGCTGTTCTGTCCGCCGGACCTGATGGCCGCGGCGCGGCGGGCGTGGGACAGGGCCCTCTCACTCGGTGAGAAGTACGGCTACAGGAACGCGCAGGTCACCGCGATCGCGCCCACGGGGACCATCGGCCTGGTCATGGACTGTGACACCACGGGTGTCGAGCCCGACTTCAGCCTCGTGAAGTTCAAGAAGCTCGCCGGGGGTGGGTACTTCAAGATCATCAACACCTCCCTGCCACCGGCGCTCCGCCGCATGGGCTACACGGAGGAGCAGATCGAGGACATCGTGCGATACTGCCTCGGCCACGGTTCCCTTGACGGGGCGCCGGGCGTCTCCTCGGATGCCTTGCGGCAGAAAGGGTTCACGGACACTGCGATAGAAAAGATGAACGCGTCGCTGGCCAACGCGTTCTCCACCGCGTTCTCCTTCACCTCGCACGTTCTTGGAAAGGGCTTCCTGGAAAACACACTGGGAATCCCCGAGACCACATTCTCCCAGACTGGTTTCTCCCTGCTCTCCCACCTGGGGTTCAGCGCCGCCGACATCGAGGCCGCGGACCTCTACGCGTGCGGCACGATGACCATCGAGGGCGCCCCGCACCTGAAGCCCGAGCACTACGCGGTGTTCGACACAGCCACCCCGAACGGAAAGATCGGGAAGCGCTCCATCCCGTGGAAGGCCCATATCGAGATGATGGCCGCCGTGCAGCCTTTCGTCTCCGGAGCGATCTCCAAAACGATCAACATGCCCTCCTCCGCGACCATAGACGACATCAAGGGCGCCTACCTGCTGTCCTGGCGCAAGATGCTCAAGGCCATTGCGCTGTACCGCGACGGCTCGAAGCTGAGCCAGCCCTTGTCCTCCCTGATGCCCGGTTCCGATTCTGCGGCCGCGGCTGTGCTCGCCATTGCCAAGGATTCGGGTGAATCACGCATCGGGCTCGCCCTCGCTCCCGCGCGCGGGAAGAAGAGGAACCCGCTTCCGGCAAAGCGCTTCGGCTACACGCAGAAAGCAAAGATCGGAGGCCACAGCATCTTCCTCCGGACCGGCCAGTACGAGGACGGGACCGTGGGGGAGATCTTCCTCGACATGCACAAGGAAGGCGCCGCCTTCCGCTCCCTGCTGAACAGCTTTGCCATTGCGGTCTCCCTCGGCCTGCAGTATGGCGTGCCGCTGGAAGAGTACGTGGACGCCTTCACCTTCACCCGGTTCGAGCCCAACGGGATGGTGAGCGGCCATGACCACATCAAGATGACCACGTCGGTGCTCGACCTGATCTTCCGGGATCTCGCCCTCTCCTACCTTGGGAGGACCGACCTCGTGCAGGTGAAACCCGACGACCTGATCGCCACCACGATGAACAAGAACAACGGGCACCGTGACGAGGTGAACGGCCATGGCGAGGTCGTAGCGCTGGACAACGAGGTGCACGTGGCCAAGATGAAGGGCTACGAGGGAGACCCCTGCCCGGTGTGCGGGCACTTCACTCTCGTGCGCAGCGGCACCTGCATGCGCTGCGACACGTGCGGCTCGACCACGGGGTGCAGTTGAAGCCCTGCCGCGCCAAATGACGCGCATGCGCGCGTCGGGCGCGGCGTTGGATGGCGAAGTCGGCCGAGGGCATGGATGCGTAGCACGCCGAAGGCGTGCGGAGGGCGGCAGCCGGCCCAGCGACCCCTGCGACCCGAAGGGGCGCAATTGGGGGGCGCGCAGGGCAGCGAGAGCCGCCGAAAGGCCGACTGAAGCCAGGGACGCGGGGCGCTTGCGCGCGCCCCCGCGTTTGGCTATCTTTTGCGCGGCATGTCTGAGCCGAGCGCCTCGCAGACCAGCTTCCGCCCGCCTCGGCTGGTGAATCGGCTGTTCTATCGATTCATGCTGGCACTCGTACGGGGGGTCATTCTCCGCTATTTCCAGGTCACCCCGGTCAACGTTTCCGTGGTGCCCCAGTCGGGGGCAGGAATAATCCTTGCCAACCACGCGACCCTTTTCGATCCCATCTGGGTCTATGCAATGCTGAAACGCCCCGTGTATTTCGCCGCAACCGAAGATCTCTTTCGCAAGCGCGCTCTCGGCCGGCTTATCCGGTGGTTCGGCGCGTTCCCGAAGCGAAAGGCCGCGTCGGACCTTTCCGCCCTGCGCTCGATCTTCACCCTCATCGACAAGGGCGGACTGGTCGGATTGTTCCCCGAAGGGGTGCGCACCTGGGACGGGACGAACCAGCCCCTCTTCACGGGGATCGCCAAGCTGATCCGAAAGCTCGATGTGCCCGTGTATGTCTGCCGGCTGGAAGGCGCGTATCTCGTCTACCCCCGGTGGGCCCGGCACTGGAGGCGCATCCCGATCAGGGGAGTGTTCTCGCGTCTGTACGAAGCTGGCGGCATTCCGGCCGATGACGAGCGGATCCTTGCCGATGTCGCCGCGGCGATCCACAACCCCGATTTCCAGGGAAGCGTGCCGGCCTCGACGGGCCGCAAGGCAGGGCTCGCGGTGAACGTCACGCGCGTGCTCTACCGCTGCCCGAGCTGCGGCACGATGGAAGGATTGAAACTCGTGCGGCCCTTCAGCACGAACATGATCGAGTGCTCAAGCTGCTTCTCCACGTGGGTCATCGACGCGGCATGCCGCCTGTCGGTGGCGGACGAGAACGGCCGCGCCGAGGGAGGCTGGATCCCGCTGCCCGCCCACTACGAGCACATCAGTACGATGCCTCTCACGCCGATCCGCAGCGAGGTTCGTCTCGGCCTGGGACCGGAGGAGCACATTCTCCTGATTTCGCGGCCGCGCTTCCTTTTCACGCAGGAGAGATTCCCCAACTTGCGCGTGTTCGCGTTCGGCCGGGCATTTCTCACCAACCGCCGCTTCATTTTCCGCACGCGGATCGGCATTCCGCTTTCCGCGCCGCTCTCGGGGCTCGGGGCCCTGTCCGTGGACCCCGGCGACAAGCTGCACTTCACTTTCAGGGGGAAGCTCTACCGTATCCCGTTTCGGAACGAGAGCGCTTTGAAATGGTTCGACAGCATCCATCGGCTGAGGGACGTGGCCGGGAGACCAGGCGGCAGGCTCGCAGAGCTCAGGACGGAGAGACAAAATAGTTGACGGTGCCGCCATCCGGATCCACGCCTGTCCGGGCGTTGAATCGATCAAGAATGCGGCGGCCGTCGCTGAAGAAGTAATACCAGTGCTCCCCGGCGGGCACGCGAAGGGAAATGGAAAACATCCCCGGCGCCGTTTCGTCGAGGGGATCCATGAAGGGGTCCCAGTTGTTGAAGTCCCCCACAAGAGAGACGCGCCGCCCCGGACTTCCCTGAAAAACGAAGGTGAGCGCAGTCCCCTCCGGCTTCGGATTCACGATCGTGCGCACCGGTTCCTGCTCCAGAGTGTAGACCGAGAAAGAGACTCCCGCGGCATCCACATCCGTCCGGGGATTTGCGGGATCCACCATCCACAGCCCGTCCACGACGATCCGGTAGCGGATCTCCCGCACCCCCTCCGGGACACGATAATCAAGGACGAACGCGCCTCTTTCGTTCGTCGAGTAGGGATGGAGGATCTTCCATGCCTCGTGCGCAAAGCGCACGCCAACGAACCGCGCGGGCCTGTCGGGCTTCAGGCTCAACACCAGAAAGTCGTCCACCATCCGTGGCGGCATCGACGATGTGATGCTCTTCACAGCGATGTCCAGCGTGATGGGATCCGCGGCATAGACCGCTCCCGAACAGAAGACCATGCAGGTAAGGAGCAGGCAACGGACAAGCCCGACCTTTTTCGGTCGGATCTGCCCCGCGGGGCGATGCGGGATGGGCCTGGACTCTGGGCGCGAAGCGTGTCTCTTCATGATGGACGTCCGGATGCTTTTGCTTATAATAGATGTCGGCCGGAAAGCTCCGGCGCTTGAGTAATGGCGCGCAGTCGACGTACCGACATTTGATGCAGGAGCTACATGCCGAGCACTGAGGATATAGAAAGGTTCACTCAGGTCCTCAATTCACTCGGCGACGAGCCCGCCATCCGCGCCGCGCGGTCAGAGACCATCGAAGAAGTGCCGGCACCGGGGGAAGAGCCCGCTCTGCCGGAGTCGGGGGAGATTGATTCCCTCGGGGAGGGCGGTTCCGCCGGGGAGTCAGAGAGCCTTCAGGACATCTTCAACAGCCTTTCGGCTCTTCCCGAGGAGGCAGCCCCCGAGCCGGGTCCGGCGGGTGCCGCGGGGGAGGGGCTGGATTTCGCATCGCTTTTCGGAGAAGAAACCGTCCCCGATGGAATCGAAGAGCTGGACAGGCCGGCACCCGAACGAGGAGGTGCCGCGGGCCGCGGATCTCGGCCGCAAGAGGCTCCGCCCGGCGTAGCTGCCCTCGAGGCGCCTCCGGATGAAGAGGCGTTTTCCTTCCCCGAAGGAGAGCCGGATGCGCTGCAGGCGGACCTCTCGCAGCTGGAAACACTGCCTGCTGAAGAAACGGAGCCTGGGCCAGCGGAGGATCTCTCGGGAGCCGCCTTCGAGACCCCACAGCCCGGCGAGTCGGCGGGAGCGGAGAGCCTCGACCTTCCCAACCTGGATGATCTGAACTTCTCTGAGCCGATCGAAGCCACCTCGGAGGCCGCCGGTTCCTCGTCCGTGGAGCCCTCTCTCGATGAGCCCATACCTTCGTTCGCGGAGCCCGCTTCTCCGCTCGAAGAGCCCTCGCCCGATCAAGTGGTGCCCCCCGAGCCCGCGGCTGCAGGCCCGATCCCAGGGTTCGACCTGGACGCGGGCACATTAGGCAGCGCGGACACCGGGACCGGGATGGACCAATTGCCTTCTGAGACGCATGCCCTGGGCCCCGGGTCGGCCGAAGTGGCGCCCATGATGCCGGATGCGGGCATGGAATCCCTCGGAGAGGAGAGCCTGGGCGACCTCAACCTGGACGAGTTCAGCCTTCCGGAGTCCGCGGAGCAGTTCGGTATCCCCGGGGCCCCGGAAGCCGAACCACGGCCGCGTCCTGCGGAACCTGTGCGAGGGCGGCCGGCGGGTCGCCCCCCGCGCGCCGAGCACGCCAGGCCCGCCGAGCGCGGTCCTCGGCCTCAGCCTCTCGCGCCTTCGGTTGAGCCTGGATTCGACGAAGGAGAGATTGAGCTCACCCCCGAGCAGTTTGCCAGGCTGAAGAGGGTGCTCGAGTCTCTGCCCCGAAACCTCAAGATCGCCGTCCAGGATCTCATCGGGGCTGGCACGGTGACGAGCGCCGATCTTGCGGCCCTGTTCACCCTCCTCCTGCGCGGCGCCACCGCGCAGGAGATCGCCACCCTGGCGGGGCGGATCTCCGGGAAGAGGATCAGGATTCCCGGTGGGTACGAGAAAAAAAGCGGCGTCGCCTTTGAGGCCGAACAGCGAACCTTTGCGTACGCGTTCCGGGAGAATTTCCTGCCGCTGCTCCGGGTCGTGGCGATCACCGTACTGGCGGGCGGTCTGTTCGGCTTCCTGGGCTATAACTACGTCTATCGTCCGCTCTCCGCGTATTCGAATTACCGAGCCGGCTACGCACAAATTGCCAACGACCGGTTCACGCTCGCGAATGAGAAATTCGCGCGGGCGACATCGGTCTGGCCTCAGAAGCGATGGTACTACAGCTACGCGGAGGCCTTCGCGGCGAAACGCCAATACCTCCTTGCAGAGCAGAAGTACGACGACCTTCTCAAGGCCTACCCGGGGGACAGGAGGGGCACACTGGACTATGCCCGCATGGAGTCGGCGCGGCTGGCTGATTACGAGAAGGCGGATTCGCTGCTGAAAAAGTTCCTGGACACGCACCGCGATGACTACGACGCGCTCCTGGCCTCTGGCGATAACGACCTGCTCTGGGCGGAGAGGGACACGCAGAAGTTCGAGCCCGCCAGGCTCGCCTACGCGACTCTTCTTGACAAATACGGGGCACGCGACGAGTTGCTCTTCCGCATGCTGCGCTACTTCATCCGTACTGATGACGGCGCAGAGGTGGAAAGACTGCGCGCGTTCTACGCAACCCGGCCGGAGGTGAAGATCGATGCGCCCGTGTTCGCCGAGCTCGGCGGCTACCTCGTGGATCACCGCCGGCTGGACCACGCGCAGGATGTGCTGTTCCGCGCGGACAAGAACCAGCCCGGGCTGTACGAAGTCCATTACAACCTGGCCCGCTACTACCGGATCGTGAAGAGCCTCACCGACGAAAAAAAGGCCCTGGACGCGACACTGCAGGTGCTGGACCGGACGAAAAACACCGACGCGGTTACGCGCCGAAGGCTCACCCTTGAGATCGACACGCACACCCGTCTTGGCGAGTACTACTACGGATCGAAGGAATACATTCCCTCGGAGAAGGAGCTCCAGACCGCGATCCGGCTGGTGGAGAACAACCAGAGGATGAAGCTCATCGACAAACAGCGCCTGTTCGGAAGGCCGTACGCGGTCCTGGGCGACCTGTACTACACTATCCAGGGTGACCTGCAGAGCGCGGCCCTGCAATACCAGAAAGCCATTGATAACCTCTACACGGACCCCGAGCTCACATACAAGATCGGATATATACAGTACGCGCAGAAAGACTACAAGAGCGCGATGGACAGCTTTACCAATGCGGAAGACGCCTCGGCCTATCCCTCGGGCAACGAGGCGCTTGCCCCCGTCGCCGGGACGGAACAGTCGCCCCTGCCCCGGCCGGCCGGTCAGCCGCCCCAGAATCTCCTGTACGCGCTCGGCGACACCTTCTACCAGCGAGGCGACTATTTCGCGGCCCAGGGATACTTCCTGAGCCTCCTGGATCGACTGGAGACGCGGAGAGCGGGCCTGGGGTTCCTGCACCCCGAGGATCGGCCGGACGACCGCGCGCTCCTCGACTCCCTGGTGAAGGTGAACAACAACCTCGGTGTGACGATGTTCCGTCTCGCGGAGAGAACAGGGGACAGGAAAAAGAGATCAGAGGCCCTCGTCTACCTCTCCGCGGCCGCGGAGATTGCGGGATCTCTCGCGAGGAGCCCGGACACGGTCAGAAGGAGTGAGGACCGGGGCCTTCCGTCACTGAACATGCGCGGCATCCTCTACCCCGTCACCGGATTCGTGCTGCAGATCTTTCCGATGCTGCCGAAGGACTTTCAGGCCGCGGAGTGGTAGTCACGTGCTCAGAGCGCGGGAAACATCCAGCCGTGCGTGTCCGCTACGGCGCCGTACTGGATGCCTTTCAGCGTCTTGAGGAGCTCCCGCGTCACATCTCCGACGGCACGCGAACAGAAAACGGCTTCGCGGCCATCATGGGTGATCGATTCGATTGAAGTAATGCCGGCCGCCGTGCCGGAAACGAAACACTCCCGGGCCTTTGAGAACACCTCTTTCACCGACACCCTGCGCTCATCGATCGTGATTCCCTTTTCCTTTGCCAGCAGGAGGACGCTTCGGCGCGTGATGCCGGGCAAGATCGTGTCTTCCAGGCTCGGGGTCACGAGGCTGCCGTCCTTCATTGCGAAGAATATGTTGCAGGAAGAACCCTCTTCGAAGTATGCGTGCTCGCGCGCATCCAGAAAGACAGCTTCCATGTACCCGGCCAGCTCGGCTTCCTTCTTTGCAAGGGCGCTGGTCACGTAGTTGGAATCCGCCTTGATCCAGCCGGTTCCCCCGGGGTTCGCCCGGACGCGCTTCGTGGTGATCGCCCTGGAATTGCCGGGCTTGAAGTAGGAGCCCACGGGCGTGGTGACGACAATCACCCAGGGCGAGCGCGAAATGCCGACGCCGATGCCGGGTTCCGCGAACGAGAACGGGCGGATGTACACCGCGCTGCCGAAGACGAAATCATCCGCGGCCCACGCGGGATCGTAGAGGGGAGCAAAGCCGAGCGCCTTGTTCCTGCCCACCACGGTGCGCACCGCGGTCAGGAACCTGGACGCGGGGAACTGGGGCATCAACAGCCCCTTCATGGAGGCTTCCATCCGCTTTCCATTCTCGTCCGGGCGGAAAAGAGCCAGCGAGCCGTCGGGCTGGGGAAAGGCCTTCAAGCCCTCGAAGCACCCCATGCCGTACTGCGTCGTATAGTTCACAAGAGGAAGGTCGGCGTAGTTGTTCCTCTTCAGCAGCAGTTCCGCCCTCCGATCGGCCGGAAGGGCCTCTTCTTCGCGGGGGCTCAAGTGCGGCTTTTCAATGTACTCTTCGACCCAGGTGCCGTCCTCCTGGCACTTCGCCCGGTAAGCCCATGGGTCGATCTCCAGACTGAACCCTTTCGCCATGACGTTCCTCCTGAGCCAGTATAGCAACAAGGGCGGGACCGCTGGAACACCCCCGCGGCTCCCCGTGACGGGGCCCGCATTTTTGCCTGGAGATTATTGGACGGAGATGTCGATCATAAGAGTGTCCATGGAGCACACGAGAGACCACATCATTTTCTTCATGGCTCAGAAGATGTACTTTCTCGAGAAACGGGGAAGCAGGGAGGTGTTCAACCGCCTGGTGGAGCACTTCGAGCAGATCAACCTCGACGGTCTGCTCGAGTACCTCACGCGGTACTACTCCGCGGATGTCGAGCGGGAGCTCGACGACTTCTACCTTGCCGAGGGGGAGCTCGTTTTCATCTCGCGCCGAAAGCACGTCCGATTCAAGCACGTCTACCGGGACGGCCGCCTGCGTCTCGTGGGCATCGAAAGCGAGTGACCTCTACTTCCTAGTCCGGCTGTTCCCGCCTGCCCTGTTTTTCCAGGATGGCCGCGACCTCGTCCCGGAAACCCGTGGCCATTGCGCCGGCACAGGAGTCCATGTCGTCCTGCTGGATCCTCTGGCACAGCCTCCGGTAGGCCCTCGATTCGTCCTCTACGAGCTTCAGCACGACCTGGCGCCCGTCGTAGAGACGCACGAGGGATTCGCGGGTCTTGTACCTCTCTTCCCTCGCGTGCGCGAAGGTCGAACGGAACCTCGAGACTTCCCTGGCCTGGCTGACGAGCAGCGGCGCAAGCTCCTTCAATGGCACGAGGGCGAGAGAAAAGCCTTCCTTGCGCGCGCTGTCGGCGGCGGCCTCCTCCTGGAGGATTGAGGCGTAATGCCGGCGGATGCTCCCGATGATCTCGTCGAACGTCCTGGTAAAATTGGCCAGAAAAGAGGTTCGCATCTCGGGCTTGATGGTCGGAAGAAGCTCCCGCATCTTCTGGTTTTCCCCATTGTACCGCTGCACCTGCATGAGGATATTTTTCACCGCCGGGTGCGCCCGAAGGCCGGGATTGGACTTCAACCTGGTGTTCACGTCGGTGAGAATTATATTGACCTGCAGGGCATCCACCCCGAAGTCCCGCTTCTTCTCGCGAGGCCGTGCGAGAGAGAGGATCTCCGCGCAGAACAATCGTTGGATGAGGATGGCCAGAAGCAGGACGGCGAGCGACTTTTCCTGGGCGCCCATGTCGTCCGCCGCGAGTGACTTGTAGCGGGCTGTCTCCAACTCGACCAGAACGGGTACGAGCAGGGTGCGCTTGAACTCGACGATGCCCTGCTCTACCGAATGCCGCAGCGTTTCCGCGGCGACAAGAAGCTGATGCGGAGGTACCGCGAGAGTGTCCAACAGGGTATGCAGATCATTCGCCTTTTCCCGCAGCTCGATCCAGTCTCCGCTGATCCTCTTTTCCAGGTCCGGCATTCGGGCTTTACTCTAAGCGATTTCTCCGTCATCGGCAACCAATTCGAGTAATAGCGGTGAGCAGGCCTCGGTCATGAGCTGATTTTAATGAGATAGTCCCGAAGCTCGTCAAATTTGAAAAGGAGAATTCCCGCGGGGGAAGAGCCAGACGGAGGTGTCTTTCCCGGGGGATTTTTTTCGTTCATTTGATTTGCCGTAAATTGCGGCGCCGCGAAATCAACTTCCTTCGCGGGATTGCCAAAACTGAGAGAGTAACTGAGCAGCGTACCCCGGTAGTCTTTCGGCAGCAGCGAAAGGCTGCGTTCATTCATCAATGCCGTGAGAAGAGTCTTCAGCTTTGGCATGCCCTCATCCCGACCGGAAATCGTTTGATTGTATTTCAAGTTCCTGCCATCCAATTGCCAGGTGTTGTCCTCGATATGCAGGTCCAGTGAGACTTCTCCCGATTCCCACGTGCAACTGAAGCTGGTCGGCGCTTCCTGGGCCTCCGGGCTGCCGGCGGCAAGAAGAACCAGAAGTGAGGCCCACAAGCTCAATTTCATTTCCAGAAGATAGTAATGCGTCATCCCCGAAGGCAATTGCTGCCGGCGTACAATTCCTCCAAACA
>PMZS01000199.1 GCA_003170115.1 Spirochaetaceae bacterium
TCCCGATCTGGTCCGCCCTGCGAAGCGCAATAATGTCCCTGATCGAGCCCTCGCCCACGCGCGCAATCAGCCGGCGGACGGCGGCGTCCGACCATTGCTCCTGGTAATTGAACATGTGATTCGCGACGAGGTGCGACACTTCCTTGATCACCGCGTTGGGGAGTTTGAGCTTCAACAATATGGCCTGAGTCATCTCGGCGGATACCTTCTCGTGGCCATGGAAAGTGGGGCGGCCGTCGGGACCTGTGCCGAGTGTGCGCGGCTTGCCTACGTCGTGCAGAAGCGCGGCAAGCCGAAGGGCAGGGGACTCCCGGGGCGCCGCGTCGCAGGCGTACAGCGAATGCCAGAACACGTCGTAACAATGGAAGCTTCCCTGCGTCACCCCTTCGCCTTCAAGGATCTCAGGAAGCACGACTCTGAGGATACCCGTGTCTTTCATGAGGGAGAACCCGACGGAGGGGACGGGCGCCTCCAGGATCTTGAGAATCTCGTCCCGCACCCTTTCGGCGGAAACCATCGCAAGAATGTCCAGGCTCCCGGGGATGGCCTTCCGCGTGCCTTCTTCGACCGTGAAGCCGAGCTGGGCCGCGAACCTGCAGGCTCGCAACGGCCGAAGGCCGTCTTCCCGGAACCGCTCCGACGGGTCGCCAATGGCGCGGATGATACCCGCGCGCAAGTCCCGCCTTCCCTCGTGAGGGTCGGCCACGCGGTCAGCAAGAAGATCATAGGCAATGGCGTTGATCGTGAAATCGCGCCGCGAAAGGTCGTCGCTGAGGGAGGGCGTGAATGTCACCGTATTCGGGCGCCGGCCGTCACCATAGGCCGCTTCGGTGCGGAAGGTGGTGACTTCGAAGGTCGTGTCCTTGAAATGCACGGTGACGGTGCCGTGCTTGATGCCGGTGGGTATCACCCGGCGGAACAGGGGGATGACCTGGGCGGGGTGAGCGTCCGTGGCGACGTCGTAGTCGGTATGCGGCCTGCCCAGGAGAATGTCGCGGACGGCGCCTCCGACGAGGTGGCACTGGAAGCCCGCCGCGCGGAACACCGCGGCAAAGTCTTTGACAACCCGGGGAACGTGCATGGCGGCATCGAGTATCAGGAATTGGGCGGCGCCGGTCAAGAAAAAAAGCCCCTCGGCCGGAGCCTCGGGGCTTACGTTTTCAGAGAACGCTCTTCTACTTGAAGAGCTGCAGCACCGACTGGGGCTTCGTATTTGCCTGGGCAAGCATTGCCGTGGAGGACTGCACGAGGATCTGGTCCTTCACGAACTCGACCATCTGCGAGGCCATGTCGGTGTCGCGGATCAGCGACTCCGCCGCCTGGAGGTTTTCCGCCCCGATGGACAGTCCCTTCATGGCGTATTCCAGCCTGTTCTGGTACGCGCCGAGGTCCGCGCGCTGTTTGTTCACCAGCCGGAGCGCTCGATCGAGCACCCCGATGGCCGCGTTGGCCCTGTCCGGAGAGGAGAGGGAGATGAAGGTCGCGTTGGACGGCCGGCCGTTCAGGCCCTGTACGCCCAGCCCCTGGGCCGTCATCGTGCCGATCATGACCTGCACGCGCTGGTCCATGTTCGCGCCAATGTGCAGCCACATGCTGGCGGTGACGACGTTTTCCCCGGTCGCCTTTGCGAACCTGCCCGTGAGCATGTTCATACCGTTGAACTGCGCGTGGGAGGCGATGCGGTTGATCTCGCTCACAAGCTGCGAGACTTCGACCTGGATCTGCATCCGGTCCTCGTTGGAGTAGATCCCGTTGGATGCCTGGACGGACAGCTCGCGCAGCCGCTGCAGGATATCCTGGCTTTCCTGGAGGTAGCCCTCCGCGGTCTGGATGAAGGAAATGCCGTTCTGTGAGTTCTGCACCGCCATGCGCAGGCCGCGAATCTGTGACCTCATCTTCTCCGATACGGCCAGGCCGGAAGCGTCGTCCCCGGCCCTGTTGATCCGCAGGCCCGAGGAGAGCTTTTCCATGTCCTTGTCCGACGCAATGTTGTTGAACTTCAGGTTGCGTTCGGTGAAGAGGGCACTCATGTTGTGATTGATGATCATCGAATCCTCCTTGAATGTGTGTCCCCGGACGTCCCTGTCCGGGCATGTTCCCGTTTCAATGCTCGGTTAATTCCAAAGGTCCTTGAGTAATTTCGAGAAAACAGTACTCTTCACATGGGATGCCCGAGAAGAATCGACTCGAGGAGCTGTCAAAAGAGCTGCCGGAGAAAGAGCGCAAGGAGCTTCTGGAGCGCATTGGAAAACGGATGGAGCACGAGGAGGGCGAGGAGCCCGTGCCCGTCGAGCTCCGGGAGGACGAACGGCAGAAAATCATCGCCTTCGAAATGCAGAAGGCGGGACCCTGGATCCGGTTCCTGCTGTGGTTGCGGACCTTCTTCAGCGGGAAACCCAGGAGCGAAGTGTTCATGGGCATCCGGCTTGGCCTCCTGAAAACCTCCATCCGCTCGGTGAGCCCCGGCATCACCGGCTTCGAGAGCCGGGACCTCTCCGTGAAGTTCGCCCGGAAGCTTTATGACGTGTTCCTCGCCGCTCAGCCCGTGCTGGGCGTTTATCATGCGCTGGCCTCGGACAAGGCGGTACGCGGCGCCGCGTATGCCTGGTACGTGGAGCAGAAACTTGAACACGTGAAAAAGACCATCGATGACTTTGTTCGCACGGAGGAAATGGAGGAAATCTTCGCCCAGACCGGGCAGACGGAGGAGATCCGCAAGAAGCTCTCGCTGCGCCTGAACGACTACGTGCGCACCATCCCGGAGACCTTCATGTTGCAGCTGGAGGAGCAGATCCGACTGCACCTGTCCCTGGGGCGCCTGGCCTCGTTCCCGTTCGCGTCTTTCTTCAGGTATTTCAACTGCGTGCTCGGGGAAACGATCGATCCCAAGTACCCGCCCTTCGAGAATGCCCCGGTCATGTTGACGCTGGACCTCATGGAGAAGCTCCACGTTGTCTTTGGCCTCCTGCACCGGAGCGCGCCCGACTATCTGTACGCCGAGGAGCCGATCGCCTACTACCTGTATCTCCGTGCGGGCCTGAAGCCGGGAGCGGAGGGGGGCGAGGAGCGAATCGGCACCGAGCTTGGCCAGCTCCGCGCGGACGTGCTCGCCCTTGCAAAACAGATCGAAGATTTCGAATCGGCCGTTCCCCTTCTCGACCTGCTGCGCTACTTTCGCAAGGACCCCTGGTACCAGCTTGCGTTCAACCCTCCCCGCCTGTACCTGAAAAGCCTGTACTTCAGCACCTTGAAGACGAGACTGAGCGTGGAACTGGAGGAGCGGCTGGGGACGATCAAGGAGCGCGTGATTGACCGAAAGATCCAGGAGCTGCTCAAGGGCCAGCGGATAGTGGGCTTCATGCACTATCAGGAGAATCCGGATTTCGATTTCCGCAAGCTCGGACTCCCGTTTTTTTCCAGCATCCGCAGCCTCACCCTCGTGTACAACTACCTGCAGATGCAGTTCAAGGGGGCGATGCAGGAGGCGGCGCAGATCGTGTCAGGCACGGCACTTGCGAACAACCGCATCCTGCAGAGCAGGCTCGCGCAGAACATCTCGGGGCTGGAGGACCTTGAAGCGCGCGTCGTGCTGTTCGACCGGTCCCTTTCCCCGGACGAGGAGGACGGCAAGCAGATGGGGCGGTTCCGTTTCAGCGTGGCCACCGACCTTCTCCTGCAGAAAACCTACCGCTCCTTCGTGGCGCAGAAGGATCGGGACGCCCGTGACCTCATCGACAAGGCCCGCGAGTTTCTCACCGGCGTGCGCAAGATCTTTGATGATGTCCGCACGAGCACCTTCGAGAACACGCGGTCCCTGCTGAAGACGATCCATCTTTACCGGGGGAGGAATCAGACACTCGGGCAGATTCTCAACGCGCGCTCGGAAGCGATCGGAGCCTTCATGAAGCTCCTCGATCAGCTCCTGGAAATNNTCCACCAGGACGCGGCGCCCGGCAATGAGATCGGCGATGCCGGTTTCACGCGGATAGCGGGGTATGATGTGGAGATGCAGGTGGCCGATCGATGCTCCGGCTGAAGCGCCCATGTTGTACCCGATGTTGTACGCGTGGGGAGAACAGGCACGGTCCAGGATTGCCAGGAGCCAGCGCTGAAGGGCATTGAGCCTCTTCTCCTCCTCCGCGGTGAGCTCGCGGATATCCTCCACGTGCCGGCTTGGATAGAGGAGCAGGTGGCCGGGATTGTACGGATACAGATTCACGGAGGCAATGAACAGCTCGTCGCGCCATATGCTGAGGTCCACAACGTCGGGGCTCTTGTCCCGTGCGAGGCAGAGTATGCAGCCCGCGGGGTGCCGTCCCCTCACATAGGACATTTTCTCGAAATTGAAGAAGTATCCGCCGTCTCCCACTCATCACTCCAGGGAACTCCATGACTCTTCCCAATCCGTCCCGGGCCGTCCTATAATCAAGAGCGAATGAAAGGATATCGGTTTCTCTCCCTCCTGTCCAGTTTTGCAGGCCGCGCAGTCGTTTTCTTCTTCATCGTTTCTTTGTTGTGCCTCTCACTCTACATCCTGGGCAACTACCAGGACTTCCTCGACTCAACCCAGCTCTTCCTCCTGGCAGGCCTGCGCGTGAGCCTCAGCCTGGAGATGATCACGGGTATCTGGCTTGCAGGATTCCTGGTGCGCCGCAATATCCGCGAACATCGGCCGTTCGCCATCCGATGGATCCTGCTCACCCTTTCTTTCTGCGCTTCGGCGGTGCTCCTGGCAGCCCTCCGGCTCGTCCAGCAATGGCTGCACTCCTGAAAACCCGCTATACTCGGTTTCATGACCCCCTTCAGTCTCGAGATGCCTCGCGCGATCCACTTCGGCCATGGAGTACTGGGGAAACTGCCTGAGACGGTCCGGGAGATCGGCGAACGCGTCATGATCCTTTCCGGCGCCGGCTGGCTGCGCGGCTCGCCGTGGGACGCCGCCATCGAAAAAGGGCTCGAGGGATGTGAGATCCATCGGTTCTTCTGTCCTTCCTCCGAGCCCAGTGTTCGGTCGGTTGCCGCGGCGGGTGCGGCAGCCGCGGCATTCCGGCCCGAAGTTCTTGTGGCCGTGGGCGGGGGTTCGGTCATGGACACGACCAAGGCGCTCTCGGCCCTGGTGCGCTTTCCCGGCTCGGCGGAGCGTTTTCTCGAGGGCCTCCCCGGCGCCGTTCCCGTGCCCGGACCGGGCCTGCCCTGGATCGCGGTCCCCACCACGTCGGGCACGGGGGCGGAAGCCACCAAGAACGCCGTCATCACCTCAGAGACGGCCGGTGTGAAGCGGAGCATGCGCTCACGGCACCTGCTGGCCCACGCCGTGCTCGTCGATCCCGAGCTCACGCTTTCCCTTCCGCTCGGGGTGACGGGCACTTCGGGCCTCGATGCCTTCACGCAGCTTGTCGAGGCATACGTCAGCAGGTCGGCGACAGCGCCCGTGCGGTCGCTCGTGGAAGGGGCCTTCCCGCTGATGTGGGATGCGCTGGACGGGCTCTCGCGGTCCCCGGGGGACCTGGGCCTGCGGGAAAAGGCAAGCTACGGAGCCCTGGTAAGCGGTGTCGCCCTGGCGAATGCAGGGCTGGGCGCGGCCCACGGGTTCGCGGGCGCGGTCGGCGGAATGTTCAACGTTCCCCACGGCCTGGCCTGCGCCGTGTTCCTCCCCCACGTGCTTGCCGCCAACACGGATGTCATCCTGCACGACATCGGGAAACTTGTCGGAGCCTCCCACGGCGCGAAAGCTCAGCAGGACCCGGTGGCCTGGCTCGCCTCGGAGGCGGAAAGATTTCTCAACGAGTATGGACTCCCGGGGGACCTTCGCGGATTCGGCATCCCGAGGGAGATCGTGGCCGAGCTGGCCGAGAAATCCGCCGGATCCAGCATGCGGGGAAACCCGAGGGAACTGTCGATGAAGGAAAGGGCGGACATCCTCTCACGGGTGGTGTGAAAGCGCAGGAGAACAGATGACCAGAGCAGTACGCGGCGCCATACAGCTTGAGCAGAACTCCAGGGCGGCCATCGAGCGGGCAGGGGCGAGACTCGTGACGGAAATCCTCCAGGCGAACGGGATTGCCGAGAATCACATCGTGAGCATCTTGTTTTCGATGACTGAGGACCTCACGGCGGCGAACCCTGCCACGGGGCTCCGTCGGACCGGGTTCGCCTCCACGCCCCTGTTCTGCACGCAGGAGGCCAGGATCGACGGCGCGTTGCCCCGTGTCATCCGCGCGCTGGTGACCTTCGACTCCCTCGAACGGCGCCTTGCCGTTCCGGTGTACCTCGCCGGCGCGGAAGCGCTGCGGCCCGATCTATGCGACTCGTGAGCCGCGGGATGCCCCTGGTCTGGCACGTTTCGCGGGAATACGCGGGTATCGCGGAAGCGGGCGGCGTGAAGGACGTCGTGCGCGGTCTCGCGGAGGCGCATTCACGGGCCGGGGGGGCACCCAGCGTGGTCATGCCTTTGTACGGATTCGTCTCCAACAGGTTCGCGACTGATTCGCCCGTCGCCTCGTTCACCCTGCCTCTGCCCGACCAGGACAGGAACAACGAGCTCATCGTGGAGACCGTGAGGGTCCATGAGAGCCGGCAGGACGGCGTTCGGCTGCTTCTGGTGGATTCTCCCCGGTACTCTGCCCTCCGGGACGTCTACACATATACGGCCGATGACGAGAGGGAAAACCACTGGCGGAAAAAAGGGACGGGGCACTGGGATTCCCACCAGCTCAACCTGATCCTCCAGCGTGCCGCGCTGGAGACTTCTCT
>PMZS01000128.1 GCA_003170115.1 Spirochaetaceae bacterium
GGCTTGCCGATACGAGCCTCACGCTCAGCGCGGACGGGCTCTGGAGGTCCCGGTTCGATCCTACTTCCATGGAACGGGATTCGCCTGACTGGCCGAATCTCCTCCTCCTTGACCAGCAGCAGGATCACCTTGCGTTTCGCACTGCGTTCCAGGGGACACTCCGGCCCTTCCCCGCGGTGCCGGAGCTTTCCGCCTCGAGCCTGCAATACAAGATCAATCTCCGGATGTACCAGATCGCATTGACGGGAACGGATCCGTACAATCCCGTCACAACGACCTCGGGACCCGCCTGGACGCCGGACGCGATCTCGGAACACAGTTTTGCCTCCAACCTTGCACTGACTACCCCAGCGACGACTGATTCGCTCGCGGTTACGCTGCAGCTGCCGCCGCTCGTGCCGACGATGACCGCCCGGCTCGACGCAAGTGGTGGACCCCTGAAAGGCCAGATCCAGGGGGGCTTTGCCGATCCTCAATCCGGGTTCCAATACCAGCCGCTTATCGTGAATGCATCGGTGGATACAGGGGCGACCAGCAGCCCGGCTGGTTCTGCAGCCACGGCGCCCCCGGCGGCACCGGGAACAAGTGCGCCTCCGGCGCCGGGAACAAATGCGCCTCCGGCGCCGGGTTCCTCTCTCACCGCTTCCGAGGAGCTGCAATTCGATGTCGCCGGTTCCCTTCTCTCACGCTCCACCTCGCAGATCGGGTTCTGGGGGTTTGCGGCGGCGTTCGTTGCCCAGAATACGGGCACTCCGAACCAGCTCGTTCCCGCCACGGTGAAGATCGGGTATGAAGCCACTGCCGACCCGTCGTACTACTGGAAGGACCGCGTCAAGCTGGTCCCCGGACTGAAGACCCACTGGTACCTGAACTTTCAGAATCATATCGACAACCTGTTCGATTTCAGCCCTTCCCTGACTCTCACGGTGTACAAGTCCCTTGACCTCACCTTCTCGTCGCTGTCGAACAACACCCGTACCTATCTGTACATCCCGGGATGGTCGGGGCTCCCCTGGGTGAATCCTCTCACCGACCTTCTGCAGTCCTTCAACTTCTTCAACAACGACGACAGGAGGCGATCGGGCTTCAAGATCCAGACAATCTCCCTCATGGCGGTTCAGCACTTCCCCGATTGGGACGTGAGCGTGCAATACCAGGGATCGCCGCAGCTGATCACCCATACCAACCTGTTGGGAGCACAATACGTGCAGAACGAATGGAGCCCCACTTTCTCGATCCAGGTCCAGTGGAAGGCTGTGTCCGAGGTCAAGAGCACCATTCACCAGGAGTACACCGGGACCACGACCGTGCCGAGCCTCCGGTGACGGATTCCTCATTGACGCCTTGCCCGGTTTTCGACTACGATGGTTCCGGAAGCTGAATGGAGAAACCGCTGACTGTCGTGGTGAGCGACGAAACGATCCTTCCCGAGATCTGCGGGGCGAACGACATCAATCTGAAAACTCTCGAGGATCTTCTGGGGGTGCGTATCTTCTCCCGCGGCAACGAGATCCTGCTGGATTCCTCCGACGATTCCGTGCAGAGGACATTCCAGCAGCTGCTCCAGCAGCTTGAGGACCACGTGCGCCTTGGTCAGCTGCCCGGACCTGACCTGATCCGCACTCTCCACAGTTCCCTTGCCAGCGGCGAGGATGAGAAGGTGGAGATCCTCAAGCGCAATCTGGTCGTCATCCCGAACGGCCTGCGCAAGGTGTACCCCCGCACGTACAACCAGGCGGCCTACCTTGAGTCGATCGACCGCAACGAGATCGTTTTCGGCGTGGGGCCCGCGGGGACCGGCAAGACCTATCTCGCCGTGGCGCAGGCCCTGAAGCACGTCCTCGGCCAGGGCCGGCGGAAGCTCATCATCACCCGGCCGGTCGTGGAGGCCGGGGAGAGCCTGGGGTACCTGCCGGGCGATCTCACGCAGAAGATCCACCCCTACCTGCGCCCGCTGTACGACGCGATCGAATCCCTCGTTCCCCTCGAGGTCTTCCGCCGCATGGAGGAGAACGGGGTGCTTGAGATCGCCCCGCTGGCCTACATGCGAGGTCGCACGCTGTCAGGGGCGTTCATCATCCTGGACGAGGCGCAGAACACGACGCGTGAGCAGATGAAGATGTTTCTCACCCGCATCGGGGAAAACTCCCGCACGGTCATCACTGGCGACATCACCCAGATCGATCTCCCCCGAAAATCCGATTCCGGGCTGCTCTCGGTGATTCCCATCCTCACACCCATCCGTGAGATCCGCTTTACGTTCTTCGAGGAAAGGGACGTGGTGCGAAACCCGCTCGTGCGAAAGATCGTCCACGCATACGAAACGGCGCATGAAGAATAGCAGGTTTGCATTCTTTTCGCCGGCCGTAGACCTCTTCCAGCGGCTGCGTCTCGAACGATGGACCGTCATTGCAGTGGCCGTGGCCTTCGTCATCGGGCTCGCCGCGATCCTCTTCGCGACGGAGTTCAGGAGCCTCGGCCTGCCGTCCGCGGATACGTGGGCGCCGGGACGGATTGCGGAGAGAGACTACGTGGTGGAGAGGGATTTCCTGTACGTGGATGAGAGGGCCACGGAGGCCCGTCGCGATGCCCAGGCGCGGCTGGCCCCTCCGGTTTTCGCTCTCACTCCGCTGGCAGGGTCCGCGGCCCGGGACGAACTGGACCGGTTCACCCAGGCTCTTCTCCGCCAGGTCCGTCAAGGCGCGTCAGAGGGGCAGATCTTTGCGGCGCTGCAGGGCGAGTGGAATGACAGGATCACCCGGACCGAACTGCGGACAATCCTCTCCACCCGGAGCCTTCCCCAGACCATCCAGCACGCCCGCGAGCTCCTGGATGCCGCGTTTTCCTGGGGCATCGTGGACATGATCGCGCACGCCGACGAGGCGTCGGCCGCAGGCGCGATCGAGCTGCGCCGGACCCAGGACGGCCGGCCGCAGTCCGAGAAGATCCCTGCAAAGGACGTGGTGACGCGTGACAACGTCGCACCCCAGACCGAGACCCGCCTCGTGCCGGCCGGGACCACGGATGTCGAGCGGCGCGCACTGAGGATCTTTGTTGACGCTTTTGCCGCGGAGAACGCCTTCTATGACGCGGATGCGAGCCAGCAGAGACGTGATCGCGCTCGCGCCGGGGTCGAGCCGGTGACGGAAAAGCTGTCGCGTGGACAGGTTGTCGTCCACCGCGGGGACCTCGTCTCGGAGGGGGCGGCCTCCAGGATCCGGGCACTCACTGACTACGCGCGGACCGTCGACGTGAACGGGGCAGTCGGGGAGAGCCTCTTTCTCCTCATGGTCTTTGTCCTTGCCATCTTCCTGCTCTCCATGAAAGGCATCGCCGTCACGCTCCACCGCGGACATGTCCTGCTCCTGCTCGCCCTCGGCCTGGCGCACGTGCTTCTCGCTTCTCTTGTCGTGCGGTTCGCCTCCCTCCCGGAGTGGATGCCGGCATCCATCGCCCTGCCCACGGGCGCAACAGGCATGCTCGTCGCGATCCTTGTTTCCACGCCGGTCGGAGTTTTCTTTTCCCTGGGCGCATCGCTTGCCCTGCTCCCCCTGACGGGAATGAACGTCCAGGGGTTTCTTTTCGCCTTTCTCAGCGGCATCGCGGGCACTGCGGTCGTGCTTGGCGCGGAGAAACGCATCGACCTGGTGCGTGCGGGCATCCTGCTCTCCCTTGCCGATGCCCTGATATTCCTCGTGCTCGGGCTCCTGGGCAACTACGAGCCCCAGAGAGTCTTTTCACTTGCTGTCGGAGGGGTGGCCAATGGATTCTTCTGCGGAATCCTTGCTCTGGGGTTTCTGCCCGTCTTCGAGTTGACCCTCAATGCCCCGACACGGTTCAAGCTCATGGAGCTCTCAGATCTGAACTCGCCGATCTTCAAGAGGATGCTGTCGCAGGCGCCGGGCACCTACACCCACTCGATCAGCGTGGCCAACCTCGCCGAGACGGCATGCGAAGCCATCGGGGCCAACGCGCTTCTGGCGCGGGTAAGCGCCTATTACCACGACATTGGAAAGGTGGACCAGGCCGACTACTTCGTGGAAAACCAGAAGACGCACAATCGCCACGACGAGATGCGGCCCAGCCTGTCTGTCGCCGTCATCAAGAGTCACGTGCGCATCGGCATCGAAAAAGCGCACGAGCTGAATCTCCCCCAGGCCATCATCGACATCATTGCGCAGCACCACGGGCGGGGCCTGATCACGTACTTCTACCACCGTGCCGTCAAGGAGTCGAGGAATCCGCGGCTCTCGCGGGACGACTACACGTACCCGGGGATCAGACCGAAGTCCAGGGAAGCCGCGGTGCTCATGCTCGCCGACACGGTGGAAGCCGCCTCGCGCGCGCTGAAGAAGCCGACGGAGAGCCGGTTGGAGCGATTCGTCCAGGACATGATCATGGAAAAGTTCAATTCGGGGGATCTGGGGGATTCCAGCCTCACGCTCAGGGACCTCGAGCTGATTCGGAAGAGCTTTGTGCATATCCTCGAGGGGTATTTTCATACCCGGATCGAGTATCCGAAACTGGCCAGGGCTTCGGCGGCGCGAGGATGAGAAATACGCCGGTGGGCGGCAGTCGCCGTGGTGAGCGCTCGGTGGAAATCGCCGCGGGCGGCGTTCGGCTTCCGCGCGGTCTCTCCCGCCTGGTGAGCTTCTGCGAGAAGACCCTTCAGGAGGCTGGCTTTTCCACGTGGAAGGTGAGCATCCTTCTCTGCGATGACGGGCGGATTGCCGCTCTCAATCAGCGCTACCGACACCAGCACGAGGCGACAGACGTGCTCTCATTTCCGGAAGAGGACGGCAGAAAGGGCGACCCGGTCGCGGGTGACATCGCCATTTCTCTGGACACTCTGCGCCGCAATGCCGCGGAGTTCGGCGTGACGGAGAACGAGGAGATGAAGAGGCTCCTCGTGCACGGCCTGCTGCATATTGCCGGCTTCGACCACGGGCGCGGGAAGGGGGGGGCGATGCTCGCCCTCCAGGAGAGGTTGCTGGTTGCGCTTCAGAGAGAAAAGATTTTCGGGGGGGCATGGAAGTGAAAATAGACGCCCGGTCCATCGTCCGCGCCGCGATCATCACCATCCTGCTGGGGGGAGGAACCGCGGCCTTCGGCGCTGACGCGCGAGGCGCCTACCTCGATGGAGCTGCTGCCGAGGGGCATGAGGACTTTGCTCTTGCCGTGGAAAAGTACAAAGAGGCCCTTTCCCTCAATCCCGCCTACCTCGAGCCGATGGTGGGCCTGGCCGAATCATTCTTTCAGATGGAGGAGTACGACGAAGCCTCCACGTACGTGGGGATGGCGCGCACCTATGATCGCAATAATCCTGATCTCGCCGTGCTGGAGGGTCGGATCCGCATCGGCCAGGGCAACGTGCCCGCGGCTCGCGCGCTGTTCTCGGGTGTGTTGCAGAGCCAGCCGAACAACGTGGAGGCGCGTCTGGGCATCGCTGAAGCAGAAATCGCGGAAGGCAGGCCGCAGACCGCCCTGGGACAGTACGAGCAGACGCTGAAGCTTGCCCCCGAGAGCATGCGGGCCATTCTCTCACTGGCTATTCTGTACGACGAGTCCGGCGACCTCGCTCGCGCCGGCAGCTACTACGAGCTTGCTCTGAAGAGTCACTCGTCGGACCCGCAGGTTGAGCTGGCGGCGGCCGCGTGGTATGCGTCCCGGGGCAATTTTTCCACGGCCGAGAAGCGAGCCCAGATCGCCCTCTCTCTGAAGCCAGGGCTCGATCGGGCGAAGGTACTGCTCGGCAGAATCTATCTCCAGACTTCCCGCTACTCTGATGCAATCGCCGTGCTGCGGGACGTGGTGACCACGAACAGG
This sequence comes from Spirochaetaceae bacterium, assembly GCA_003170115.1. GTDB lineage: Bacteria > Spirochaetota > Spirochaetia > SZUA-6 > Fen-1364 > Fen-1364. The sequence goes on from PMZS01000128.1 coordinate 5,827, forward strand.
GACAACGCCACTGCCTGGTATTCGCTGGGTCTTGCGTACCGCAAAGCGGGGGACCCTGCGAAGGCAATCGCGAGCTTTGCCTCGGCGCTCCAGGCCCGGCCGGACGACGAAGTGGCGCGGATCGGCCAGGAAGCCGCGGCCGTGGAATCGCTTCCCCTGGACGATGCTCAACGCGCGAAGATGGCCGCCTACCATTTCGCCCAGGGTCGCGCATTCGAGGAGAGGAGTTTCCTTGAGAAAGCACTTGCCGAATATCGCCGGGCGCTGATCCTCGATCCGACCTCGGCTGCTGCCCGCATCGGGTACGCGCGGATATATAAAAGCCTGGGATTTCCGGCCAAGTACCTCAGCGAGCTCCAGGTCCTTGCCCGGCTCGGTTCGAAAGATACCTCCGTTTCTGACGAGATTGACAGGCTGACCAGCGTCCTCTCGGATTCCGTCTCCCGCGCGTGGGGTTATGACCAGTACAATATCGACCGCGCTCGGTACGTCATTTCCGTGTACACGCTTACGGCCGAAAACCGCCTTGTCCATGCGCTTGCCAGCGAAGACGTGGCGAAGTACTTCGCCTCTCTCCTGCGACGATACGACCCGATTTCCACTCCGGACGTTCCGCCCGGTGTGACGGGATTCGATCAGGCTTTCCGGGCCGCGCGGACAGCCGACAACGACTACTTCGTTCTCCTGGCCATCGACGAGGCGGACAGGAGTTTCTCCGCCACGGTGGACGTGTATCTTGCCCGCAGCGGGGCACGGATCGCGAGCTTCGCCGCTTTCCGCACCGGGAATGACCGCGTCCGGGACTCGCTCATGAAACTGGCCTCCCAGATTGCCGATCTCCTTCCGGCAAGAGGAACCCTGCTGGTTCGGAAGTTCGGCCAGGGCCTTATTGATCTCGGATCATTCCAGGGAGTGAAAAAGAACGATGCCCTTGTGATCGTGACAAAAGGCAGGGGCCAGCTGAAATCGGACGGGCCCGGGCTGTCCTACAGCGAAAATGACGTGGTCGGCGATTTTCGCCTCACGGGCCTCGATGAGGGCGTTTCCGAAGGGACAGTCACGGGCCGGGGGTATTTCGACTACGTGAACATCGGAGACCAGGTCCTTTATCCGGTGAAGCCGGCCACGGCTCCACGCGTGACGCCAACCCAGCGTTCCCCCAACATTCTCACCCGGATTTTCGGGATAGGCGGGTAGCAGGACTTCGACGCCATTGACACTCGCGGGGCTTTCCCGTATATTTTCGCCGATCTCGCGTACAACCCCCTCGCTGAAAACTGCGATGATATCAGGATGTCACCTGCGGTGACAGTGCATCTGCAAGGAGCTGCGTATGGCCAAAAAGACCGTTCGCGACATCGACCTGAGGAACAAACGCGTCCTCGTTCGGGTGGATTTCAACGTTCCCTTGAAGGACGGCAGGATCACGGATGACACGCGCATCACCGCTGCCCTGCCGACATTGAAATATGTCCTCGACCAGAAGGGCACACGTCTGATCCTCATGAGCCACCTCGGCCGCCCGAAGAAACCGGACAAGGAGAACAGCCTTGCACCGGTTGCCGTGCGGCTTTCCGAGCTGCTCGGGCGCAAAGTGACGCTGGCTCCGGACTGCGTAGGCCCGCAGGCGGAAGCCGCGGTAAAAGCAATGCAACCGGGGGACGTGGTTCTCCTGGAGAACGTCCGTTTTCACCCCGAGGAGGAGAAGAACGACCCGTCGTTCGCGCGCAAGCTCGCGGCGCTCGGTGACGTGTACGTGAACGACGCATTCGGCACGGCCCACAGGGCACATGCGTCCACCGAGGGGGTTGCGAAGATTCTCCCGGGAGTCGCCGGGTTCCTCATGGAGAAGGAAATCAAATTTCTTGGAGGCGTATTCGAAAAGCCGGCAAAACCTTTTGTCGCGGTGATCGGCGGTGCCAAGGTTTCGACGAAGATCGCCGTCCTCGAATCGCTGCTTCCCCGGGTGACCACCATGATCATTGGCGGAGGAATGTCCTTCACCTTCACGAAAACCCAGGGTCATACCGTCGGCAATTCTCTCGTGGAGGAGGACTTCCTGGACACTGCCCGGGTGTTCCTTGACAAGGCGAAAAAGGCTGGCGTGGAAGTGCTCTTGCCGGTCGACCACCTCGTGGGGACGGAGTTCTCGGACAAGGTCAAGGCGGAGCTCGTGGACAGCGTCGATGTGCCGGCCGGCAGGATGGCAATGGACATCGGCCCGAAGACGGTGGGCCTTTTCCGTGACCGCATCCTCGCGGCGAAGACGGTGATCTGGAATGGTCCCATGGGCGTCTTCGAGTTCCCCGAGTTCAGCGCGGGAACAGAGGAAATTGCCAGGGCGGTGGCCGATTGCAAGGGAATCACCGTGGTCGGCGGAGGCGATTCCGTTGCCGCGGTCAACCAGTTTGGCCTTGCAGACCGCATCACGCATGTCTCCACCGGGGGCGGCGCGTCTCTGGAGCTGCTGGAGGGCAAGCAGCTGCCCGGCGTTGTCGCGCTCCAGGACAAGTAGGCCGGCATGAGACAGCCCTATATCGCCGGGAACTGGAAGATGTACAAGACGGTGCCGGAAGCCGTCTCGCTCGCGGGCGCCCTGGCGTCGGCGCTTGCGTCGGAGCGCGGGACGAAGGTCATGATCGCGCCACCGTTCACCGCGCTGCATGCGGTGCGTGACGCGCTGAAAGGATCACGCATCCTCCTCGGAGCGCAGAACGCCTGCGCGGAGCTGGAAGGTGCGCACACGGGAGAAATCTCCCTTCGAATGCTCCGCGACGCCGGGGTCACGGTGGTCATTCTTGGCCATTCCGAGCGCCGTCACGTGTACGGTGAGAGCGATACCCTGGTGAACAGGAAAGTGCGTTGTGCCGTCGCGGAAAAATTCGAGGTCATTCTCTGCGTGGGGGAGACTCTTGAGGAAAGGCAGTCGGGCGTGACGGAGAAGGTGGTGGAAACCCAGATGCGAGCGGGCCTTGCCGCCATCACTGAGCCCGAGTTGGCGCAGGTCACGATTGCATACGAGCCGGTCTGGGCAATCGGCACGGGAAAAAACGCGACGCCGCAGGATGCGAACGCGGTACACGCGTTCATCCGCGGCCTGGCAGGCAGCATGTACAACGCGGCGGCGGCACGGGCCCTCACGATCCTGTACGGGGGCTCGGTGAAGCCGGAGAACATCCGCGATCTCATGGCAATGGAGAACGTCGACGGGGCCCTCGTGGGAGGCGCGTCATTGAAGGCGGAGACGTTCCTGCCCGTTGTGAAGTACGATCGATAAGGGGGAGTTGGAGACATGGGAATCATAGGAATTGTTCTCCTGGTGATCATGGTCATAAGTGCCGTGCTCCTTGTGCTGGTCGTCCTTGTCCAGGACGACCAGGGTGAGGGCATTGGAGGCATATTCGGCGGGGGAAGCAACACTGCATTCGGTTCACGGTCGGGCAACGTCCTCACCCGGTTCACTGCCGCGCTCGCCGCGGTGTTCCTTGTCTGCATCTTCGGGCTGGCATGG
>PMZS01000177.1 GCA_003170115.1 Spirochaetaceae bacterium
GCAGAGGGACAGCACTCCGTTATTTCCCCCGAGCCCCCGGCCGTCCCTGAACCAGAAATCGAAGGCGGTGTCCATTGCGTCGAAGCCTTTCGATGCCGCGGCGTCCCCTGTTTCATCAACTTCTCCGGCGTCTCCCGAGGGCTTGAGATGGATCACGCAGAAACTGCCTGCCTCCACCTCGAACGGGGGGAAGACCATGCGGGCATCATGGCTTTCCGGGGAGCCCATGTAGAAGACAACGCCCCCCATGTTTCCCGCGCTCAGGGCCTTGAGCTCCACGAGGTCCGGGTGGTTCCCGGAACCCCGCGGAGTAAACTCGTTGATGAGCAGCCGCGGCACGCGCGCGTTAAAGCCGTAGAACTGTGCGACGAACGAAGTGGAGTTCCCGTGCGCGTCCCGTGCTTCCGCCTCCAGCGAATACAAGCGGCCGGGCGCCTGCGGTTCCCCGCGGAGAAGGACATTCTTCGACGACCCGGTCACGTCGCTGACGGCAAGGGGTGGCGTGATGCGCGTCTTGTCCGCGCTAAGAACGGCATCTTCGTCAAACGAGATGGAAATCTCCCCCGGACCGAGCGCCTGGACGGATTGCACCTGCGGCGGCAGAAGGTCGGTATCCTTCATCCGGGAGTCCGGCAGGGGACCGCAGGACGCGGTAAGGAGCACGAGAAAAATCAGGATGGGACGCATGCGAGCCTCCGGACCAGAATACGGGGCCCGGCTTCCTCCCGCTTGAAAATCGGCATTCCGGTGATTAGAGTCTCGTTGCCATGCCGGACGAGCTCCTCCAGAGGTTCAGCCGCAAGTACGCTCCGGGCTCCGTGATCTGCGACGAAGGCCAGGAAGGCGAGGAGATGTATATCATCCAGACCGGCAAGGTCAGGGTGAGCAAGCGGTTCGCGGGAAAGACGAACGTGATCTCGGTGCTGGAGAAGGGGGATTTCTTCGGAGAGATGGCCATCGTGAACCGCATCCTGCGCACCGCGACGGTGACCGCGATCGACGACGTGGAGCTCCTGGTCTTCGACAGGGAGGGGCTTCAGAACATGATCGCGCGCAACACGAAAATCGCCCTGAACATCATCGACAAGCTTTGCCGGAGGCTCCAGAACGCACACTTGAAGATCCAGCACCTCGTCAAGAAGGACGCCGCGGGCCTCATCGCCCTGCACCTGCGCACCGTGTACCAGGAGCTGCCCCGCGGCCAATCGAGCGTCCCCTACCAGAAATGCCTCGAGGAGGCGTCCCTCAGCCTGGAGCTTCCCATGGAAGATGTGCGAAAGGCGTTTGAGGATCTCCAGCGGGCCGGTGTCCTGGGAATGGAGGGGGACAGCTTGCAACTGGTGGATCGGGAGAAGCTCCACGGCATCACTGAATCGATCGGGAAGGAACCGGCAGGCTCAGCCTGAGGCGGAATCCCGCCTAATCGGATGCCCAGGCCGCACGCAGCTCGTCCAGGGCGCGCCGGTTGCTCACGAATGCCACATTCTCAGGCGGCTGGTCCAGGGGAAACCAGGCGGCTTCGGCTACGTCGTCGGCCGCCGCAATACGGGCGTCGGCGGGAATCTCGCATCGGTAATGGAGACTGAGGACGAACCGCGCTTCCTCGGCCACGTCGTCCCGGGGATACTCGTCGATTCCCATGGAGAACAGTCGCGGCCGCGTAATCCGCACGCCCAGTTCCTCCTCCAGCTCGCGCGCAAGTCCCGTTTCCGGCGGCTCGCCGTTTTCCAGGTACCCCCCCGGAAAGTCCCACATTCCCTTGTGCGGCTCGACGGCCCGGCGCGTGAGCAGGACCTGCGGCCGACCGTCCACGATCCTGGTGACGAGTGCGCCCACCGCGGGTTTCGAGTTCTGCCAGAACTCGAAACCGCACGAGGAGCACAGCAGAAGGTTCGACACCGGCGCTGGGGGGGATCCGAGCGGACGGTACGGGCTCCCGCACACGGGACAGAAGGAGTACCGTTTCACTGCGTTTTCGGCAGGGTCTCTTCCAGGCGGGTCTTCAGCTTCAATGCGAGAACCCGGGGAGCCGGCGGGAGCGCGTCCCCTTCCTTCGTGTACTTGTCCAGAAGGTCGTTGATGAGAGAAAGCGCAACGTCGTTCTTTCCCATCTTGTGGTGGAGAAACGCGATTTCATACTCCGCCCATGTCATATGATTGACGTCGTCCGGGAAGGAGACCTGGATCAGGGAATAGTATCGGATGCCGAGGGGATAGTTGCCCTTGTCCGAGGCGTCCTGCGCGCGCTGGAACATCTCGGCCGCGGAAAGCCCCGGGGGGATGGTAGTGGGCCCGGATGCGCACGAGGCGAGGGTGGCACACGCGGCAGCACAGGCCGCGCAGGCCGCGAGCAGAAAAGCGGTTCGTCGACGAATCGTCATAGGGTCTCGTTCTGTGCCGGCGAGTAGATCTCGTCCTTGATGGGAAGATTCTTCCGCAGCTCCTTCAGGAACACCTCGATCTCCCCCATCGGGACGTAGGAGTCGCATTCGTCGATCGTGCGCCGGATCACCGTGAAGTACTTATAGACCTTCTCCTCGCCGAGCTTCTTGCGCCACTTGCCCGCATCGCAGCGCACGCGGAGACCGTACTGGTTCGCCTCGCCCTTGGGGTACCTGAAGAGCTTGCAGTGGATGCAATTCGCACAATAGATCTTGTCCGAGGAAAAGTCGTCACCAAACGTTTCGAAATCAGGGGCCTGCATCATTCGATCCTCATCATACCAGCGTGTCTACACTACCATGTTCGTCTTTTCCGGGTCAATAGTTAAGGCAATGGGCGATGCGGGCACGGGCCGCTCGTTGGCGAGTCATTCCTTCGCTCTTCCTCTTTCCCGGCGAACCATTTTGCGCCAACCCGCGATAAAGTACGTTGCCGCGTCTTCGCAAGCCTTGTCCCGCACACAGGCGCCCGCCTTGCAGTCCGCGGGAAAGGGGCCTTCGAAAAAGTGCCCTTCGTTGTTGACACTTGCTTCCGGCCGTGGTATCAAGGCTGCGAGCTGCCTGTTTCGAGAAACACGGAATGCGGTGCGATTCCGCAGCGGTCCCGCCACTGTAACCGGGGATTCCCGCAGCAGGGTGTGTGCCAGCACCCAAGGGGTGGCAACACCCACAGGCCATTGCCTTCAAGGTGAAGGTGAGAAGGCGCTGCAGGACATGAGATCCGGAAGCCAGGAGACGATTCCCGAAACCAACACCCTTCGCGGAAAAAAGGATGGCCGGCGTGCATCGTTTCCACCATTCCGTGAGAATGCAGATCGAAGGATTGACCCGGCGGCCGGGAGATTTCCGTGCGCAGAAATATCCTTTGCCTGCTCGTCGTCACCGCCTGCCTTGGCTGCGTGCCCGCCGGGGCCCAACAGACCCCTGAGCTGAACGAGGTCGTCGTCACCGCGACAAGGGTTGATTCTTCCGTGCTCGAATCGCCGAGCTTCGTCACCGTCATCACGCAGAAGGACATCCAGGAGTCGGGTGCCGCCGACCTGTCCGGCGTCCTCGCGCAACAGAGCGGAGTCGTGGTCAACGGCTATGGACCCGTGGGCCAGGTCAAGACGGTGAGCATCAGGGGATCCACCTCGTCGCAGGTGCTGGTGCTCGTCGACGGGATACGGCAGAACTCCAGCTTCGACGGCTTCGTCGACCTTTCGCGGATCCCGGTAGATAATATCGATCACGTCGAAATCGTCCAGGGCGGGGCGAGCTCTCTGTGGGGAACGGGCGCCGTGGGAGGCGTCATCAACATCATCACAAAGAAGGCCGCGGCGCCCTCGATCGATCTCACGATCACGAACGGGAGCTACATCCCTCACGACGGGTATGCGGTGACGGAGACCGGTTCGTCCTTCGCTCCTGCATCGGCGGCAAGCCTCTTCGACAATCAGAAAGTCACTCTGTTGCTTGCGGACAAGGTGGGGGATGTGGGGCTGACGGGCGGCGGGTCTTTCACCCGGGCCGCAAACGCATTCATCTGGGATGACACCTCCAGTTTCGGAGGCTGGAGACAGAGGAACAATGCGCAGGACGTCGCCGAAGACGCATACGCAGCTCTCGATCTTCCTCTGCTGGGCGGATCGTTTTCTGCAAAAGGCTCTTTCGACCATTCCCTGATCGGGGTGCCAGGCTCTGTCAGCATCGTGAGCAGCCAGGCCACTCAGGAGGATACATCCGCCACGGGCTCGTTTGGGTTTATCACAAACCATTTCTTCACGGATTTACTGAGTTTTGATCTAAAGGGTTCCTACCGATACGCGAAGGAGACCTACGACAACCCTCTCTACCCTCCGGCAAGTGACCACACCACCAATGCAGCAACCCTCGACCTTACCCAGAAGCTTTCTCTCTCCGATGCGATTTCAGCGGTCTACGGGGGGAACGGCTCCTACGAGACGGCAGACAGCACCAACCTTGCCAGCCGAAAAGACCGGCTCACTCTAGCCGGGTTCCTCTCCCTGCCCTTCTCTCCCTTTCAGTTCCTCACGGTCACGCCCTCGGTCCGCTACGATTTCTATTCTGATTTTTCCGGCTACCTCTCCTATCAGCTCGGCGCCGTGGTTTCCCTCTCGGACATGACCTCGCTCAAGGCAACGCTCGGCAGTGCATACCGTGTTCCAACACTGAGCGATTTATACTGGTATTCATTTGACGGCTCGTACTTCGGCGACACATACTACTCGTACGGCAACCCGAACTTGAAGCCTGAAACCTCGTACAGCGGCGAGATTGGCCTAGCACTCGCGGGGAAGCGACTCTCACTGGAGGCGTCCCTCTTCGGTCGGCTCGTGTATGATCAAATCAACTGGGGCAACTATTCCAATACTGTCAGCCAGCCTAAGGTTTACATCGAGACCCCCGTGAACATCAGCGAGTCCTTTCTCCCCGGGGCGGAAGTCCACGCAACGGCGAACGTCACCGACCAGCTTTCCCTGGAAGCCGACTACGCCTTCATCTACAGCCTGCTCCTGCAGTACCTCGGCCAGAGCTACCAGCTCTCGGACGACATGCGAGTCCCCTTTGTCCCTCTCCACAACCTCAGCATCACCAGCCGCTACACGAATGGCATCCACAGCCTCAGGCTGGAGGTGCAATACGTCAGCGAGAAGTTCATCGATGCCGCTAACACCGCTTCGACATCCCTCCCCGGCTATGTGGTCATGAACGCCGGCTACAAGATCGCCGCGACCGAGAACATGGTTTTTTCGCTGGACCTGATGAACATCCTGAATACGCTCTATTACACGCAGTCCGGCTACCCCATGCCTCCGTTCTCCCTCGAGATGGGCATGCAGCTGCACCTGTAGGACGATGGGCCCCCGGCCGGGTTTCGCGCTTTGCCTTTTCGCGGCGTGCGGCATCCATGCAGTGATCCTGCTCGTGCCGCGCGCCGCGGTTGGCGCGGAACCGCCGATCCCGACCGTCGAGCTGGACCTGGCGGCGGCCGCGGCGGCGCAAGGGGGTCCGGCGGTGACGCAGGCACCTGCTCGCAGGGCCGCTGCAGTGCGCACAGTGCAGGAAACGAGGGCTGGTCCCGCGGAAGTCGCGCCCACGGAGCCGTTGCGCCCCGCCGCACGGACCGAACCGCCTGTAGCGGCAGTTTGGGACACCGAACCAGCGGCAACGGCAGTTTCCGTCCCCGAATCAGCCGGTGAACCCGGGAGCCAGGCTTCAGGGGCCGGCCCCGCCAGCGGGAGCGACGGCGCATCTGCCGCCTCGTCCGCCGCATCGCCCGGGGGCACCAAGGGAGGCGCCGGTGCCGGGAGCGGCGTCGCCGGCACGCCCGCTGTTGCCGCAACCGGGTTCGTTGCGCCGCGGCTCCGAGAGGACATCTTTCCGGAGTATCCGAGGAGCGCCCGCCGCTCGGGCTTCGAGGGCCTGGTGAAAGTGGCCGCCGCTGTAGACGCTTCCGGAGTCGTGACGACTGCAGAAGTGGTCGCGTCATCCGGCCACGCGTCCCTCGACCAGGCGGCCCTCGAAGCCGTTCGGCGCGCTCTCTTTGCGCCGGCGCTGCAGGAAGGGACGCCGGTGCCCTGCAGGGTTGTGATTCCAGTCAGGTTTCAGCTTTCCGCACCCGCCCCATGATCGCGGGACCGGCTCCACGCTGCTGGATGTACTCAGAAACTGAGTACAAAGCGTATGCGTGAGATCTCTCACCTGGTTTTTCGCGCCCGGCAACCCCGACAACCGCTCCCTTATTGACATTTCGAAACACCAAACTTATTGTGAGATCTCCATGGCAACCACCGTCATCATGCCCAAGCAAGGTCAGTCGGTCGAATCATGCATCATCGTGAGCTGGAAAAAGCACGCGGGCGATGCGGTGAAGGCCGGCGACATTCTCTGCGAGGTTGAAACCGACAAGGCGACGTTTGAAGTGGAGTCCCCGGCGGAAGGGACGCTCCTTGCGATCTTCCACGAACAGGGTGCCGACGTGCCCGTGCTGGCCCCGATCGCGGCCATCGGGAAGCCCGGGGAGAACGCTGAAGCGCTCAGAGGCGCCGGGGGTCCGGCAGCCGCCGCTCCACCTGCGCCAGCAGCGCCACCTCCGCCGGCTGCTCCTGCTGCCCCAGCGCCCACAGACGGGAAAATCAAAGCCTCCCCTCGCGCAAAGGCGCTTGCCGCCTCGAGGGGGGTCCAGCTCGCAGGGCTTCGCGGCACGGGCCCTGGCGGTCGCATCATCGAACGTGATGTCGCCGCTGCACAACCGGGTGCCGCACCAAGGGCTGCGCCCCCCGTCACAGGAGAGGTGCGCGAGGTCAAGGTGACGGGGATCCGCAAGCTCATCTCCGAGCGCATGCTCGCTTCGCTCCAAACCACGGCTCAGCTCACGATGCACACGGCCGCGGATGCTCGGACGATCCAGTCCCTGCGAAAAAAGTTCAAGGAAAGCCCCGAGCAGATGGGCCTGCGCGACGTGACGATCAACGACATGGTGCTCTATGCCGTCTCACGCGTCCTCCCCCTGCACCCTGGCATAAACGCGCTTTTCGTCGGGGACACGCTGCGGCTTCACGCATCGGTGCACCTCGGGTTCGCCGTGGACACACCGAAGGGTCTCATGGTGCCCGTGGTCAGGAACGCACACGCGCTCAGCCTCAGGGAAATCGCGCGGGAGACCGCGCGCCTGGCGGCCGGCTGCCGCGACGGGGGGATCAGGCCGGAGGAGATGGCGGGCGGGACGTTCACCGTCACGAACCTGGGCACCTTCGGGGTGCACGGATTCACCCCCGTGCTCAACGCGCCGCAGGTGGGAATCATCGGCGTCGGGGCGATCGTGCCCGGGCCAATTGCAGCCGCCGACGGCGCTACAAGCTTCGTTCCACAGATCGGGCTGTCGCTCACGATCAATCACCAGGTAGTGGACGGCGCGCCCGGCGCGCGATTCCTCCAGGCCCTTGCGGCCGAGATCGCCCAGTTCGACCTTCTCCTCGCAAGATAGCACAACAAAGGAAGACAATATGCCGAAATCCATCGTCGTTGACCCGCGTGAAACCCGCAAACCGGGGATGCTCTCCTTCACGGACATCCCGCTGAACGCGTATGTCCTGGACATGAAAAAAGAGCTGAAGTCCCACGGAAAAGACGCCCTGCTCCGCGCCTACAGGGACATGGCGATCATTCGCGAGTTCGAGACCATGCTGAACACGATCAAGACCAAGGGCGCCTACCAGGGAATCGCCTACGATCACCTCGGCCCCGCGCACCTGTCGATCGGCCAGGAGTCCACCGTGGTCGGCCAATGCATGCGCCTGGGCATCGAAGATTTCATCTTCGGCTCCCACCGCAGCCACGGCGAGATCATCGCGAAGTGCCTTTCCTCGGCGGCACGCCTGCCGGCGGCGCAGGTTTCCTCAATAATGGAGACCTACTTCGGCGGCGCTCTCCTGCGCGTTGTGGAAAAAGGCGCGCACGGAGCCGCTGAAGACCTGGCGGTGGACTTCGTCCTCTACGGCGTCCTGGCCGAGATCTTCGGTCGGGAGAACGGCTTCAACAAGGGCATGGGCGGTTCGATGCACGCGTTTTTTGCCCCCTTCGGGAGCATGCCGAACAATGCCATCGTGGGAGGCTCCGCGGACATCGCCGTGGGCGCCGCCCTGTTCAAGAGGATCAACCGCAAGCCCGGCATCGTCATCGCCAATATCGGGGACGGCTCCTCGGCCTGCGGCCCCGTGTGGGAGGCGATGATGGTGGCGGCCATGGACCAGTACCGCACCCTCTGGCCGAAAGATGTGGGCGGCGCTCCTCCCATGCTCTTCAGCTTTTTCAACAATTTCTACGGCATGGGCGGCCAGACACTCGGGGAGACCATGGGCTTCAAGGTGCTCGCGCGAATCGGCGCCGGCGTGAACCCCGAGCAGATGCACGCCGAGCGCGTGGACGGGTACAACCCCCTGGCCGTCTGCGATGCCATCGAGCGCAAGAAGAAGGTGCTCCTGGAGGGCCGCGGCCCGGTGCTCCTGGATATCATCACCTACCGCTATTCGGGCCATTCGCCGTCGGACGCCTCCTCGTACCGCACCAAGGAGGAAGTGGCGCTGTGGCAGGACGTGGACTGCATCGCAAGCTACGGCAAGGATCTCGTGGCAGCGAAGATCGCCGCCGCTGAAGATCTGCAGGCAATCCAGCAGTCGGCGCAGGAGCGGATACGCAGGATCACCGAGCTCGCCGTCTCTCTCCAGGTGTCGCCCCGGGTCAGGGTCGGCGGCAGGGGGCCGTCGGATGCCATCGGGGACCTGATGTTCTCCAACGGGAACGTGGAAAAGTTCGATGACCGGCAGCCCGAGATGTTGATCGCGCCGGCAGCGAATCCCCGGATCCTCGCCAATGCCCGCAAGTCGCGCTCAGGAATCGGCCCTGACGGAAAGCCGCTTCCCAAGAGCCAGGTCATCGCCCTTCGCGATGCGATCTTTGAGGCAATGCTGCACCGCTTCTCCATCGACCCCACGATGGCGGCCTTCGGGGAAGAGAACCGGGACTGGGGCGGCGCGTTCGCCGTGTACCGCGGGCTCACCGAGGCGCTGCCGTACCACCGGCTGTTCAACACTTCGATCTCCGAGGGAGCAATCGTGGGCGCCGCCGTCGGCTACGCGCTGTCGGGGGGCAGGGCGGTCCCCGAGCTCATGTACTGCGACTTCCTTGGAAGGTCCGGCGACGAGGTATTCAACCAGGTCTGCAAATGGCAGGCGATGTCGGCAGGCGTGCTGAAGATGCCCCTGGTGCTCCGCGTTTCGGTGGGAAGCAAGTACGGCGCCCAGCACTCCCAGGACTGGTCTTCACTGCTGGCCCACATGCCCGGGCTGAAGGTGATGTTCCCCGTCACTCCCTACGATGCGAAGGGCATGCTCAACCTCGCGCTCCGAGGCACGGATCCGGTTGTGTACCTGGAAAGCCAGAGGGTGTACGACGTCGGGGAGCTGTTCGTGCCCGGCGGCGTGCCGGAAGGGTACTACGAGGTGGACGAGGGCGAGCCGGCCATCCGCCGGACCGGAACCGATATCACGATCGTCACGGTGGGCGCCACCTTGTACAAGGCGCTGGAGAGCGCGGACATCCTCTCCGCGAAGCACGGCCTGTCCGCCGAGGTGATCGACGCGCGGTTCATCAATCCCCTGCGCTACGAGAAAATCCTCGACTCGGTGCGGAAAACCGGCCGATGCGTGCTGGCATCTGATGCCTGCGAGCGCGGCTCGTTCCTCCACACCATGGCCTCGAACATCACGCAGATGGCCTTCGATTCCCTGGATGCGCCGGTGGCCGTGGTGGGCGCGCGGAACTGGATCACTCCCTGCGCGGAGATGGAAGAGGCATTCTTCCCCCAGAAGGAATGGATTCTCGACACGATCCACGAGAGGGTCGTGCCCCTGGACGGGCACTCGGTCACCACCGAACAGGGCGTCGGAGAGATGCTGAGGAGAAACGCTGGTGGCGTGTAAGGTCCGCGCAATCTTCTCCCTCCTCGTCCTCATTCTCGCCGCTCCGTGCATGACGCCGCTGGGCGCGCAGCAGCGCGCATGGGAGTTCCCTGTCTACCAGAATGCAATGCGGGGAAGCGGCCGCGAGGTAAGCGGCGTCGATGAGAGCTCCTTCCTCTCCGCCCAGAAGCGCAAGCAGAAGTATCTCGATGAAATCAGGGCGATGCTCGTTCGCAATTTCAGCTCCGCCGATCCCGTGGTCATGAAGGCCTTTGCGGAAGTCCCGCGGGAATACTTCATGTACAACTACGAGGCGGGCCGGAACATGGGCCAGTCCGTGTATGAAGTGCCCGCCCGGGAATGGAAGATCGGGTACGGCTCGGTCCTTACCGACTACCTCATGCAGGCCTACATGACGGCCAAGGCGAAGCCCCGGGCCACCGACGTTTCCCTGGAGGTCGGAACGGGCAGCGGGTTTCAAAGCTCGATCCTTTCACGCATCGTGAAGAAGGCGTACACGATAGAGATCATCACCTCCCTCGGCGACAAGGTGAAGAACATCTTCGGCCCGCTGGGGTTCGAGGACGTCGAGTCCCGTGTCGGAGACGGATTCTTCGGGTGGCCCGAGGTGGAAGGGGGATTCGACATCATCCTGGTCACCGCGCAGGCGCCATTCGTTCCGCCGGCGCTCCTGTCCCAGCTGAGGAAGGGCGGGCGGATGATCATCCCGATCGGGCAGCCCTGGAAGCCGCAGTTCCTCTACACCTTCACAAAGGACGCACAGGGCAAGGTGCACTCCCAGCGCGACGTGTCCACCCTCTTCATCCCCATGACCGGACAGATCCAGACTCCTCCCCCCCGGCCCTCGCGCTGATGAGCTCGCCCTGATGATCTCGCGCAGGACGCTGGCGTCACTGTTCCTGGTCTCGCTCTTCGGCCTGTCCTTCGAGACTTTCCTGAGCCGCTTCTTTGCAATCGCGCTTTTTTCAGACTACAGCTACTGGGTCATTTCTCTTGCCCTGCTGGGGTACTCCTTCGGCGGTGTCCTCCTGACGCTCGCCAGGGATCACTTCCACCGCAACCATGAGCTGTACCTGTATCTCATTCCCCCTCTTCTGCTGGCCGCCGCGATCGTGGCCTTCGCCCTCCTGCGCGGCAACCCGTTCAACCCCCTGCAGCTCCAGAACGAGGTGCTGTGGAAGAGCCAGATCGGCAACATTTTTCTTTATTACGCAGGCCTGTTCCCGGTGTTCTTCCTGACGGGCACCTACATCGGCCTGGTGTTCCTGATCGGCAGCCGGGAGATGCCGAAGGTCTATGCGGTCGACCTCCTGGGCGCCGCGTGCGGCGCCGCGGTCATCCTGGCAGCCATGTTCCTGCTGCACCCCTACCACCTGCCCGCGGTGATGCTGCCCATCCTGTTCGTGGTCATTGCCCTCAATACCGGCGCTTCCTTGAAGAGCCTCTCGCTCCCCGGTGGCATTGGTGCCCTGGCGGGGTCTGCGGCCCTGCTGGGATTCGGCCTGTATCTCGTGCTGTCCACCAGCACGTTTTCCGTCCCGGACTTCAAGAAACTGCACTCAGTGCTCGGCATCAAGGGGTCGCAGGTGATCGACTCCCGGGTGTCGCCGGGCGGCTCCTGGCTCACGATGGATGACTACACCGAGTTCGACGACGTGAGCATGACGAACAACTACGGATCGGATATCGCATCACCGCCGAGGACGCTCGGCCTCTACCGTGACGCGCAGCGCGTGAGCTCGCTCATGCGCGACCTGCCGTCGGACTATTCGTACCTCAAGGGATCCCTTGCCTTTTTCCCGTACACGATCCGGCCGCATCCACGCGTGCTCCTTCTTGGCACGAATGGCGGAATGAAAATCGCGGAGAGCGCCAGGAGCGGCGCGGCATCGGGAATCGCACTGGAGCAGCCTGGCGATGTCTACCGTGTCGCCCGCGACCGTCTGCTGAAAGCGGCCCCCGGCCTCCAGGCATCCTCGGGAATCCGGCTGCGAGGCGGGAGCGCCTTCTCCATCCTGCAGGGCGCGAGCGAGCGTTTCGATCTCATCGAGATATCAAGCGATTTCCTTTCCCAGGATGCGAACAACGCGTGGTCGTTCACTACGGAGGCGGTGGAGACGTACCTGAGGTCCCTCTCGAAGGGAGGGATTCTCTCCATCCCGGTCGACATCTCCGAATTCAATGTGTACACATTGAAGCTTGCAAATACCTTTGTTGCCGCGCTGCGCGGGCAGGGGATCAATGACCCGGGGCGCCACGTGCTGGCGTATCGCACCGCGTGGACGTGCCAGCTTCTCGTGAGCAACGAGCCGTTTTCAGCTTCCGACATCCAGGCCCTCGTGGCCTGGTGCTCGGACAGGTCCTTCGACACGCCCTGGTATCCCGGCATCGATCCCGGTTCCATCAGCGTGTGGAACGACCTTCCGCCCGTATCCTTCGAGCAGGGTGAGGTCCAGGTGTCGGACACGGCGCAGGACGCGCTCATGATCGACCTGGTGAAGATCCTCGGGAGCGATCGGCCTCTCACCACGGCGGGCCGGTTCTTCAATCTCACTCCCTCGACCATGGACCGGCCCGATTTCTTCTCCATCTCGCGCCTCACCCGGATCCGCACACTGCTGGCCCGGCTTCAGGTGCTGCCCGAGCGGGAGATCGGCTATCTGCTGAACCTCGTCGTGCTGGGGCAGGCTCTCGTGCTGGCCGCGCTCGTGCTTCTCCTCCCGCTGGGAGCGGGCAGAAAGGCGATTCGCCGGGAGCCCGGGGCGCGCTTCATGCTGCCGAAGGTCTTCTTCTATTTCGCGGCGCTGGGATTCGGCTTCTTCTTCATCGAGCTCGCACTGATGAAGAAGCTCTCCTTCTTTCTGGAAAGCTCCACGCTGGCGTTCGCGACCGTGCTCGCCGGCGTGCTCGTTTTTTCCGGGCTGGGAAGCTGGCGCGCGGAGCGCTTCAGGGACAACCGCGGGCGCGGTCTGGTGGGAGGGCTTGTCGTCATCGCCGCGAGCCTGATCTTTTTCATATTCGGCCTGGACCCGCTCATGCGCGCCGGCATCGGGCTGCCCCTCCCCGTGCGCATGCTGATCGCCGTGCTCCTCATGGCGCCGATTTCCCTGGCGCTGGGGAGACCGTTCGCGCTCGGGACCTCGTCTCTTGCGGGCGTATCCGATTCGCTCATTCCGTGGGCGTGGGCGATCAACGGCGCGTTTTCCGTGCTGGCAACGCCGCTGGCAAACATCCTCTCGGTCACGACGGGATGGAACATCGTGTTCGCCCTGGCGCTGGTGCTGTATCTCACTACGGCCCTGAGCTTCCCGGAAAGGAAGCGGGCCCCGATCAGTTCGACGACACCTCGAGCACGAGCGGAGTCCGGAGCGCTTTGAAGAGCTGGTCGGCGGGGTAGTAGCGGTTCTTCCCGATCATGCTCACGTCGTCCCCGTAGCGAAGACTGTTCGATTCCCAGTCCACCGGGTACANNGTCGTAGACCACGAAGTAGCCCTTGTCCAGCGTGTACCCCTTCACGATGATGTAGTGGCCCTCGTCGTCGTCGTAGTACCGACCCACGAGATCCGTGACCGGGTCCCCATCCGCTTTTTCGATTTCCCCGGTCTGGAAGAGCACCACCGCGATGTGGCCCCGATCCACGATCTTTCGCAGATCGGCGGGCCCGGCAAGCTGGACTGTCGTGAAGGGAATCTTGTGCAGGCCCAGGGCGGCGCCCAGGTTGTCAAAGCTCACCGCGCCGTCGTCGTAGGGATACCCGATCTCCTGGCGGATGTCCTGGACCGGAATGGCCTTGCCACGCGCCCAGAGCGCGGCCATGGAGACCACGGCGGGCCCGCAATTGGCATAGCCCGTCCCATATTGAGTCCTGTACCAGTCCACGTCGTCCCGGCTCACCTGCCGCGAGGGCAGAGAGCTCACGAACAGGTAGACCTGGCGCCGTGTCCGGCCCTTTCCCATTGCCAGCACCGTGTGGCCCGACCCTCGCGCACGATATCTCGACGTCAGGCCAAGGCGGGAGAGGAGCTCGGGATGCCGGCCGAAGGTCACCGGGCCTGGGGACAGGTCCACGATGTCCCCCGCGTCCAGGGTGAGATACCGAATGGCCGGGAGTTTCGCGCGATCCGTGTTGACGGGCCCGCGCGCGGCCCGGGGATTGTGAATCAACAGGGCCCCGCCGCCGGTCGGGGGAGCGGCCGGGGGGAAAATGAGGAAAAGCACCAATCCGAGCACGGACGTTGCCGCCAGCATCGGAAGGTAGGCGCGACGCCCGGGAAAAAAAGCGAAGATTGCAGCCACAATATATAGAAGTTTTTTCTTCATTGAACCCGACCCCTGACTATATCCTCTCCGGGGCCGGTCCGCAACCGCCGTCAGGGAGACATGGTGAACCTGTACCCTGTCCCGTGGACCGTCGTGATGTGCCGCGGATGGGAGGGGTCGTCCTCCACCTTCTTTCGCAGGCCCGCGATGTGCTGGTCCAGGGTCCTGGTGGTTCCCTCGTAGCGCACACCCCACACCTGGTCCATGAGAGTGATGCGGTCCAACGCCTGCCCTTCACGCGAGATGAAGAGCTGGAGCAGGGCAAGCTCCCGCCTGCTCACGTCGAACTCCCTGCCGGCCTTGTTTCCCCGCATCGTCCGGGGGTCCACCGTGACGTCTCCGAAACTGAGCGGCGCCTCGTCCTTCAGGCTCTGCCGAGGACGGCCACGGCGCAGCACGGCCCTGATCCGCGCCACGAGCTCAGCGGCGCCGAAGGGCTTCACCACGTAGTCGTCCGCGCCCAGCTCAAGGCCTACGACCCGGTCTATCTCCTGGCCTTTTGCCGTGAGCATGATCACCGGAGTCACGGGGTCGGTGCGCCGGATCTCGCGGCAGACGTCGTAGCCGCTCTTCTCCGGGATCATGACATCGAGAAGCACGAGGTCGGGCGCGCCTTCCGCATGACGCGCGAGCGCGGCCGTGCCGGTCGCGGCTTGAACGACTGCAAAACCTTCCCCTTGCAGGAGATCCACGAGCCCAGTCAGAATTGCCGGGTCGTCTTCCACGACCAGGATCCGCTGTTTCATGCCGGAGCCTCCCCCCTGCCCGCGGCGGGCAGGCGCACGACAAAACTCGTGCCTCCCCCGTCCCGCGGCGCGCACGTGATGTCTCCCTCGTGATCCCGCGCAATCCTTCGTGCGATCGTAAGCCCCAGGCCCGTGCCCTGCACGCCGCTGGAAAGCGAATCGTCGACCCTGTAGAACTCGCGAAAGACCTTTTCCCGGTCCTTTTCCTGGATCCCGATTCCCCGGTCATTCACCGTGATGAGGACAGCCTCCGGCTCGCGCGTGACACTGACGACGATCTCTTTCCTCTCCGCGGAATACTTCTCAGCGTTGGAAAGCAGGTTGAGAAGGACCTGTTTCAGCGCCTCAGAGTCGGCCCGTACCGGGGCTGCCGGAGCGGAGGCCGGCTCCAACGACACGCTGAAGCCCCTGCTTTCAAGGCGCACTCTCTGGCTTTCTACGATCTGGCCGGTGACCTCCCGGGCGTCAACCGTGCTCATCGAGTAGCGGCGGGCCGCTCTGTCCCGTGAAAAATCGAGGACGTTGTTGATGAGCCGGGTCAGCCGCTCCGTTTCGGATGCCATGAGTGAGAGGTATTGTTCCTTCTTGGATTGAGGAAGAGGCCCCTTCCTGCGAAGAAGGTCGACAAAGAGGCTGATCGAGGTGAGCGGTGTCTTCAGCTCGTGGGACACGTTGGTGACAAACGTGGCCTTTTGCCGCACGAGCTTCATCTCCCCGTACACGGAGGAGAGCACCATCGTTCCACCTCCGGCAACGGAGACGAACAGGATCATCACCATGATCCAGATCACGAGCGATGACGAGCGTGCCTGTGCGGCAATCGAGTCGGGCCGGGTGAGATACGCGGCGGCCTCCCACCGGGGAAGCGACTCCCCGATCTCGCGGGCAACGAAGGGCCGGCGCCAGTCGCGTCCCGCGGTGTCGGGAGGCGTGGCGAGCGGTGCACCGTTTTCGTCCAGCAGGGTGAGGATCCTCACGGGAGACCAGGTCGAAGTCAGCACACCCGCAATTCGGTCGCGAAACGCGCCCGCCGCGATCTCGCAGCCCGCGATCCTGCCGTCCTTCTGGCGCTCCCAGAAAAGAAACACGAGCTTCTCCCCGATGAACCGGGGAATGAGCCCCGAGTCTCCCTGGGAGGCGATCTGGCTGAGAAGCTGGGAAGTGAGCACGAACTGGGACGGCTGCTCCTTTGCGGGCGCCGCCGATTTCTTCGCGGTGGGAGCGGGAACCGGAGCCGGTTTCGCAGCCTCGTCCCCAAGGCCTGGCGCCGCGGCCGCGTCTGCCGCCAGGGACTGGCCTTGCGATGCCATCGCCATCGGCTCGACGATCCTGGCGTTCAACTGGTCGCCTTTCTCCCGGGCTTCCTCGTACACGCGGGTCTGAATGCTGGGGCTCTGCGCAAACGAATCGATCGCTTTCTGCCGGGTGGCAGGGGCAACCGCCGCGCCTGCCTGAGCCTCCGCGGCGGCACGCCCTTCCGGCACTGTCGCCGCTGGCGCGCCGCTCTCGGATTCCTTGTCTTTCGCTACGGAGTTTTCCGCCAGTATCTCGTTCTGATACCTGACGGCGATATTCTGAAGCACGGTCGTCGCGATCCTGTCGCTGAGGAAGGACCCGTTCTCTTTGAGAAATCGTTTCTGCTCGTCGTCCGCACGGGCATCAGGGGGAGGCCAGAGTATCCCGTAGCGCGGAGAAAGCATGAAGGGGACGGCGACGAGGGCAGTGGCGCTCTTCCACCGGGTGAGGATCCGCCCGTAGTCGCTGCCCACGGGGACATCCAGCGCGGTGCGCAGATCGTCGATGACCCGTCCTACCTCGGCACCGGCCAGGCCGGCGGTATGGCTCACCTCGGCATCGAGGGTTGCCGCCATCTGCTTCTCCATCCAGGCTTCTTCCCTGCCGGCCGACCTGATGGAGAGAACGGCCAGGAGGATGCTGGGCACGATGACAGCGGCAATGAAGATGACTCCCAGCGACCGGGATTTCACGGACGTACCACCCTTCACAGTGTAGCATATCGGTTTTCCGATGTGTGTGTGTCAGGGGGACAAGATGAAAATGCAAAAACAGTGTAAAAAGGGGAATGATTCGAGTGATGATCTGGAACGAGAACAGGCACGAGAAGACCGATGCGAGCGTGGCGGCGGTCTATCCGGAAGGCATTCATGGGGCTCTCGCGGAACCGCTGCGGCGCGAGCCGGACATGACGGTCCGCACGGCGACCCTCGACGAGCCCGAGCACGGCCTGGGCGCCGGAGCTCTGGAGTCCACCGATGTGCTGGTATGGTGGGGCCACCTGGCGCACGATGAGGTCCTGGACGAGGTCGCCGCCCGGGTGCAGCAGCGGGTTCTGCAGGGCATGGGCCTGATCGTCCTGCATTCCGCGCATATGTCAAAGCCGTTCGCCCGGCTGATGGGCACGAGCTGCCTGCTTCGCTGGCGCGAGGCCGGCGAGAAGGAACGCCTCTGGGTAGTGGAGCCGGGCCACCCGATTGCCGACGGGCTCGGTCCCTGGTTCGAGATCGCTCATGAAGAGATGTACGGCGAAAGATTCGACGTGCCCTCCCCCGAGGCCACGGTGCTCATAAGCTGGTTTGCCGGTGGCAACGTGTTCAGGTCCGGCTGCTGCTGGACGCGCGGCAAGGGAAGGATCTTCTATTTCAGGCCCGGCCATGAGACCTTCCCGACCTACAAACAGCGGGATGTCCAGATGGTGATCCGCAACGCGGTGCGCTGGGCGTCGCCGGGTGACGGGCCGGTGATGAAGCTCGGCGATGCTGAGCCTCCTCTCGAAAAGCTTTGAAAGGATGAATATGGCAGAAACACGGGTGGGCTGGGTCGGCATCGGCGTCATGGGAAGGTCCATGTGCGGGCACCTTCTGAAAGCCGGGTATCCGGTGTCCCTCAACACAAGGACCCGCGACAAGGCAACCGAACTGCTGGCGGAAGGAGCCGCATGGTGTTCGACGCCGAAGGAGGTTGCGGAGCGCATCGATATCACGTTCTGCATGGTCGGATTTCCTTCGGAAGTGGAGCAGGTCTATTTCGGCGCGGACGGGATCCTGGCAGGCGTCCGGGCCGGGTCTCTGGTGTGCGACATGAGCACGTCCGATCCTTCGCTGGCGATAAGGATCCACGAGACGGCGCGCGCACGGTCAGCGGCGTCCCTTGACGCCCCGGTGTCCGGAGGTGACGTCGGCGCCCGCGAGGCTCGCCTGGCCATCATGGTCGGCGGGGAAAAACAGGCCTTCGATCGCGCCCTTCCCCTGTTCCAGAAGATGGGGGAAACGATCGCGCTCATGGGCGGGCCGGGCGCCGGCCAGCACACCAAGATGGCCAACCAGATCGCCATTGCGGGAACCATGATCGGCACGATCGAATCGCTTCTCTACGCAAAGACAGCGGGGCTGGGCATGGACGCGGTGATCGACATCATCGGAAAGGGGGCTGCCGCCTCATGGTCTCTGAACAACCTGGGAAGGCGAATCGCGAAGGGAGACTTTGCCCCGGGTTTCTTCATCAAGCACTTCGTGAAGGACATGGGGATCGCCCTCCAGGAAGCCCGGCGCATGAAGCTCTCTCTGCCCGGTCTCGCGCTCGTCAACCAGTTCTATATCGCGGCGCAGGCGCAGGGACTGGAGAACCTGGGCACACAGGGATTGTTCAAGGTTCTCTCAGCGATGAACGGGGCTCAGGTCTGAAAGACCTGGTCGGCGAACCGCACGGGGCCTGAGTCGTCCCAGACCTCGATTCCCGGACCCGGTTGAGCTATGAAGAATGCAGACTCCGCGGCGCGAACCGGATAGCGCGCGACGTATCTCCTGCGCCACTTGATCAGAAGCTCCTCCGCATGGTCCGCCGAAGTGACGGCGAAGATGCTTCCTCCGAAGCCGGCCCCGAATCCCGAAGCACCCGAAGCGCCGAGCCTGCATGCAGATTTCTGCAGAAAGTCGATCTCGGGGACGATGTTCCAGAGGTACTTCTTCGATGCCCGATGAGAGGCGGAGAGGAGCTTCCCGAATGCCCGGAGATCCTTTGCCCTCAACGCCTCGAGCGCGCGGGGAATGTGTGTCCGGTCCTCCAGGATGAACTGGCGCACGCGGTCTGAAAGTCCTGGCGATGAGTCGCCGGGCGCATGCGCCAGGGCCGCCAACCACCGCGAGCCACCGGGCTTCGGCTCATGGTCAACAACCTCCCGCAGAGTGGAAAGCCGGGTTCCCGCGAGCTGGTTGAACCTGCTCATGGAGTCCCTGACCCGCCGGGACGTCATGTTGTACTTCTCCAGGGCTTCCCGGGTCTTTTCCGCCCTCACACCGGAGAAAGCCACGACCATCCGCCAGTCGGAAGGCCATGGCACCTCGGCCTGCAGCTCGGGCGGGCTGAACCCGAACAGCGAAAGCTGGCCCGGCTTCGCATTGAGAATCGCGGCGTGGTCCTCGGAGCCGCCGAACGTACCGACGCCGGCGTCCCCTTCGAGGCCCCTGAAGCTCTGACCGTTCTCCGCGCAGGCAAGGTAGACCGAGAGGTCAACCGGGTTCCTGATGTTTGCCTGGAATGCGGCGTTCTCTTGAAATCCGTTTGCCGAAGCGATGGCGGTGAAGACCATCATCATGAGCGCGGAAGAGCCGCTCATCCCGCTGCCGACCGGCATCGTGCTGGAAAAAGCGATGTCGGCCCCTCTCAACTGCCCGGGGAAGTTCCGCGCGAGCCGTCGTGCCATGGTCATCGGATAGTTCGCCCACTGACCGGCGGGCGGCGAAAGGTTTGGATCGAGGTCGAACTCGACCGGGTTGAACTCAATGGAGTCCTCGTGGATTCGGATCCGCCGTCCCTGCACCGGGGTGGCCGCGAAAAGGAAGCCCCTGTCGATTGCACAAACGATTGTTCGGCCACCGGCATAGTCCGTGTGGCGCCCGAGCACTTCGATTCTGCCCGGGACGAAGCCGAAAATGACTTGTTGATCAACAGATGCGCCGTCCAGGGCAGCGAGCATATCGAGGAGCTCGAGCGCCTTCTCATTGCGAGGCTTCCAGTTCGCTGGCGTTCGGCCTTCTTGCTTAAGAAGAGTACGGAGCGATTTGCAATCAGCAGGCATGGCCGGCGCTCAGGATAGCCGCGAAGACCAGGATTGTCCATTGAAGGCGCAAGTGGAAACAGCCGACAAGGGTAATGACGGTGAACCCCTCGAATCTTTTCCTTGACAATTTGGACATTTGGGTCTATCCTGCCATTGTGCTGCTCCTGAATATGGGGTACATCAGCAGAATCGTGACTTTATGCACTTTTCCGACCTCAAAAAAAAAGCTTGACAGCCAAAAGCGTGGTCTGTTAAGCTTCAGTGAAATCGCTGTTCATCGTGCGTTGAACAGTGCACGACTGGGGTTGAAAAGGAGCCGTTGGCTCTTGACCCGAAAAAACGGGAAGGGAGGGGACGGACGGAACTGGCCATAACATATCAGCCGTGCGCTGGTATGATAGGATGAAGAGCCGTTGGCTCTCTGGAAAACAGCGAAGGAGGATCTTCAATGAAGAAGGCACTCGTAGTTCTTCTTGTTCTGACCTGCCTGAGTGCAGCGGCTTTCGCCGACGTGGCACCGCTCAAGATTTCAGGCTCGTTGGAAACTGGCTTTGTAGTGGGGATGCCGAAAGACGGCACAAACACCCTGAAGCTTTATGACAATGACGAAGGCAACGCGACCCGGTTTCTGGTCGGAATTGCGTTCACCAGCGCCGACGGGAACTGGGGACTCAACACCAGGTTGGACGCCGAAGGCTTGATTGGAGACGGAAGTGCGACTGGCAAGTCTGGTGCCCTTGCAATAGGCGTTGATCGTGCAACGCTTTGGGGTAGCGTGGTACCCATGGTGACCCTGAAGGGCGGACTTCTGGATGAGGAAGCATTCGCCACCGCGTGGGAAGGCTGGGGAAACTGGATCGATGGCCAGGTTGGATTCGAAGTGCTGGTGAAGCCCATGGACGGCCTCACGATCGGATACCTCCTGCCTGTGACGGGTGCAACTGACACCTTCAATACTTTAACCGGCATTCCACAGCCCATTAGTGCATTCCCTGGCAGCGACTCCCTGAATTCCACACTGGCCTCGAGCACGTTGCTCGCAGCCTACTCCATGCCGAACCTGGCCAACGTGCAGCTCGGCTACCGCAACGGCGCATTTAATACCGGCTATCTCTGGGGCGGAGTTGACGTGAAGGCAATCCCGAACGTCCTGGCGCGCGTTGAGTTCCAGGCGATGGCGAAGACGGCCGCGGCCACCATTTTCGAAGAAGCTGGCTACACCATGGGAGCCATCGGACTTGACCTGGCCATGTGGCAGGACGTCTCTTCCGAGTCCGGAAGCAAAATCGGCTACAACTTCGAGCCAAGCGTTACCTACGACATGACGGTAGCGAAGGTTGGCCTCGGGTTTGACTTCGGAAATGACGCGGGACAATTCTGGGGGGTTATACTTCCTAAACCCGCCCTGGACGGAACAAGCTTCGCCAAGCGCGAGACGAACTATGACACCGTGGCTTGGGTGCAGATGCCGTTCGGTGCAAACCTCGTGAAGATCGGCTTTGCCTACGGCTCTGGAACCAAGGACAACAATGCGGGAGCGAACACAAGCGCCACGACTCAGACCTCTTTCTTCGTGAACTACAGGGTGTTCTTCTAAGAACAACCCACGGTCTGAAGCAACAGATCAAGGAGCCGCCCTTCGGGGCGGCTCTTTTTTTTTACTTGAACCAGGGCGCCTCTGTTGGTACGCTCGGCACATGTCATTCTTTTATCCGGAGCCGTCCCGCACTTTCAGCGAGTATCTCCTGGTCCCCAACCTCACGCGCAGGGACTGCACCCAGGCGTCGGTGAGCCTGGGCACCCCGCTGGTGCGGCATCACAGGGGTGAGGACCCGGGGATCCGGCTCAACATTCCCCTTGCCTCGGCCATCATGCAGTCCGTATCCGACCACCAGATGGCCATTGCCCTTGCCCGCTCGGGCGGGGTGTCCTTCATCTTCACGTCCCAGCCCATCGAGAACCAGGCGGAAATGGTGGATCGCGTGAAGCGGTTCAAGGCCGGGTTCGTCGCAAGCGATTCGAACATCCGTCCCGACGCGACCCTGAAGGATGTGCTTGCATTGAGAGGACGCACGGGCCATACCACCATGGCCGTGACGGAAGACGGCACCGCCACGGGGAAACTCGTGGGGATCCTCACCAGCCGGGACTACCGGCTCTCAACCACCCCTCAGGACGCGCGCGTCTCCGGCCTCATGACGAAGTTCAGCGACCTTGTCTACGGCCAGGAAGGCATCTCCCTCTCCGAGGCCAACGACCTGATCTGGAAACACAAGCTGAACTGCCTGCCGGTGATCTCCAAAACTGGGCAGCTGGCCTTTATGGTCTTCCGCAAGGACTACGCCGAGCACAAGGACAACCCTTCAGAGCTTGTCGATGGAAGCAAGCGCCTCGTGGTGGGAGCAGGCATCAACACCCGGGACTATGAGAAGCGCGTCCCTGCCCTGGTGGCCGCCGGGGCGGATGTCCTCTGCGTTGACTCTTCCGACGGTTTCTCTGAGTGGCAGTCGGAGACAATCCATTGGATTAGAAAGGAATTCGGCGATTCAGTGCGGGTAGGCGGCGGGAATGTCGTCGATGCCGAAGGGTTCCGCTATCTCTCGGACGCGGGAGCTGACTTCGTCAAGGTGGGAATCGGGGGAGGCTCGATCTGCATCACGCGCGAACAGAAAGGCATTGGCAGGGGGCAGGCGACCGCTGTCCTGGAGGTGGCCCAGGCACGTAATGAGTACCTCAAGACCACCGGAGTCTATGTCCCTCTCTGCTCTGACGGCGGAATCGTTCAGGACTATCACATCGTGCTCGCCCTTGCCATGGGCGCGGACTTCGTCATGATGGGCAGGTTCTTCGCGCGCTTCGACGAGGCCCCGGGACGCAGGCTGCGGATCGGCGGCAATTTTGTGAAAGAGTACTGGGGAGAGGGCTCCAACAGGGCGCGCAACTGGCAGCGCTACCACGAGGGCGGCCAGGAGGGGCTGAGTTTCGAGGAAGGCGTGGACGGCTACGTCCCGTACGCGGGAAAGTTGAAGGACAACCTCGACATCACCCTGGACAAGGTCAGGAGCACAATGGTCAGCTGCGGCGCGGTCTCGATTCAGGAGCTGCAGTCAAAGGCGCGCATCACCCTGGCATCCGCGGTGAGCATTCGGGAAGGCGCGGCGCATGATATCGACCTCAAGGAAAATGAGATGATCATGCCCTCGACCTGAGCCCGGTCCCCGCGGGACCCCTATTGCTGGTTCTGCCGGTGCCGATAGATCACGCCGGTGCTGTCGATGTAGTACTGATGCACCACGTAATAGTCGTTCAGGACATCCGCGGGACCATGGTTGGTCATCTGGCGAGTCCAGTTGCGCACATGATCCACGTAGACCCACACCTCGCCCCCATGTCCGTCAGCGGCCTTGCTGTCCGGGGCCCCCTGCTTTGCCACCAACTGCTCCCCGGTCTGACCCACCCAGGGATCCTTGAACGACACGCAGGATCCGAGAGCAAAGAGGAAGAGCACAAGAGGAATGATTGCGAGAGTCGCTTTGCGCATGAGTAAAGTATATGCGTTCTGCCCGCATTTGGCCAGAGGCCGGGCTGCTCTTGCACAAGGCAATTTCAGTCGATGAAGCCCTCGCGCCGGAGATACGCGGTGGACTCCGCAATAAGACGGGCGGCTTCCATGATCGCGGTTTCCGCCAGGGCATGGTCGACGTTCGCGAACAGCTCGTAATCCGCTGTCTCCCGATCATCCTTGAGGTTCGTGAAAAAACGCCCCAGTTCCCGGTCGAATTTCTCGGTTTTGATGAAAAGGAGATTGAACAGAGTCACCGCGCCGTGATGGGTCGTGGGATTCTGCCCGGCGGTCAAAAGGAGGGCGCGAACCGCGTGGAACGCGGCATAGTAGGCGCGTGAGACCGCGTCGTCGTAATCGGATGAGGCAAGGAGCTTTCTCGCCACCGCAAGTTTCTGCTCCGCCTTCTCCATGTATGCCGTGATGATGTCCTTAGNNAAGCCTCACCCCTTCCGCCGTGACATTGGCGAGGAACGGAGTCGGAATCGCTGCCAGCCGATCGTACTGCGCCCCGGTGAGGATCTTGAGCGATACGAGACATCCTGTCTCCATGTTCACGTCGAGGACCGCATCGTAGAGCTGGTCCACGAGTGGCTGCCTTCTTTCGGGGACGATCACCAGGATGTCGAAGTCAGAGTCAGGCCGCCAGTCGCCGCGCGCGCGCGAACCGAAAAGGTACAGGGCAGTGATGTGATCCCGAAGTCCGCGAACCTTTTCAAGAAACATCTGCAGAGCCGGATGCATGAAACGACTCTACTCCCCGCTCAGCAAGCCGTCAAGAAAGGCCCAGCAATTCTCAGTTTGACTCACCGCATGCCACGCCTTCGGAAAGCGATGCGGGTAGCGACACATGATAAGCGCTCAGGGGAGAACCTTGGGGAACGGATGCAGGGGCGTGCAGGTGTGTGCGGAGGTAGGGTAGATCAGGCGATGAAGCCCAGCCGACTTTCGGTGCGTAGCTGTTGGTTGTGCCTCTGGCGGAAATGAGCGCTGGATAAGGGTACAGGTAATAGGATGCGCGGAGTTCTATCCGTCGGGGTCGGATAGCCTCAGGCCTTCCAGCATAAGCAGCATCAGTTGTTGCCATCCCTGGAAGCACATGTATTGGGTCAGTACTCCCACGTGCTGAAAGAATGTGTCGCGGCGAGGCAGGGTGGCGCGGATGAGGGCACAGCGGTGGTCCAGTAATTCCAGCGCCGTGTGAAAGAGAAAGGCTATGAGATTCAGCGACAACAGGGTCTGGGCCAGAAACTCCTTGCCGTGGCCGAAGTTGTGTTCGAAATGATAACCCTTGGTCTTGAGGGTGTTGATGTTTTCGTTTTCGATCTTCCAGCGCGTGCGAGATGCTTGCACTACCTCTTCGACGTTCTCCTCGCTCACCAGATGACTGCCGATGCAGGCGGTGTGGAAGGTCTTCTTTCCTTCCTCGCCGCTGATGGTCAGCTCAGCCCAGTTGACGTTGAGGCTGTCATCAGAGTTTCGAAGCCGTACCCCGTTTACCCAGCGGTAGCGCCAGATCTGGTGCTTTCTCCCCGTCCAGTGCTTACGCTCCAAGAAGTGTATCTCACCGAGCTTCTCCAAAGAGGTGATCTCCTCGTAGAGATACTTATGGGAGTCCTCTTTGGCGGTAAATAGGTAGCCCATCTCTGCATCCAGGACCTTCTGGATCAACGGTTGGGTGGCATACAGAGCGTCGCCCAGCAGGGTGATATCCAGATCGCTATAGAGAGGAGCGGCCTCCTCCAGCCATCGCCGCGCCGCCCTTTGCTCGCAGTCCTGTTTGTCAGTGCCATCCTGCGGGCGGATGAACTCGGGCTGCAGCGCAATGACATGGGCAATCTTGGGAGCCACCACTGCCGCCAGCACCACGCTGTGCGTGTACACCGTGCGCCCGTCCTTGTGATGGGCCACGCTGCACTGTTGACAGTGGATACTCTCGGAACTGAAGTACCCCGTGCCGTCCAGGGCCACCAGGAGCGTGTTGCCCACTGAACGGAACCTCTCCAGCACTTTCTCTTTGATCAGATGCTCGCTTGTCAGCTGGAACACGGATCGCAGCAATCGCGGATCTACCCCGTCCAGGTGGGCGCGGATGTGATTGTCGCTGGGCAGCCGTTCCACGCCGAAGAGCGTTCGTCCGTTATTGCGACCTTGAGCCTGTTCAATGAGTTGTTGATGGGCCAGGAAGGACGGACTCTGGCAGAAGAACACTCCGAAGGCTCCCCGCGCGATATCCGCCATGGAGTAGTGACGATTCTTTCCCTGGCGCAAGTCAGGAAACGCCGCGATGGCGTTCCCAAGAAAGCCAAACAGCTTTTGGTAGGTCCCCTCCCGTTCCATCGTCTCTGGGACAAGAGTAACGCCAGCTGAGCCGTACGTCTAGTACTAGGAGTTGTTATGATGCGCCCTGC
>PMZS01000049.1 GCA_003170115.1 Spirochaetaceae bacterium
GCCAGCCCGCGCTGGCCATCGCGGCGGCGGCGCTGCATTTCTTCAACCCCACGGTGTCCAAGGCGCAGCTTTTCACGAATGCAGCCGCCCTGGAAGCACAATTGGGAACCCGGGACATGGACCGGATGGGCGGGATCGCCGCCCGCATGCCCGTCACCGGCGGGACCGCCGCTGTCGCCTCGCTCTCCGTTGCGGGCCTGCCGCCCCTTGCGGGATTCTGGAGCAAGCTCCTGATCGTGATCGCATTGTGGAAGGCGGGGCAGGTGGTGTTCGCCGTAATCGCCGTGCTCACAAGCCTCGTCACCCTCGCCTATTTCCTTTCCCTGCAGAGGAAGGTCTTTTTCGGCACCATCCTTCCCGAATGGAGCGAGGTGCGCGAAGCAGGGCCGGGCTACCTGGTGCCCGCATTGGCATTGGCGGCCATCACGGTGGCGATCGGCCTCGGGTTCCCCTTCCTCCTGCCGATTCTCCTGGGAGGCGGCGCATGAACGTCATCACGATCGTCCTGGTCCTCATCGTGCTCGCCGCGTTGTGGGCATCGCTCACCACTCTCCTCCTGCGCGCCACGATCGCCCTCGCGCTCACAAGCGCCATGCTCGCCGTCGTGATGTACAGCCTCGGCGCGACGATAGCCGCCGTCGTGGAGCTGTCCGTGTGCGCGGGCCTCATTTCAGTGGTCTTCGTGAGCGTCATCAGCCTCACGCAGCGCAAGCCCTTCAAGGACTACCTGACGCGCCGGATGAGCCGGATGCGTCGATTCTGGCCCCTGCCGATGGTGCTCGTTGCCGTCGGCGTGGCACTCTCCTTCATCCATTCGCCGGTGCAGGTTGCCCTCCCGCTGCCCGGAGGCGACGGGGACGTGCGGACAGTGCTGTGGAGCTTCCGGCAGCTCGACCTCTTCGGCCAGATCCTGATCCTGCTGGCCGGGGTGTTCGGCGTCCTCGTACTTTTCAAGAAGGAGGGAAAAGATGGCGATTGAAATACCCCAGTCCTTCTGGCTGTATTTCGCCTTCTTCGTCCTCCTCCTGATGGACGGGCTGTGGTGCATGCTCGCCACGTACAACCTCCTGCGCATGCTCATCGGGCTGGAGATACTGATGAAGTCGGTGACGTTCTTCCTCATCGTGGCCGGGTACCTGAGCGGCCGCATGGCGCTTGCGCAGGCAATGGTGATCACCGTGATCGTCATCGAGGTGGTGGTCGTGGTCGCCGCCGCGGGGATCATCCTCGGCCTTTTCCGAAAGAACGATTCGCTGAACGTCCGCAACACGCGGAAGCTGAAAGGATAGCCGATGTCAGCCCTCCTGCTCGTGCCGCCTGTCGCGCTCACGCTCCTCGTCCTCGTCGTCTGGGCCCTCTCCCGTGCAGCCGGCACCCTTTCCTTCAAGCGCAAGGGAGGGCGGGGCGCCCTGGACAAGCCATATGCGGGCGGGGAAACGATCGGGACGCACCGCGTGCAGATCGACTATGAACAGTTCTTTCCCTTTGCCTTCTTTTTTACGATTCTTCACGTGGTGACCCTCGTGGTGGCCACTTCTCCCGCGCGCACCCTGGCGGGCCTCGCGATTTCAGTGATCTACGTGCTGGGCGCGCTGCTGGGGCTTCTCATCCTGTTCCGGAGGTAACGCACCCGAATGAGCGTTTTCCATAGGATCGTCCGCTGGGCACAGCGAAAGTCACCGTGGATCCTTCACTTCAACACGGGAGCCTGCAACGCCTGCGACATCGAGATCATCGCCGCGCTCACTCCGCGCTTCGACCTCGAGCGCCTTGGCGTCCAGCTGAAAGGCACGCCGCGCCACTGCGACATCATGGCCTGCTCGGGTCCCGTGACGAAGCAGGTCAAGGACCGCCTTATCCGGATCTACGAGCAGGTGCCGGAGCCGAAGATTGTCGTCGCGGTGGGATCCTGCGCGACCAGCGGCGGCGTGTTCAACGGGCTGTACAATGTCATGGGCGGCATCGACCAGGTGATCAAGGTGGACGCATACATCCCCGGCTGCCCGGCGAGCCCGCAGGCGATCATCGACGGCTTCGTCAAGCTGCTCAAGAGCCTTGAAACGCCACCACAGCCGCGGCCTCCCCTGGCACCAGCGACCGCCCAGATGTCACCTTCGGTGACCGCTGAGGAGGCGAAATGAGTGATGAGACGCGCGCCGCCGAAGGCGTATTCGGGGCCGGCTCGAGCGGATCCACCCCCGCCGAAGGCCCCATTCGTTCCATTGCCGCCGAGCTGCAGTCGAAGTTCTCTCTTCCCGAAGGAGCGCTGAAGGTGCAAAGGGCCACGCGGCTGTGGGTCGAAGTGGACCGGGGCAGCTTCCCGCAGGTCTTCGACCACATCGTGAAGGGAATGGGCTTCTGCATCCTCTGCACGATCACCGGCCTGGACCTGGGCGCCGACCTCGGGCTCATCTACCACCTGGCCCGCGAGGGCGGGATCATGGCAAACGTCAAAACGCGCGTGCCCAAGGGCGAGGCGATGAAATCGGTCACGCCGTATTTCCCTGGAGCGGCGATCTACGAGGCCGAGCTGGAGGACCTTCTGGGAGCGCAAATCGACGGCAAGCCCCAGGGTCCGCGTTACCCCCTGCCGGAAGACTGGCCGCTGGGGGATCACCCCCTGCTCAAGGACTGGAAACCAAAGGGAGCCGCACAAAATGTCTGACAGCGACAGGGTCGTCACCGTTCCCATCGGGCCGCAGCATCCGGCACTCAAGGAGCCGGAGAGCTTCATGGTGGATCTCCGCGGAGAGAAGATCGACGCGGTGCGCATGCGCTTTGGCTATAACCATCGAGGCATCGAGAAGGGCTGCGAGCAGCGTTCCTACACGCAGGATCTCTACCTGGTGGAGCGCGTGTGCGGGATCTGTTCCTACTCCCACTCGACGGCTTTCGTGCAGGCGGTGGAGGAGATCGCGGGGCTGGAGCTGCCCCGGCGGGCACGGTACATCCGCACCCTCATTGCGGAGCTGGAACGGATCCACAGCCATCTGTTGTGGCTCGGCGTGGCCGGCCACGAGATCGGGTTCGACACTCTCCTGATGTACACGTGGCGGGACCGGGAGCAGGTCATGATCCTCCTGGCGAGGCTCACCGGCAACCGGGTGAACTACGGCATGAACACCCTGGGCGGAGTGCGGCGGGACATCGCCCCCGAGATGCTGCCGGAGATTCTCAAGGTGGTCGATTCGCTTGAGGAGAGGACGAAGACCTATATCGAGCTGGCCCAGACCGAACAGACGCTCATCCAGAGGCTCTCGCACGTGGGAAAGCTCTCCAGAGATGACGCCCTCAGCCTGGGAACCGTCGGGCCCACCGCGCGCGCATCCGGCGTGGACCGGGACGCGCGGCGCGACGACCCCTATGCCGCCTATTCCGAGGTGAGCTTCAAGGTCGTCATTGACGATCACTGCGACGTGTATGGGAGGACGATCGTGAGGCTGGGTGAGTTGATGGAAACCTACTCCATCATCCGCCAGATCGTGAAAAACATGCCCGACGGGCCGATCGCGATCAAGGCGCCGCGACGTATTCCCGAGGGAGAGGCGGTGAGCCGCTACGAGGCGCCCCGCGGAGAAGACGTGCACTACGTGCGGGGAAACGGCTCGGAGAAGCCCGAGCGCGTGAAAGTGCGCGCCCCCACGCTGGCGAACTTCTCCTCCGTGTCGAAGATGCTGGAGGACGGGTACCTGGCGGACCTGCCCATCGTGATCGCGGCAATCGATCCCTGCTTCTCCTGCAC
>PMZS01000350.1 GCA_003170115.1 Spirochaetaceae bacterium
TCGAGTTTCCCGCGTCGAGCCTGCCGAAATTGTCGGTGACGTGAAGATGTCGGGCCCATGGCGCGGCTTCACTCACCGCGTCGAGATACGAAAAGCCCCGGTCGTGTGACGCCAGGTGGAGGTGCGCCACATCCAGGGTCATGCCGACGCTCGGATGGTTGATGGCCTCGAGCTGGCGCGCGATGGGACCGATGCGCAGCCGCGCGAGGTGTCTGTCGATCTCGGAGGGCGGCAGCCCGAAGCTCCGAATGAGGCTGTGCTCCCAAAGATGCGGATCGAGGTTTTCCATGCAGATGACGATTCCGGCGTCCGCTGCAATGGGAGCAAGTTCCTTGAATGCCGCAACCTCTCTCTGTGCGCCCTCTTCCAGCTCCGGGGCCGTGAGGAGCATGGCCCGGACTCCGTTTTTCACCTCGTCGAGGGCCTGCAGGCCGCTGTGGTACACGAGCCGGGTTCCACCCATCGCCGCGCACAGCTCGATTTGGGCGCGCATGATCTTTTTGCAAAGCTCGTGCCGAGGATCGTATGCGAGATTCAGACGGCCGAGGCCATGGACGCTGAAGCGCAGACCGGAGCGTCTGGTCACCTCGAGGAATTCGGCAAGCTGCCGCTGCCGCAGCTCCCCGTCGAAGATCAACGGGTAAAGGCTCGGGTCGATCTCCACCAGCGGGTAGCCGAGCTGAGCCAGCCTCCCAAGGGCGAGCTCCAATTGGTGGGGAGTGAACACGTTCCCCGGGGTTTTCAGACTGATGCCGATATCGCGTATATGAATCACGTCTGCTCCTTGCCGCGGCCTCACGCCCCGCTCAATTTCACAAATCCGAGTGCGCGCGTCAATGCCCATCCTTTGTGGCCTGTGACGGCGGGAGCCCCGCCTGCTCTGCTGCGGGGGACTCGCATCTGTGTGTTCCCCGCCACTGTTGCCATTGGGAATTTCTGATTTGACAAAGTAATTTGCATGTGATTTAATGCAAATTAAGCCAATACACAAGGTTAAATTCATTTGAAAAGGAGGCGGAAACTGGTGAGCATTTCGCTCGGACTCCACGGTGCCACGATTCCTCAGGCAGGTTTCATACAAGGGCTTCACGAGGCCGCATCGGCTGGTTTCTCCGCGTACGAGCCGGAGGTTGTCCGCGTTGCTGCGTGCACGCCCACGCAGATTGTCGAAGCGCTGGCCGTCCAAAAGAGATGCGGCCTGGCACTGTTGCCCTTGAACGAGATAGAGGCTTTCGGTGACCTTACGATCGAGCGCGCCCGGGAGATATTCACTCTCGCCCAGCGCCTTTCGATCAGGGCAGTCACGGTGTGTCCCGTGGCCACGAAAGGGCCCCTCTCCACTGAAGAGGGAGTTGCGGCGTTGAGACGCTTTGGGGAGGAGGCCGCGGCTTTCCAGATCACCCTCTTCCTGGAGATGATGTGCTTCCCCGGACGACCTTTTAACACCTTCGAGGGCTCGCTGCGCCTGGCCGAGAGATCAGGGATGAAGCTCGTCCTCGATACCTTTCACTACATCGTTGCGGGGGCGACGCCGGAGCAGATCCGCCGCCTCCCCGCCGAGCTGATCGGTGTAGTCCATATCACCGATGCCCTGACCGATGGAAAGCAATTCAAGGACCTCGTCGATGCCGACCGGGTGCTTCCGGGCGAAGGGGGGCTGCCCATGGTGGAGACAATGGACGCGATCCGTCAGACCGGCTATCGGGGCGGGATGTCCGTGGAGGTGTTCCATCCCAAGTACGGCCAGCAGCCGGTTGCGGAGGTCGCGCGCGAAGCCCATCGAAGGGCGGCATCGCTCCTTCGGGCGTCCGGCTGGATCAAAGAGGAGACGCCATGAGGAGAGTCAAGCTCGGCATCATCGGGGTCGGCGAGATCGGCACCGTCCATGCGACAAATATCGTGCGGGATGTTCCCGGCGCGGAGCTCACGGCCGTTGCCGACCTTCGGGTCGAAAAAGCTCGCGAGTGCGCCCGGTCCCTCGGGGTGACGAAGTTCTACGCCCGAACGGAGGAGCTTCTTGCGGATCGCGATGTCGAGGCGGTTCTCATCTGCACGACGCCGGAGAGCCATGCGCAGATCCTCATCGCGGCAGCGGCCGCGGGAAAGAACATCTTCTGCGAGAAACCTCTCGGATTGGAGCCGGTTGAGGCGGAGAAAGCGCTGGCACGCGTGGAAGCCGCGGGCGTCCTGCTGCAGGTAGGCTTCAACCGCAGGTTCGACGCGAGCTTCAAGCGCATCAAGGAGCACATCGACGCGGGAAAGCTCGGCACACCGCACAGCGTTCACATCATCAGCAGGGACCCCGAGCCCCCCGGCAAGGAATACTATCTTCTCTCCGGCGGGATCCTCCTGGACATGACGATTCACGACTTCGACATGGCACGTCACCTCATCGGCGACGAGGTCGTCGAGGTCTACGTCGCGGGGTCGACCCTCATCGCCCCGTGGCTCGCGGAGCACGGCGACGCCGACACCCTCGCGGTTATCCTCAAGTTCTCGCGCGGGGCTGTCGGGATCATCTCGAACTCGTGCAAGGCGGTCTTC
Source organism: Spirochaetaceae bacterium (assembly GCA_003170115.1). Taxonomy (GTDB): domain Bacteria; phylum Spirochaetota; class Spirochaetia; order SZUA-6; family Fen-1364; genus Fen-1364. Next base: position 2,545 of record PMZS01000350.1, read on the forward strand.
GGGTACGACCAGCGGGTCGAGGTTTTCGGTGAACGGGGAATGGTCTCTGCAACCAATCCTCTTCCCGACACGACGATAATCGTGAATGGGGAGGGGCATCGCACACCGCCCCTGTTCCATTTCTTCACCGAACGCTACCGCGCCTCCTACGCCGAGGAGCTCCGCTCCTTCGTGGATTCCGTGGCGAACGGCACAAAGCCCGTGGTCACGGGGCGCGATGGCCTCATCGGGATCCAGATCGCGACGGCCGCGCGCACGTCCCTGCGAACGGGATCGCCCGTGAGGCTGTAGACAAGGAATGCACCTCTATCTGATCCGCCATGCGGATCCCGACTATGCCCACGACACGCTGACGCCGCAGGGCTTCAAGGAGGCTCGCGCTCTTGCCAGGAGAATGGCCGCCGTCGGGTTGACCCATCTCTATTCATCCCCGCTCCCGCGGGCCCTGCTCACCGCGCAGGCGGTTACGCATCTCGCCCCCGTGCCCATCGTTCAGGAAGACTGGCTCGTCGAGCCCGCATACCTGACCGTGGCCCAGGACGGGGACAGCTACAAGATGTGGGACATTTTCGGCGAAAATGTGCGGTCTCGGGAGGCGCCGCCGACGCAGGAGACCTGGAATCGCGTGTCGCCATTCGATGCTCCCGAGGTGAGCGAGATGTGGCGGGGGTTCCGCCGGCAGGCGGATGAGCTTCTGGCGCGCCATGGATACGCGCGGGAGGGGTGCCGCTACCGAATTCGCCAGGGGAACCGCGACAGAATAGCCCTTGTCGCGCACAACGGGACATTCCTTTTGTTCCTCGCCCATCTGCTCGAGCTCCCTCTTTCCCTTGTGTGGTGCGGGTTCTACGCGTGGCCCGCGTCAGTGACGGTTTTCTTCTTCGAAGAGCATTCCGATACATGGGCGGTGCCTCGGGCCCTGCACGTTGCAGACATTTCCCACCTCTATGCGGCCAAGCTCGACCCTCAGCCTCGGGCGTTCGGAAGCGGCCACTATGAGCCGTTTTTGTAGGATGATCCTGTGCCTGAGGAGAACGTGGCTATGACATCCGCACCGAAGTCGCGCCTGCAGCGCCGGCGAGGCGGGGCTCGTATCACGGAATAGAGATTGATGGCCAGCACGCTCGCTGCTCTGTACAACAGAATCGTCAATTTGTTGAGCTTCAGCACCGAATATCAGAAGCTGCGCAGGCTCCTGAATGCCCGCATCGACAACCCGTCCTCCAGAGAGGAGCTTCCCCCCTCCCACCCGGCGGGCTTCGTGAGGGAGCTGAAAAAGCGAAGGATCTCCATCGTCGAGGCGTACCTCCTCATCATTCGCGATCTCGAATCGGAGCACCACAAGGAGCGGATTCATGCGCTGAGGCTCCTCGAGGAGGAGATGTTTCACTCGAAAAATCTCACGATGCCGCTCAACACCGCGCGCGTGCAGCTCTCGCTGATGAAAGAAGCGATCAAGAGCAGGGACAACAAACGGCGTCAGCTGGAGCTGCTCCACGATTTCACCGTCTCCTCATACGGCCAGCCCTCGGTCATACGTGCCTGCCTTGCCCAGCTCGGCATCATCGAGCTGCCCGAGACCGGCGCGCGCCTCGCGGACATGGACATGGGGTGGGACTTCCACGTCCACGACAATTCCTCCTACGGCCGCAAGACCTCCTCCCAGCTGGTGATCGATGCCTTCATCAAAGGAATCTCCGAGATCACGGTTGCGTTCAATCAGCTCAACACCTTCGGCAACATCGAGGAGGTGCTCGCGGCCGGGGAGATTCTCGGCGTGCGGATCAACCTTGGCGTGGAGTTCAGCGTGCTCACGCAAGGCCACCGCTTCCACTTCATGTTCCTGCTCCCGCCCATCCGCACGAGCGTCGAGCTCGCGTCCTTCTCCGAGCGTCATGGACGGAATCTGCACACCTTCATCGCCGGCCTGAACAAGAACCAGGAAAGCCGCATCGCCTCCATCCACGCACTCATCGACAATTTCAACTCCGTCTATCTGCCGGCTCTCAACGTCGGCTACGACCTGGAGAGCATGTACGCCCTTGCTGCGCTGGACCTCGACGCGATTGAAGAGATCGTCCCGATGGAAAGCCTCAACCGAATGTATCTGGGGGAGCTGCTGTATTCCCGCTGGAAGCCGGTGCTGCTGAAGAGGGTCCTCCTGGCAAAGAGCAAGCTCAATCGCGCGCGGGTCGAGCTGGATCACGGCCGCATTTCGACGTGGGACTACACCAACATTGATTCGCGGTATCAGAGCCTCCGGGAGACCTATACCCAGCTTAATCCCGAGGTGCTCCGTGCGCACTACTTCGGGGCGCCGCAGCTTTCCGAGTATCCGACGGTTTTCAAGGACATGGAGGCCGTCTGCGGACCTCTGAAGGCCGCGGGCGGGGGGATCAAGATCCTTCACCCGCTCGAGCACGGCCTCGATGCGGCCTACAATGTCATCCTGGCCAATGCGCGTTGGATCGATTTCGTTGAAGTCTACAACATGTACGACAGCGTCAACCGCTCAGTCGACGATATCCTGCGCTTTGCCCGGTTCATAAATATCCTCAACAGCGGGCGACCCGACCTGGTCCGGCCCTTTCTCGCCGGCCACGATCTCGGTTTCGCGGATGCCGATCTCGCGCGCATCGTCTCTTCCATTGGTGCGCGGCCGCTCGCACCCGTCTGCGGCAGCGACTCGACCGGGAAGAGCAGCACGATCCCCGGCATGGGCTTCATTTTCGCATCCTGCGTGCCGCGCCGGCGTCGGCAGCGGTATCTGGAAAAGCATTTCGCGCTGCCGGAATTCGTCTCGCGGATCATTGCCGGCAAAGGGGCTTTCATCAGTCCTGAAGCCGAGGCGGGGCCTGACGATCCCCTCATCAGCATGGGCAAAACGACCCATTTCATTCCGAACAAGATCGGTGATGAGAATCACCTGACTCCCATTCCTCTGGGCCGCGCCTTGAGTTATTTGAACCCTCTTCTGCGCAACGCCCTCTATGTCGCAGCGGGATTCCTCATCGCCTCCGCCACGATCGGATGGAAGTATGCCCTGTTGTGGTTCGGCATCACGGGGCTGCGTCACGTCACCGTCGATCTGCTCGCCCGCCGCGGCTCGCAGGTGAGGGAATGGAGCCTGCGGGAAATAGATTTCCGCAACATCGCCCGGTCACTCTTCTGGACGGGCCTGTCGGTTCCGCTGCTTGCCTTTGTGAAGTCGGAGTTCGACCTTCTCTGGCCGCTTCAGAAAATCGGGCCTTCCTACCAATTCGCCAAGTTCTTCATTATCGCATTCGTCAACGGGCTGTACTTGATCACGCACAACATGTTCAGGGGGTTCGAGAGGGGGGTGACGGCCGCCAATTTCTTCCGCGCGATCCTGTCATGGCCTTTCGCGAGCCTTTTTGCCCCTCTTGGGGACCTGCTCTTCATCCCCGCCATTGTGCAGTCCAAGATCTGGTCGGATGTCGTCGGCGGCCTGATTGAAGGGGCGGGCAAGTTCATCCGATCCGTGGGGCTCACGCGGCGCGATCTCTCCGACCTGATCCCGCTGTCGTGCGCGGCTGACGAGACGGTGCGGGCAACGGCGATCCTCGACCTGCTCTACATTTTCGGGCGCGAGACCCGGGCGCGCAACTCAATGCGCGAAATCTTCTTCGGAAAACGGAACAGCATCGAACGGATCGGCGACATGCTCAAGAAGCGAAAGCCCCAGCCCGCCTTGCGATACGAGCAGTATCTCAGCCTCGTCGGCTGGTTCAATCACGTGAGCAACTACCACAAGCTCTGCGATTTCGCGATCGCCCATTACGACCAGGAGTGGACCCTCATGCTGATCGATCTCATCGCGCGTGAGTTTTTCCGGTTTGGCGAATGGTTGTCCCGCGAAGGGCAAGCCGCGCCGCGCGGAGAAAACGCGGGGGCGGGCAACATGTCTACTTTGCCCTGAGTGGCATAGTGGCCGCCGCCGTCAAGGCGTACGGAGTTGTCGACGGCGCAGGGGGGGGCTGCCGAAGGGCCCTCCCGCCCCCTTTTCAGCCCTTGGTGAACGGGCCGATCAGGGGAAGCTC
>PMZS01000120.1 GCA_003170115.1 Spirochaetaceae bacterium
CGATTCGAGCAGATTCTTTACTCATGCCGAACGAACCGGTTCTCCTCGCCGCGCTGATCGCTCCCGGCTCCATCGAGTCGGAAGTGGGCAGGGTGCAGGCCGGGCTTTTTCGCGAGTACGGGCTCGCCTCGGCGCAGGCGCTTCCCCCCCTGATCCCGATCGCATTCCTGGATGCCGCTCGGGCCGAGCGGGGGTTTCTGACGGAGATGAACAGGACGGTAAGCCCGGGCTGGCGCATGCGCCTGACCCGGGCCGTCTGGGCGGAGGAACACCTTTTCGCCGGTGTCGAATCCGGCGGACTCTGGCGGACCTTGCGGGTCCGCGCCCTGGAGTTATGCGGCGCCGAGAAGGGTTGTCTCTTCCCCGTTGCCGAGGGATTCTACCTCGGATGTGGTGACGCCTCGCCAGAGGTGAGGTCCCGGATCAGCCCGGAGGTGCCCGAGGCATCCTTCAGTTCGGGCACGATTGCCCTGCTGAATATCCGCGCCACTTTCGAAGAGACCGAGTGGTGGCGGGAGTTGAGCTGGGAAGTGATGGAAGAGCGGACACTCCGGGGGAGGAAAGCGCGGTGAGATCTTTTCCCGCATTCGGCATCCTGTTCGGTTCGCGCGGCACGCTGCAGCAGCTCCGGACCCTGCTGGAAGAGAACTCGGGCCTCCCGGGCCCACGGGCGAATCTCGAGCTTGCCTGCTCCTTTGCCGCCGCCGTGGCGCGCATGCACCTGGAGGAATGGCAGTGGGACTTCCTCCTGGAGGCTGCCCGGACGTCTCCGACGAAGGCTCCCGTAAACACTCCCGAGGTGTATGTCCCCCTCTGCGCACTGCTCGCCCTCGGCGCACTGTACGGTACCGGGCTGCCCCGTCCCCGCAGGCGCGCGGCTCTCAGCGCGATCAAGGCAGCCGCCTCCGACTCGCGGTGGCGGCTGCGCGAGGCCGCCGCAATGGCGCTCCAGCTCATCGGCGAGCAGGACCTCGAGGCGCTGAGGAGCATCGTCATCGATTGGCTCCCCGGGGCGTCGGCCCTGGAAATGCGCGCGGTGGCGGCGGGCCTCGCGCACCCGCCGATTCTTTCAAATGAAGAGTTCGCCGGATTCTGTCTTGAAACCGCGCGCGGCATTCTCAGCTCCATCTCCCGCATGGACGCAAAGAGCCGGAAGCAGGAATCCTTCAAGGTGCTGCGCCAGGGAATGGGCTACGCGTTGAGTGTTTTTGTATCCAAGCGCCCCGGGGAAGGCTTCACGCTCATGAGGAAGAGCGCGGCAGTCCGTGATGCGGATATCGCCTGGATCGTCCGGGAGAATCTGAAGAAGAAGAGATTGACCGAGCACTTTGCAAAGGACGTGGAGCAGGTTGCCCTGATCCTCGAAGAGGCGAACGCCGGCTGAGATGCCCCTGTTCCGCCTGCCGCCCCTGTGTGCCCCCCTTCACCACACCGTTTTCAGCCACGAAAGGCTTCGCAGCAGCTCGTCCTTCGTCACGAGGGGAGAGTGCTGTTCAAGGGCAGTCGCCACGATGAAACGATCAGCAGGGTCCGGATGCATCTGAAGCGCATCCGCTGAGAGCGCGAGCATCGGCGTGAGCGGAACGGGGAATACCCTTGGGATTGCGAGCACCTCCGACGCCCACTCGTCCACCGGCTGACCACGCTTGAGGGAGAGCCTTCCCTTGCGGACCAGGAGCGAGCTTTCCCAGAAGCAGATCGCTGGAACGAGGATCCTGTCGGACTGCGAGATGGCTTCCGCGGCGTCTCTCCCGAGCAACTCCGGTTGTTGCGTCCACCACACCAGGGCATGGGTATCGAGGACTATCACGTCTCGGACCATCCGGCAATCCGCGAGGAAGGCTCGAGAAATGTCTTTTCGTCGACGCGCATTCCTCCTTCTCCGGCGCGCAACCGCGCGAGAATATGACGCTCGATTTCCTCATCCGCCGCGACAGGGACCAGTTTCGCCATTGGCTTGCCGCGCTTGGTGATAACTACCGGCTGATGCATCTCTGCAACTTCATCGATGATTGCGAGGCAGTGCTGCTTGAAATATCCCGCACCAACCCGCCTCTCTTTGTTGTCCATGGAACAAGTCTATGGATAGATCATGCGGGAGTCAAGCGGGTGCGCTCCTCATTTCGCCAGCATGAGGGACTGCATCTCGTAGAGCTGCCGATACAACCCGTCCCGGGCGATCAGCTCATCGTGCCGGCCCTCCTGCACGATCTCTCCGCCGAGCAGCACGAGGATCCGATCCGCCGACTGTATCGTGGAGAGGCGGTGAGCGATGATGAGGGCGGTGCGGTTGGCGAGCAGCCGCTGAATCCCCTCGCCGATAAGGTGCTCGGTCTCCGAATCGATGTTCGACGTTGCCTCGTCCAGGATGACGAGGCCGGGATTGCGCGCGAAGGCGCGCGAGAGCCCGAGCAGCTGTCTCTGGCCTTCCGAGAGACGCCGCCCCTCCTCTCCCACCTCTTCGGCGTATCCGCGCGGCAGTTTCATGACGAAACGGTCCGCGCGCACTTCCTGGGCCGCGTGTTCCACAACCCGCCAGTCCGCCGTTGGGTTGTGGAGGGAAATATTCTCCGCCACCGTTCCCGTGAAGAGAAAGACATCCTGGGGCACCGTTGCAACGGCCCGACGGAGCTTCTCCAGGGGTATCTCTCGGACGTCGACGCCGTCCAGCAGGATCCGGCCTTCCTGCACGTCGTACAGCCGGGTCACGAGGCTGATCAGCGTCGTCTTGCCACTTCCGGTGGGCCCCACGATCGCTACCTTCTCCCCCGGGGCGACGCGGAAAGAGATGCCGCGCAGGACGGGGGAGTCCGGCGCGTAGTGGAAGCGGACGTTCTTGAAGACAAGCTCCGCGGGAGATCCGATGGCGCGTCCGAGCGTGTCTCGCGGCGACACGATGGTCACCTTCTCGTCGGCCAGCGCGAAGATCCTCTCGCAGGCGGCACGGGCGGACTGAAGCAGGTTGAACTTCTCCGCGAGCTGCCGAAGCGGGTAGAACAGCATGCTGATGTAGGCGAAGAAGGCGAATATCACACCGATCTGCAGGTGTATTCCCGCCCAGAAGTGTGCGAAGAGCAGGGTAAGGATCATGCTCGCGTTGGCGACGATCTCGATCGCCGGGAAGAACAGCGCGTACGCGTTGACGACCTTCAGGTACGCGGCGAGGTAGTGCGAGTTGTTCCGCGCGAAGGCTTTTCTGCTCTGCTCCTCGTAGCCGAACTGGTGGATCTCGCGGACGCCCGAGATCGTCTCACTCAGGGCGACGTTGATCTCGCCGTTGGCTTTTCTCACCTGCCGGAACCCCGATCGAATGCGCGCCCGGAAGAGCAGAGCGGCGGTCACGAAGAGCGGAATCGTGATGAAGGCCACCAGCGCGAGGCTGAAATTGATGAGGAGCATCGCCACCAGGATGAAGGCGACCTTCAGGAGGTCCCCGGCCGTGCTCACGATCCCCTCTGCAATGAACTCGCGCAGGGCCTCCAGGTCATTCGCGTCCGCCGGGAGCCCGCTCACGGCGTTGTCGGCCGCCCGCAGGTCGAGCACGTCCTCGATCGCCGACGCGCCGCAGCGCCGGATGAAGCGGCGCACCGCGGCATCGGTCCAGCC
>PMZS01000292.1 GCA_003170115.1 Spirochaetaceae bacterium
AGCCTCACGACCGCCTGAAGGGAGGCGAAGTGGGCTCGGAAAGATCAATCAAGGCGTCTGCGCGGGAGGCCGGCTACATCCTGACGGGCAACGAGCCCGATCGGACGTAAAATGCCCCGCCTTGGGCCCTCGGTGGGCGCCTCTGCCGCCAACTCAGTTCGACAAGCTCCTAGCTCCAGGGTTTATCGCGCTTCGCGCAATGCGCGCTAGAGCTTCGCAAGGCTGAGGGCTGCTTCCTGTCGTGTCCCGGGATTCGGATCCTGCTCGGACATCTTTTTCACTCGATCCCTCAGGTCTGAGAAGCCATTCGCGCCGATGCCGCGCACCCCATACGACCGTACCACCGGGTCAGGACTGTCGAGGAAATGGACAAACAGTTCCTTGAGATCCGGGCTCCTGACGGCGGCAAGCACCCTTGCCGTGGTTTCCAGCGTACGCATATCATAGGAGCTCCATTCCTTCGCGACGACCGCCCGGATGGACTCCATGCTGATCGAGAGTGATTTCGCGGCGAGGATGCCAAGCGCGGATTCCCTGCTGTCCAGTGGATGATCGGCCCCCGAATAGATCTTCAGGAGCATCTTCGTCGCCGTATCGCCGCCAATGGCGCCGAGTGCCTGGATGGAAGCGACACGGACGCTCGGCTCCGGATCGAACTCGGCCTTGTAGGAAAGGATCGGCAGGGCGGTCCCTGCCTGGGATGAGCTGAGCGGACGGGCCAGCGCCTTTGCGCTCTGCTCCCGCACCTTCACGTTTCCATCGCGAAGCCCCTGCACGATGCTGGGGAAAACCTCGTCCAGGCCGAACCGTGACAGGGCCCCTGCCGCGTAGAGACGGATCAGCGCGTCGTTCTCCGCGAACATCGTGCGGAGGACGGGCAGCGCGCGCGCATCACCGATCCTGCCCAGCGAGTCGGCCGCGTACATGCGTCGGACCTTCTCCTCGTCCGTGCTCCCTGCGATGGAAATAAGGACCTCAACGGCGGCCGGGTCCTTCAGCGCCCCCAGGGCGAGGATGACATCATTCTTTCTCGCTTCGGGAAAATCCACGGCTTTCAGCTTCGACACGAGGAGTGGAGCCGCGGTTGTGTCACCGGATGTGCCCATGGCCTGCAGGGCAGCCAACGCCACGGCATTGCTCCCTGCGTCCACAAGAGGGGCAAGCACGGGACCCAGTCCCGGACTCGTAATGGCGGCAAGGTACTGGATCGCCGAGACAAGGAGCGCCTCCTGGGTGTCCTGCCACGCGGCAAGGATGGCCTTCCCACGCCCCTCCCCGTCACGGATCTTCTGCTCCTTAAAGAGGTCGAAAACACCCTTCTGCACTTCGGCGGACCTCTGGCCGTTGAGTATCTGGAGGAGCTCGCTTGTGAAGCTCGTATCCTGGGCGCTCCTGATGGATTGCATCGCGTCCAGCACCTGGCTGTCGATGCCGTAGAGCAGCGTCTGCCGGGTGCGGTCCTTGGAATCGCCTGAGTCCGCTGCGCACGCAGGGAGCAAAGGGAGACAAAGGCAGACGGGAATCAGCCACGACAGGAGCAGGGAGACAACCGGGGTTTTCATTCGCTTCTTCGCCTCCTCACGAGATCAGTGAGATAGGGCACGCGCAGAATCATGTACATGAACACCGTCACGCCGACACAGGCGGCGCACGCGGCTGCGATCAGGAGGGTGGAGTGAAGGGAGCCGCCATGGACCCACAGGTCCGGTTTCCACCGGAGAAATCCGACGAGCAGGATGGCCATGGGAATCGATCCCATCACCGATTTTCCCAGCGTCCGTAGGACCGGTCGGGCCTCCAGCGGGCCGAGCCGGCGGCGAGCCATGATGAGAAGCATGACCATGCCCGCGGTGAAGGCGATTGAGTTCGCATAGGCCAGCCCGCTCACCCTCAAGGCCGTCTCCTTGAGAATCAGGGACAGGATGATGTCCAGAACGGCGATGGACCCCGCGCTCAGCAGGGGAACGATGAAGCTCTTGTACGAATTGAACAGTTTCAACAGGAACGTGTAGATGCCCATGCTGATCAGGCCGAGCGCATAGCCGGTCAGGGCGCGCGATGCCATAAGGGTCGCTTCCGGCGTGAATCGACCTCTCTGTACCGCCGCGGCGATGATTTCCCTTCCGAAGAGGCAGAGCAGGACGGAGGAGGGCACCAGCAGCACGAGGAGGAACTGGATGCCATAGGAAATTGTGCCCCGCAGCGCCGGAGTGTCACCTTGTGCCGCCTGACGGCTCATCGCGGGAAATGTCACGGTGGTCACGGAGGTCGTGAATATGCCGATCGGTATCTGGAGAAACATGACAGAGTTGGTAATCGCCGAAACGCTCCCGTCCTCCAGCCCGCTCGCAAAGAACTGGGCGAAGAACTGGTTGATCGTGACGATGGACGCCGAGGCGAGATACGGCAGCCACAACGACGCGGTCTTCCGAAGGTCCGGGTTTGCCAGCTTGAAGCTGGGCAGGAAGCGGTAGCCCAGGCGCCGCAGGGCGGGAAGCTGGCAAAAAAGCTGGAGAATACCGCCGACGAACACGCCGATTCCCATGGCAAGGACCCCGAGCCGGCCGTGGAAAAAAAGAAGTGAAAGGACTGTCGCGAGGGTGAACATGAGGGGGCTGAGGGCCGGGACCGCGAATCTGCCGTGGGAGTTCAGGACAGCCATGACCAGCGCGCTCAGGGAAACAAAGAGGATGTAATTGAACATCCACCGCATGAGCTGGGCCGCAACGGCAACCTTCCCAGGGTCCCCGAAGGTGAGCAGACCCGTCACGATCAGCCGCGGGAAAGCCAGGCTGAGCGCCACGAGCGGGAGAAGGACCGCCAATTGGAGCGCCACGAGGGTGCGCACGAGCTCGCGGGGTCTGACTCCGGAGGGGTCCTCCGCGAGAGTGGTGGAGAGCACAGGGATGAAGGCTGACGAGAATGCGCCCTCCGCGAAGAGCTTCCTCAGATTGTTGGGGATGTTGAAAACGGCGTTGATGGCATCGGCGGCTCCGGCGCCGCCGAAATAATAGTTGAAAAGCGCTTGACGCACGTACCCGAAAAGCCGGGAACCGGCCGTGCATAGCATCACGATCACGGTGCTCACGGTGCTCTGGCGTCCCGCGGCCGATGCCGTCGACATCCCCTACTCCACGACCGTGAAAGCCACGTCCGACAACGTCCGGCCCTTGAAGATCCGTGCAATCCGGATTGACCACCGCCCGATACCGGTCTGGAAGGACACTTCAGCCGGCTTCTGTGACCCCGGGACGATCCAGCGGGAGAGGATTTCCGTGCCGTCCTTCACCAGGCTGAGGCTCACCGGCCCTCCGCCCGACATGTCGTTGAAGACCCGGATGGTGACGTCCTGTTGAGAGGGGAATGGCTCCACTTCGGTGATGCTCGCCTTCTCGTCGGTGAGAGCCAGGTCCAGCACGGGATCCCGCCACGGCAGCACCCGGCGTGCGCCGAGGAAACGGTCGCTGTAGTAAGGATCGTTGAGGGCGGAGACGATCACCCCGGTCCTCGATCCTTCCGAGGCCGCGTGGACGATCCGCCCCTTTCCGATGTACACACCGACGTGGGTGGGAACTTTCGGCGGCAGCCGCTCTCTGGTGTCGAAGAACACGAGGTCCCCGAGGTGAAGGGGATACGGAGTCGGCTGCCCCTCGCGGTACAGTCCCTCCACTCCGCGGGGTAGACTGGCGCCCACCGTGTCGAAAAACACCCGGTAGACAAGGCCCGAGCAGTCCATGCCCTCTCGCGAGTCACCCGCGTGCACATATGGAACGCCGAGGTAGGACAACGCCGCCTGGATCACCTGTGCGGGAAGCGGGGCGGCGGCCGCGGGCGGCCGGGATGAATTGATTTTCGACACCAACACGCCCTGGAGCGTCTGGGCAGGAAGGAGAGCCGCGCTGAACAGAAAAAGGGCGATGAGGGGAAGGGCGGATTTGGTTGCATCGCCGAAGGCGGATTTGATTGCATCGCCGAAGGCGGATTTGATTGCATCGCCGAAGGCGGATTTGGTTTTCTGTTTCGGCATCTCGTTCATCACTCTCCCGCATCGTAGCGCGAAAGGAAGCTCCGTTTGAACCCCGGGAAAGTCCCGTGCGTGACGGCGCTGCGGATGTCCCCGACAAGCCGCTGGATGAACGCAAGATTGTGACAGGTGGCAAGCACGGCGGCCTGGATCTCGCGCGCCTTGAACAGATGCCGGAGATAGGACCGTGTGTGTCGGCGGCAGGTATAACACCGGCACTCCGAATCGATCGGGCCGGTGTCCTCGCGGAACTTCTCATTGCGCAGAGACAACGGCCCATCCATCGTGAGGACCTGCGCGTTCCGCGCGGTCCGCGTGGGAGAAACGCAGTCGAAGAGGTCGATCCCTGCTTCCACCGCCTCCAGTATGTAGGCGGGGGTGCCGATGCCCATGAGGTATTTCGGCTTGTTCTCGGGAAGGAGGTCGGCGCTCAAATGGAGGAAGTCCTTAAACTGGGTGAAATCTTCGCCCACCGACAGACCGCCGATTGCGTAACCGGGCAGGTCGAGGTCGGCGATTTCCTCCGCGCTTTGCCGCCGCAGGTCCTGGTAGAAGTTGCCTTGCATGATGCCGAAGAGCAGGCCGTGGATCACGTCCCGCCCCGCGCGCCAATGCGATGAGCTCTCGCGCAGCCACGTGGTCGTTCTCCGCGCTGCCCGCTCGGCGTCCTCCCTCCCGATGCCCGGCGCCGTGCACTCGTCCAGGGGCATCAACACGTCGCTGCCGAGGACGCCCTGTATGTCAATGACATCGCGGGGCGTGAGGTGATGGGAAGAGCCGTCGATGTGGGACCGAAAGGAGACGCCTTCATCTTCGACGGTGCGAAAGGAGGAGAGGCTGAAGATCTGGTACCCCCCCGAGTCGGTGAGGATATTGTGCGGCCATCCCATGAAATTGTGCAGTCCCCGGGCAGAAGCAATCACGTCCCTGCCCGGACGCAGGTACAGGTGGTAGGTATTGCTCAGGATGAGGTTGATCCCGAGATCCTCCAGATCGTCATGGCGCATCGCCTTCACGGAGGCATTGGTGCCCACGGGCATGAAGCAGGGAGTCGTCACGGTGCCATGGCCGAGGGCAAGCGAGCCCGTCCGGGCTCGGGATCCGATGTCCTCATGGTCGATGGAGAAGGGTCCCATCATTCAAGGCGCTCGAATGCCTGCGCCGCGGCGCCCAGGATGCCTGCGTCATTTCGCAGCTCCGCGGTTCTTACAATCACACCGCTCCCGGTCTGCCGCCAGCAGTGATCGGGGAGATGACGCCGGATCGGCTCCAGGAGTATCTCCCCTGCCTCCGAAACTCCCCCCCCCACGATGCAGGCCTCCAGGTCCAGGACGTTCAGAAGGCTGCCGAAGGCCTGGGCAATCCACATGCCCGCTTCTTCCAGCGTATCACGGGCACAGGGGTCGCCGGCCCTGGCCCTCTCCACTACTTCGCGCGCGGTCAGTGAGCTGCCCGGGTTCTCACCCCTCTTGCGAAGCTTCTCGGAGTAGACCCGCAGGATGGCGGTTCCCGAGGCATACTGCTCGAAGCAACCCCTGCTGCCGCAGTTGCACCACGGGCCGTTGCGGTTCACGCACAGGTGCCCGATCTCCCCCGCGAATCCCCTCCATCCCCGATAGACCCTGCCTCCCAGGACGAGCCCTCCGCCGATCGCGGTTCCTATGGTGATGAATACGAAGTTGGAGTAGTTTCTGCCCGCACCGAAGGCAAGCTCGCCCGCCGCGGCACTGGTCGCGTCATTTTCCGCGAAGGCAGGGACGCCGAACGCCTTACCGAGATACTGCTGAACCGAACGCTTCTGCAGGGAAGGAATGTTCTCGCATCCGCCGAGCAGGACGCCTTCCGTCTTGTCGATGAAGCCCGGAGTTCCTATCCCGATGGTGACCAGCTTTTCACCTGACGCTGTATTGGCAATCAACCCCCGGAGTGTTTCCGCGACAGGCTCCACGATTCCTTCGAAGCTCTCCCGTGGATCCATCGCGACCTGGGCGCGGGATCGCACCCTGCCGCCCCGCTCGACGAGCCCGATCTTTGCAAATGTGCCACCGAAGTCGATCCCCGCTGCAAGCTCCATTCCGCTCTCCCGTCCCGCTGACTACGTGCGCGCCGTTCTGAATAGCATGAAAC
>PMZS01000305.1 GCA_003170115.1 Spirochaetaceae bacterium
TGCTGGCAGCACAGGCTTCCAGCCCGCAGTTGGGCCGGACGCCCGCGGTCCCGTGATCCGTTGCGCGGCGTTTGCGGGTGATTCCGCGGGCTGTCCGTCGTTTGACGGTTGGACGCTTAGGATCGGCGACGCCGGTTTGATCGGCGAGGCTATCCACGAAAACCGGACCATTATCGCCGGCGGACGTCCGCACGCGGAACCTGAGAGCGCGGGCTTATCCTCCGCCCACGAAGGCGGCGGCGGCCAGGATGGCCGCGCTCCCAGGTCCCAGGTTCTGGCCAGAGGCTGGACGGCGGTCAGCGCCCTGGTGTCGCCGCTGCCCGCGGCGACTTTCGACCGCGGCCCCATGGGCGCCCTGGTGCTGGTGCTGGAAGAAGGCTCCGCGATGGGCCTGGAGGAAGCCGGCTTAGCCGAAGAGATCGCGCGTCAGACCAGCGCGGCTTTGCGGCGCGTCCGGCTGAGCGAACAGACCCGCCAGCAAGCCGCCGAACTCAAACTCCTCGAACAAATCGGGCGTTTGCTTTCGCAGCGCTTGAACATCGCCAACACGCTCGAACAATTGGTGCAGAATGTCGGCAAGGTGGTGGCCGCCAAGTGGGCCAGCGTCTTCGTGCATGACCCCGAGACCCAGACTCTCCAGATGCGCGCCACCACTTTTCCGCCCAGCGTAAAAGAGCTGCGCATCCCGCTGAACGAGCCGTCACTGGTGGGAGCCTGCCTGCGGGAAGGCTTCACCCTGCACGCGCCGGACATGCTGAATGATGCGCGTTGCAACAAGGGGGTCTGCCGGGCCATCGGCGTAGCCTCAGGCCTCTGCGCGCCCTTGGGTCCGCCTGGCCAGCGCTTTGGCGTGCTGATGGCCAATAACCCGGCGCCCGGCAATTTCAGCCCGGACGACATCCGGCGCATCGAACAACTGGCCCAACTGGCCTCCGCCGCCCTTGAACGCGCACGGCTATACGAAGAAGCTTGCCAGCGCGCCGACGAGTTGATCATGCTCAACGAAGTGGGCCATCTGCTGGTGGAAAATCCGGCGTTGGAGAGCACTTTGCGAAGCATTGCGGAGTTGGTGTGCCGCAACTTTGCGGCCGTGGGCGCCGCGTTCCTGCTGTTGGATCCCCGGCGCGAAACGCTCGCCGCACGCGGCGTTTTTGGGCCGCATTCACAACAATTAAAAAATACGCATCTGCCGCTGAGCGTGGATGATGATATCTCCGTGCTGGCGTTCCAGGAGAACCGGCCGCAGGTGGTGGAGCGGCTGGAGCAGGACAAACGCATCCACCCGCTCATTCTCCAGTGCGTCCCCGAACTCCGCTCCAGCGCCGCGGTGCCCATGTCCGGCCGGACGGGTCCGGTGGGCGTCCTGGCCGTCTGGAAAGACCAGCCGCACCGGTTCCCGCCGCGCGAGTTGGAATGTTTCCGGGCCGTGGCGCGGCTGGCCGCGGCGGCGGTGGAACGCGACGAACTGGGGCAGGCCCTGCGCGCCTCGGAAGCCCAATTGCTTCAGGCGCAGAAGATGGAATCGGTCGGCGCGCTCGCCGGCGGCATGGCCCACGATTTCAACAACCTCCTCACCGTGATCTCGGGCTATACAAGCCTTCTGTCGGACAGCCTGGAGGGGAACTCCCCCGCGCTCTCGGACCTTGGCCAGATACGGAACACGATCAAGCGCGCCTCGGCGCTCACCAGCCGGCTTCTCACCTTCAGCCGCAAGCAGATCCTCCAGCCCACTGTCCTGGACCTGAACAAGGTTGTCGCGACCTCCCTGACGCTGCTTCGGCCTCTCATCGGCGAAGACATCGACCTGGTCGTCCGGCTTGCCCCGAACGCCTTGTGGGTGCGGGCGGACCAGGGGCAGATCGACCAGGTCCTCATGAACCTCGCGGTGAATGCGCGGGACGCCATGCCGGGCGGGGGAAAGATCCTCCTGGAAACAAGGAGCGCCGATACGGGAGGCGCGGGGACGGCGCCGCCGAAAGAGGATTCGGCACATTTCCCGGCCGGCCTGTCGAAGGGCCGCTGGGCGCTCCTGACGGTGCAGGACGACGGGGTCGGCATGTCGGAGGAAACCCGGGCGCACGTCTTCGAGCCATTCTTCACGACAAAGGACGAGGGCAAGGGCTCCGGCCTCGGGCTTTCGACCGTCTACGGTATCGTCACACAGTCCGCCGGCAGGATCCAGGTGGACAGCGCGCCGGGGCGCGGCAGCACGTTCACGATCGCCCTCCCCCGGGTGCAGCCCTCCGGCGAACGGCCGCTCGCCGATGAGCGCCCGCAACAGGTCCAGCCCGGCAGCGGCACCATCCTCCTCGTCGAAGACGAGATGGAGGTGCGGAACCTTACCTGCAAGGTGCTCGAGCGCGGCGGCTACATGGTCGTGCCGGTTGCCTCGGCCCGGGAGGGGCTCCTTGTCGCCGAGGGCTCGACGGCTCTGGATCTCGTGGTGACGGACGTGGTGATGCCCGGCGGCATGAGCGGAGTTGAGATGGGCGAGCGGCTCTCCCGCTCCCGGCCGAATCTCCCGGTCCTGTACGTCTCAGGTTACACCGATGACGTGAAATTCCATTCCCCCACGGGCACACGGGGCCTGCACTTCCTGAGCAAGCCCTTCCAGCCCGATGAGCTGCTCACCCGTGTGAAGTCGATGATCGGCAGGCGCGGGAATCCTGATGCCCCTCGGCACGGACCATCCGCAGGGCGTGCTCCATGACCGGCCCGAGCACTTTCATGCACAGACGGACCGCCATCGGCGAGCCGGGGAAGTTCACGACCACGGTCCTGCCCCGAAGACCCGCGAATCCCCGTGACAGCATGGCCGCGGGGTTTTCCGCGTAGGACCGCGCACGGAGAGTCTCCGCGATACCGGGGATTTCCTTTTCACAGAACCGCATCGTCACATCCGGCGTCACGTCACGCGGAGAAAGACCCGTTCCCCCGGTGGTGAGGATGAAATCCGCGCCTTCCTGTAATTTCAGCGCGGAGAGTATCTCACCAGGGTCGTCGGGAACCGTGGAGCGGGACACCTGGGCGGACGGGTAGCGCGCCCGGATCTCTTTTTCGATCTCCGGCCCCGAGAGATCCTCGTACTCCCCGCGGGAGGCGCGGTCAGAGATCGTAATGACAGCGACTTTCACGATCGATCTCCCCTCCCCGGATCACCCGGGCGAACACTCCCTTTCGCGGCATGACGCAGTCTCCCGTCGCGCGGGAGATCGCGCAACCGGTGTGGCACTCCTTCCCGATCTGCGTGATCTCCAGCACCGCGGGTCCGATGGAGAACCGGGTGCCAATGGGCAGCTCCGCAAGGTCGATGCCCCGGGTTGTGATGTTCTCCGCGAAATCGCCGAACCCGATCTCGATTCCCCTTCCCCGGAGAGTCTCGATGTCTTCGTCGGCGAGGAGCGAGACCTGGCGATGCCAGTCTCCCGCATGGGCGTCACCCACGATGCCGTGGCCTTCCCGGAGGACCGCACGCTCCACGGGTTTCTTCTGCTCGCCGGTGCGGACTGAAATGTTCACCGACAGCACCTTGAAGTCCCTGCTCATGCACCGCCCTTCGTCTTTTCAACAAGATGGATGTCGACAATCCTCATCTTCCGGTCCACGGCTTTGCACATGTCGTACAGCGTCAGGGCCGCAACGGCAACGGCGGTAAGAGCCTCCATCTCGATGCCGGTGCTCTCCGTGCACACGGCGGCGGCATCGATGCTCACCCCGTCCTCCCGAAGGGCCAGGTCGACGCTGACCTGGTCGATCCTGATGTTGTGGCAGAGGGGAATCAGCTCCGCCGTGCGCTTGGCCGCCGCAATCCCCGCCACCCGGGCCACGGCAAATGCGTCGCCCTTTTTCAGGAGACCCTCACGGAGAAGTCGGAGGGTTTCCTCCTGCATGAGAATTGTACCGGATGCCCGGGCAGTGCGCCGCACCCTGTCCTTGGACGAGACGTCCACCATGCGCGCTCTTCCCTGATCGTCGAGATGGCTCAAATCCACGCTCAGCCTCCGATCTGCTGCATCGAGCGGTTCGTGCAGGCCCCGCCGTGCCGCGGCTTGGAGAGGATCGCCTCCCGGAGGCTCTCGCTGAGCCGGGCGGGGTCCAGCCGCACCTCGTCGTCGGAATGGAGGCACGATTTCAAGGTGCCGTCCGCGAGGAGCCGTATGCGGTTGCATCCCGCGCACGAGGGAGGCCGGTCGAACGCGTACTCATCTCCCTTCCTCCTGGTGAGGTCGAAGTGATTGATGAGCTGAAGTCGTGCGCCGATCGAACTGCAGAAACTCCTCATCGCCTCGATCTCCCGCTTCGACTCATCGTCAAGCACCACCATGTTGAGCTTCAGCGGGAAGCCCTCGTCCCGCGCCGCACGGATGCCCGCCAACGCGTCATGAATGGATCCGCCCCGCGTGATCTCACGATAGCGGTCGGCGTCCAGGGAATCCAGGGACACATTCACCGAACCGAGACCCGCGGCGTGAAGCTCGCGCGCCCGTGGCGCGAAAAGCGTTCCGTTCGTCGTGAGCGCAAGCTGCTCAAGGCCTTCAATGGAGGCGATCATGCGCACCA
This sequence comes from Spirochaetaceae bacterium, assembly GCA_003170115.1. Classification (GTDB taxonomy): domain Bacteria; phylum Spirochaetota; class Spirochaetia; order SZUA-6; family Fen-1364; genus Fen-1364. The sequence goes on from PMZS01000305.1 coordinate 4,561, forward strand.
GCTCCACGATGCCGCGCCTCACCAGGGGCTCTCCGCCGGTGAGCCTGATCTTGGTGACGCCAAGGCCCACCGCGGCGCGGGCCGCCGCCGCGAGCTGCTCCAGGGTGAGGAGATCCTCGTGCCGGCGCGACGGTACTCCCTGCGCGGGCATGCAGTAATGGCAGCGCAGGTTGCACTTGTCCGTCACGGAGATCCGAAGGTACGTGATTGCGCGGTCAAAGCGGTCGAACATCCACCTCTGTCCCTTCCGGAAGCTCATAAATGCCGGCCTCGATCCTGATCAAACCGTCGGCTTCCGCCAGCGCGTTCAGGTGAGCCGAGCCATGGTACCTGATTGCCTCCACGAGTCCCTGCCGCACGCGCACGGGCAGGAACTCGGTGCGCTCGGCCGCGAGCCGGCGGACGGCGTGCACGAGCGTTCCCCTGTACACTGCGGGCGTCCACTCGATTCCCATGCGCCGGTAGAGAAAAGGCTTCACGAACACCTCGAAGATCACGAAGGTCGACACGGGATTGCCCGGGAGCCCGAAGATATACTGCTCCCCCCGGCGCGCAAAGAGAGTGGGTTTCCCCGGTTTCACGGCCACGCCATGGAGAAGAACTTCCGCTCCCATCTCCTGGAGGCAGCCCGGCACGTAATCAAAGTTGCCCGCGGAGACGCCGCCGGTGAGAAGAAGCACGTCGCATCCGGAAAGGGCAAGTTCCATTGCCGCGGAAAGAGGACCGGGCTGATCTTCCACCGCGGAGGTCTGCGCCCGGCCCGGACAGCGCATTGCGGCAAGCTGGGCCCGAAGCTGGGGCCCGTTGCTGTCGTAGATCTGGCCCGGGCCCAGGGAAGAGCCGGGGGCCCGGATCTCCGGCCCCGTGCAGAGGATCGCGACCCTCGGAGGCACGGCGACGGAAACCCGCTCGATTCCGGAAGCCGCCAGGACACCCACGTCCTTGGGCTCGATCACGCCGGGCCGCAGCACGGACTCCCCTGCCCTGAGGCTGGCCCCCCGGCGAATGACGTTGTCACCCTGCTCGGGTGTCAGGACACGAATGCTGTCGTCCTCCTCCCGGACGTATTCCCTGCGGATCACCCGGCCCGCACCCGGCGGCAGCATCGCGCCGGTCATGATCCGCGCACATTCTCCCTTGCGGACGCCCCGGGCGGGCACGCCTCCCGCCGCCACGGTATCCACGATACTGAGCTCCACCGAATCATCGCCCTCGCAGAAGGCGAACCCGTCCATCGCCGATTTGTCAAACGGGGGTGAATCGATGGGGGAAAACACCTCGCGGGCAAGCACCCGGCCAAGGGCTTCTTCGAGAAGTATTGTTTCCACCCGGGGACTGGCGGGGACGTTCCGCACGATTTCCAGCGCCTGGTCCAGACTGATCATCACGTGCCTCGCACTCCTAATGCAGCCGCACCGCGGATGCCTTGAAGGTTACCACGCACGCGGCGCCCGGCGCCACGCCGATCTCCGCCGCCGCCTCCCGGGTGATCAGCGCCTTCAGGGGAATGCCGCAGTCGATGACCGTGGTCAGGAGACTGCCGGCCGGCCGCAGCTCGGTGACGATCCCATTGAGCTGGTTCCTTGCGCTGGAGTCGAGCGGTTGACGAGAGAGGATCAGCTCGTCGCAGGGAAGAACCGCCACCACGAAATCCCCCTGTCGCGCCGGGCAGCGGAGCAGGGCATCCCCGGTTCGGAAGTACGCGAACTGCTCGTCGATCCTTTCGATCCTTCCCTTCAGGATGTTCTCCTCCACTTCCGCCGGTACTCCGGCATCCAGCCGCAGAAGCCGCCCGCACAGCCGGTAGGCAAGCTCCATGTTATGCGTGCTCATTATCACGGTCGTGCCGGAGGCGGACACCTCCCGGATGATCGTCTCGATCTCGCGGCGCGACTGCTCGTCCACGTTCGAGGTGGGCTCGTCCAGCAGAAGGACCCGTGGTGTCAAGGCGAGCGCGCGGGCAAGAGACACGCGCTGTTCCTCTCCGCCAGAGAGGGCGGATGCGCGACGGCGCTCGAAGCCGGGAAGCCCGACCCGTCGAAGCGCTGCCGAGGCGCGCGCGGCGGCTTCCGCGCGGCGCATGCCTCGAATCCTCGGGCCGTAGGCCACGTTGAGGCCGACGGTGCCGCGAAAGAGGAGCGGAGACTGGTGGACGAGCACGGATTCATTGCGCACGGCGACAAGCCCCTCACCCGGAACCGGCTTGCCGCGGAACTTGACGCTGCCTTCGGCCGGCGTGATCAGCCCGTTCAGGAGACGGAGGAGCGTGGTCTTGCCCGACCCGTTCTCACCGACCATGACGGTCACCTCTCCTTCCTTGATGGCCAGCGAGTCCACCGAAAGCACGGTCCTGCCGTCAAAACGGGCGCGCAGCCCGCGAATCTCAAAAAGCCTCGGAGCGGAAGGGCTACTCATGGCGCACCATCCAGTGCAGTGCCGCGTTCACTCCGAGCGCCATGACCAGGAGAACCATCCCGAGGGCAAGGCCCAGCTCGAACTCACCCTTGCTGGTTTCAAGGGCGATGGCGGTGGTGATGGTCCTCGTGTACCAGCGGATGTTGCCGCCCAGCATCATGGCTACTCCGACCTCTCCGATCACCCTGCCGAAGGAAGCAAGGGAGGCGGAGAGCACGGCGCCTCGCGACTGCCGCACGCTCATCCACAGGACTTCCCGTTTGGATGCGCCCAGGGTGGTCAAGACCTCCGGGAAAAGCGGATCGAGGCTGCTCAAGCCGCTTGCCGTCATCGAGACCACGATCGGAAGAGCGAGAATCGCCTGGCCCAGGATCACCGCGCGCGGCGTGAAGAGAATGCCGAAGCTGCCCAGCGGACCGGCGCGGGAGATCAGGGAATAGACAATCAGGCCGACCACGACCGTGGGAAGCGCCATGAGGCTGGTCAGCACCGCGAGCAGGACCCGCCGGCCGCGGAACCGCCGGAGCGCGATCAGCACGCCAAGCGGAATACCCGGGATGCAGGCAATGAGAGCGGAGGACATTGAGAAGCGGAGGGAGGTCCAGGTGATGAACCATACCTCCCTGTCTCCCGAAACCAGGAGCTCGAACGCCCTTCCCACGACGCCCGTGACGGGCTCCTATTTCACGGCGTCCGGCGTGAACAGCTGCTGTCCGCCCATCGTGTACTCGCGGATGATCTTCTGTCCCTGCACGGAGGTCACCCACGCGACATACTGCAGGGCGGCCATGTAGTTCACCTCGGGATGCTTCTGCGGATTGACCGCGATCACGCCGTAGGGATTGAACAGGGCGGCATCGCCCTCTGAGAGTATGCGCAAACCCGGCAGCTTGTCCTTCATCGCGATCCAGGTTCCCCGGTCGGCCAGGGTGTACGCCTTCAGGTCGTTGGACATCACCAGCACTTCTCCCATTCCCTGCCCGGCCTCCTTGTACCATGCCCCCTTCGGCTTCACCTGGGCCGCGGCCCACAGGTCCAGCTCCTTCGTGTTCGTCCCCGAGGCGTCCCCGCGGGACACGAAGCCCGCCCCGGCAGCGGCGATGCGGGCAAAGGCGTCTGCCGCTGATGTGCTCGCCGCGACGCGGGCAGGGTCTTCCGAGGGACCGACGACGACGAAATCGTTGTGCATCACGTCCCTTCGGTTTACGCCGTAGCCCTGGCTGACGAACTTGTCCTCCGCCTTGCGATCGTGCACCAGCACGACGTCCACGTCGCCGTTTTCTCCGAGCTTGATGGCTTTTCCGGAGCCCACCGCGATCACGTCCACGGTGATGCCGGTGAGCTTTTCGAACGGCGGATTCAGGATGGGCAGCAGTCCGCTGTCCTGGGTGCTGGTGGTGGTGGCAAGCCGCAGACGAACGTTCTGCTGCGCCGCCGCGGAGAGTGTGATCACGCAGAGCACGAGCGCGACCGCGATCAATCTTTTCATCGTCATATACCTCCAAAACGCAGAGTTTTGAAGGCAAGGAAGGGGGCTCGCGCTGCTCGCGGGAGAGCGGTGGAAACCTCTTCTCGCCTTTCCAAGAGTGGGAGGTGTGCCGGTTTCCCGGCACGCCCTGCGGAGCCTCGATGGCCCCTTCGGCAGGCCGCCATGCCCCGGCGCCCGGGCGGGCGTGGGGTTTCAGGCGATACTGCTCGGCGATTCCTGTTGTGAACCCATGATAGACGGGGCCGTCCGGGGCGTCAAGAGCGCAAGAGCGCTCTCGCGCCTCTCGTGGGCACGCGGAGAGCGGGCGGCCGGCGGAGCATCGCCACGGCGCGGCCGACGTCCTGCGGAGTGTCCCACCTCCTCTGCAGCATGAGGCCCTGCTCGAAGTGACTGATCCTGTCCCCGAAGCAACAGATCATTTCAGTGCATTCTTTCATTTGTGGATTCGACTGTCGAGTCACCCGTCGTGCCGAGCGCCCGGCCGGACTACCATCCACGGCAGCCAGGGTTCCTCCCGAAGCTGTTTCGGCAACGCTTCCCGGCCTTTGAAGCACTCTAAGGCCTGCTGAATCCGAACTTCGCCCAAACGCTGCTGAAGTGGCGCCACTCAGGATTCTCCATCGACAGCGGCACACGCATCTATGACGAGGATGCGCGCAGGTCCTTGAGCCAGGGGATACTTCAAGGGCAAGGAGCGCTATTTCTCCTGTCTGGACTTCATCGCCCAACTGACACTCCACATCCCCCCTCGCGGCAGGCATCTGCTTCGCCGTTACGGCTTGTATTCCTCTCGCGGCCGCGGGACCTGGAAAGACCGCCCTGCCCTCGCTTCACGAGCGCCCCAGGACTGGTACGGCCGGCAAGCCGTACAGCCTTCTGCCGCAGGGGAACCAGCTGAGGTTCATGATGTTTTGGCCAGCGAACGCAGGAAGGCGTGGGCACGTCTCCTGGCGATGATTTACGACGTCGATCCCTAGGGCGGCAGCCGCGCTTGCGCGGCGGGAGCCCTTTCCGCTGTCTCGTGTGTGGAAGCATGATGTCCGTGATCGCCGTCATACGCGATCCCGCGGAGATTCGAGCCATCATCGCCTGCCTGGCCAAG
>PMZS01000280.1 GCA_003170115.1 Spirochaetaceae bacterium
GCGGTACACGGTCATGAGGCCTTGCGTGCCGCTTTCCAGGAAGCGCCGCTCGACGGCTTCATAGTCGCATTCTAGGAGCGAGTCGCCGTACATCAGCAGAAACTTCTCCCCCATGAGCGGCAGCGCGTTCCTCAGAGCCCCCCCGGTGCCAAGGAGCGTGTCTCCCTCATCGGAATACTGCACCTGCAGGCCGAACCGATCTCCTTCCCCGATGCGCTGCCTGATCATCCCCCCGAGATGGCCAATGCAGAGGACGACCCTGCGCACGCCTCTTCCCGCAAGGCATTCGAGCTGCCTCGCGGCAAAAGGTTTCCCGTGAACGTCGATGAGGGACTTGGGGATCTGCTCCGTGCATGGTTTCATCCTCGTGGCGAGCCCGCCGGCGAGAATGGCAACGGGCAGGGTCAAGACAGGAGCACCTTCGTGCCTTCGAAATCGAACCTGAACCGTAGCTCTTCGAGCCCGGCGCCCACCATCGCTTTCCTGAGACGACCCCGGTCTCTCGCGTAGAAAAGCAGGAAGCCTCCTCCCCCCGCTCCCACCACCTTGCCTCCGATGGCGCCGTTCGACCGGCCCAGCTCGTACCATTCGTCAATGGACCGGTTGGTGATGCCTCCCGAGCGCTTCTTCTTGCTCTCCCAGTGCTCGTGCATCAGCTCACCGAACTCAGCGCATTTCCCCTCCTCCAGGGCGCGCTTGCTGCGGACAGCCAGCTCCTTGATATGGTGGAGATTCGAGATCATGTCGGAATCGGATTCCTTTGTGCGCACATCCTGGTCCTTCAGGATACTGCTCGCGCTGCGGTGCTGCCCCGTGAAAAAGAGGAGCAGGTTATCCTCAAGGTCCAGAAGCGCCCCCGGACCGAGCTTCAGGGGGACGGCCTCGACGCTCTCGTCGGGGTAAAAGGTGAAGCATGTGATGCCCCCGAAAGCGGCGATGTACTGATCCTGCTTTCCGATAGGCTCCTTCAGCCTCTCTATTTCCACGTGGCAGGCAAGCCGCGCAAGCTCATCGGGATGCAGGAAAAGCCGTTCGTGGGCATGCAGCGCCTTCAGGAGCGCGGTGGTGAAGCTGCCCGAGGATCCCAGGCCCGTTCCCGCGGGAATGTCCGCCAGCGTCGTGATCTCGATCTGAGGCTGATCGTCATTCATGAGGGCGAGGCATTCGCGGATGATGGGATGCTGAACATCGGCGATCTTCTGCACGTTTTCCAGCCTGGAGTATTTCAACAGGATGCCCGGCGTGAAGGGCCGCGTGACACTCACGAACACGTACTTGTCGATGGCCGCGGAGATCAGGAAACCTCCATGATTCCTGTAGTAGGAGGGAAGGTCCGTTCCCCCTCCCCCGAGGGAGATCCGCAGGGGGCTGCGTGTCAGAACCATGAATGAGTCTCCTTTACCGGGCCCTCACGGATTTTGACCAGTCCGCACCTCTTAAACCTATTGGAGGGATTTTTCAAGTCATGCGCGGCGCTCTGCCGCATGCATCATTCGGCCGCGGGAACCCCTCCGACGGCCTTGCGTCGCCCCTGGCGCTCCTCTACAATCTGCGGAAACTCCGGGAGGTGATGCAGCCGTGGCAACCGTCGTCGTGGTCCTTGCCGTCTTCGTCTTCGTCTACTCCGTCGTCGTTCCCCTCGCCAGCCTCGCAAACACCAAGGTCGCCTACCGCCGGCGAAAGACGCGAGCCTATGCCGGAGATCCGCGGTTCAGGGTGGGCGTGTTCGTGCCATGCCAGGACGCGAACGACCACCTTGAGGACAACCTGCGGGCCCTGGCAAGCCAGGACTACCCCGCGTACACCGTAACCTTTGTCACTGACACCAATTCGGACCCGGCGATCCCGATCATCAGGTCGGTCGTCAAAGACCACGCCTGCGCGCGGCACATGGTCGCCGGCATCGCGGACACCCTGTGCTCTCAGCAGAACCATGTCCAGGCCATGTCGATGTCCTCGGACATGGAGAGCGAAGTCCTGGTGAAGTGCGACTCGGACATGCGGCCCGCGCCAGGCTGGCTCCGGGATTTCGTTCGTCCCTACAATGATCCGCGCATCGCCGCGACTACCTCTCACCACTGGATATCGCCCCCGAAGCCCGGATTCGTGAACGGATGCTACACTATTTTCTCCGGGTGCCTGACGGCTCTCATGGGCCTCCCCGGGCTTCCATGGCTGTGGGGAGGCTGCTTCGGGATCCGCCGATCCGTCTTCCACGCCATCGACGTACCCGGGCTCTGGAGAGTCACGGGAACCGACGACTCCACCCTGCGGAATCTGCTCGTCTCCTCGGGCAATCGCGTCGTCTTCGTGCCGGACTGCGTCGCTCCGACCCACGAGACGCACGAGAACCTTGGGGTCTATATTCGATGGCTGAGCCGGCAGGCATACCACGGGAAGATCTACGTCACACAGTACTGGCTCAGCACTCTGCTTACAGAGACCGTCGCGACCCTGGCAGTCGTGGCGGCGGTGGTCGCTCTGGTGGCGGATGCGGTCACGGGCCGGTTCGACGCCGCCGGAATCGCGGCTCTCACCATCATCCTGTCCACCATGGCAAGCGGGCCCCTCGTGAAACTCTCTCAGCCCGGGATACGCGACATTCCCCTGGTGTGGTGGGCCGGGCTGATGGCCCCGAACCACGTTCTCGCCTGTTATGGCATCTGGCGCACGGTCTTCATGAGGGAGCTCTCGTGGCGCGGCAACGTCTACAGGTTCAACCGGGACGGCACGGTGAGCCAGCGGGTAAGGGAAAAAGCCTGACGCGCGCGTTGGTCGGCCCACCCTCTGGATAGAGCGCTTGGCGCACTACCACGGCACGTTCACGCCGCACCTGAGAGCCTGCGGGCGCTGGAGTTCGCCGGCCGACCCAGGATGGCATACACAAGCCCGTCGAAAAGAAGCAGCAGGTAGAACGTGGCAATTCGCCAGACGAAGATAGCGATGATCGTCGGGCCCAGCGCTTTGGTCATGCCCGCGAACACGAGGGCAAAGGCGCCTTCCACGCTGCCGCTGGCCCCGGGGGTCGGCACGTAGAAGACGACCTGCCACAGGATCACGTACGTGATAAGCACCGCCACGAAGCTCAGCTTCTGCCCCACCACGCCCTCGAGGACGAACTGCAGGGAATACGCGTGCAGAAGGGTGTTCGTCGCCCCGAGGAGGGTGTCGAGCACCATCACCCAGGTCTTTTCGGTCCAGAGCGTTCGGACGTTCGTGCGCAGGCGGTGGGACCATCGATGCAGCTTCGGCGCCCAGTCGTGCGCGCCGCTCACCTTCGCCACGAAGCGCCCCACAAAGGTCCGTTCGATCCGCATCGCCAGCCTGCCAATGAAATGGGGCCGGATCAGGATCAGGAGCAGGAGCATCGTGGCACAGAAGGAGATGCCGAGGGCGNNATCAGCCGCGACGCCATGCCGAGGGTCGATGCGATCCAGGAAATCTGCGCCAGGAAAAGCAGGGAGATGCACAAGGAGGTCATCGCCTGCTCGACGAACCGGGACATGATGACGTTGGTGGCGGTCGCCACCGGCACCCCGACGGCGCTCAGGTGGTATATCTGGAACGGCTGTCCGCCGACTGTCATTGGGGTGATGTTCGTGAAAAAGCCGCCGACGGCGCTGTTGTAGAAGGCCTGGACGAAGGACAGGCGGATCTTGAACTGGGAAACCACGAGCATGACCCGAAGCGAGTCCACCACGTAAGAGGCGATGAACAGCAGAAGCGGCACGGCGAAGTATATAACCCGCACGTTGCCCAGGGCATGCAGGAGCTGGGTTCGGTCAATGAAGATGGAAAGAAACGCGTTCACTCCGAACCCGAGGAGCACGGCGATCAGCGCGAAGCGAAGCACCCGCCGCATGATCGAACGGTCCCGCAGGTCGAACCCGAGCTTCATGCGAGTGCGTCCACGATTTCAGCCGCGATGTTCTCTGCGCCGTTCTGTACAACCGCCCGTCCCGCGGCACCCGAGGACTCGGTGCAGGAGGCTCGTTCGCGGGCGAGCTCCGAGACCTTGCGCACGAACATCCGCGGCCGCGGGCAGTACCATCCATGGCCGTTCTCGACAATGAACCGCATGCTCCCCCGCTCGTTGGGAGCCCCGATGTGCGTGACGATGAGGGGACGGCCCGTGGCAATGGCCACGGCGGCGAACCCTGTCCCGACCTTGCCGGCGAGGGCATCCGCCGAAGCTATGATCGGGCTGAGGTCTTCCTGGTATCCGAGGGCCACCACGGCGGGGCTGCGCACCCGTCGCCGAATCTTGTCCAGCAGCCTTGCGTTGCGCCCGGTAAGCACGACGAGTGTCGCTCCCCTGGCGTCACGGGCGAATGCCTCGATGAACGGAATCGCCCGCCCGATGCCCTCACCGCCCAGGCTCATGACCACGGCGAAGTGCTCCGGCGGGATGCCGAGCCCTCGGCGCAGGACGTCCCGAGGAACGTCGCTTCTCACCATGGCCGGATCGACGACCAACGGCACCTGCCGGATAATCGCCCGATCGATGCCCAGCCGGACGAGCCCGTCGGTAACCTTCCCGGTGAGGGAGAAATACAGGTCGGCGCCACAGTTGGCGATACTGTAGGCCGTCTCAAGCTCTCCGTAGATGCTGTAGATCGGCACCGTACGGCTGCCCCGGGCCATTGCGAACATATGCGAGCATGCCCAGTGGGTGGACATGATGAGATCGACCGGGTTTTCCGCCAGGTATGCGGCGGCTTTGGGCACCGCGGTGCGGAAACTGCGGCGGTTCAGGGCGCGTACGAGGCCGGGCGCCAGGCGCTCCATGCCAAACAGGGCAGCGGAAACCGGTCCCGGCATCTTCAGCACGATGCGCCAGAAGTCCACAAAGGTCTTCTGCATCAGGGCGTCGTCCAGGTCCCTTGCCGCGTCCATGAGCCGCACGAACAAACCGTTGACGACCGTGCAGGCGCTGCCGGTCTGAATGTCGAGGTTGCTCCCCCAGTCGATCCAGTTCCACGGCCCGTTCTGAAGAATCACCATACCGCTGCCGTCACGCGTGGGCGCAACGTAACTCTTGATATAGGTTGCAACTTTCGGATAGAGCTCCCGGACAAGCGCGCTGTCGCCAGTGTACATAAAATAGTCATACAGGCTCATGACCGCGGCCAAGTTCTGGTCAGGAAGGTGGAACGAGGTGCCGGGCGCCGTGGTGTACAGCGAGTAGTCAGCCTTCTGCGTGTTCATCAGCTCACGGAAACCTTTCTTCGCCAACAGCGATGCCTTGGCGTCGTAGAGGTAGAACGAGTACAGTATCTGTTCCGAAACATCGCCCCACCACTGCCCGCGTTCACGGTCCGGGCAGTCGTAAAACTGGTCCCGCATGCAGACGTACGAAGTGTTCCGGCATTTCGTCCACAGCGTGTTCAATCGTGCGTTGTCGCAGGTGAAACTGCCGAGGTAATCCGCA
>PMZS01000055.1:0-12117 GCA_003170115.1 Spirochaetaceae bacterium
TGCCAAGGGCAAAGGTGAACAATTAAGTAAGTTATTATAGAATAAATACTTAGGATTGTACGGCAGCGCGCTTATGATAATTTTCTAATATTGTGTCAAAATGACCCGTTCTTTTATAAACATGGAAATTGTGGCTCAAAAACTACCATTCAGAAGCTCTTCCTTGCCTGGAGTGCGCCCACAGCACAGCATAAATGGCATTCCAGACCCGCAGGAACACCTGTCATTGAGTCCGACTCTCTGTTTTGTCTGGAAATTCACCGCGATTACAGGTCCATCCAGGTGAGGCTCAGTCAGCACCACGGTAGGGAACACAATGCGCACGGCCCGGAAGGCCTCAAGCTTGTCACATCCCGACATCTGCACTAGATCAGCGGTCCTGCGCAGCTCACCCCAGGAATCCATGATCAAGTCCCTGATCATGTCCTGCTCCGCGCGGGTGGAAAAAGTCCGCTTGTGCTTCCCGAGAAGGTACCGGACCGTCTGGATCGACAGGAAGGCCTGCCAGTCATCCGCCACTGACGAACCCTGCCGCTCCATCCCGTAGCAGTTTGTATAACGCGACAGCATCTTCCGTGTCGGCCCGCGCTTGTTCAGCCGCTGGCACGATATCCAGCTCTTTATGGCGGACTGGGGAAATCCCACGCGCTGGAGGGCAACCCCCAGGAAGAGACAGATCTTGTAGAGGTCGTGGGACCTGGAGGGCGGGCAGTCTTCCAGCGCGGCCTGCAGGTTTTTTACCGCCTCCGCAGGCCTGTGCCGGGCGAGGGAACCGAGTCCACGGTCGTAATGGCGGGCCCACCTTCCATTCATCATCCTTCACTAAGGTAAGCACTGGCGGCGCCTGAGGGCAAGGGGCGAAGATGTCCTTGACGATCCTGCGGCTCTATGGCTATATTGACTTGAAAATCACGTCACATGTAGTGCGAGAGCGCTATATACCGGAACCATGCAAGGGAGGAATACTGAACATGAAGGTCACACCGCTTGGAGATCGCATCCTCGTGAAGATGGTGGAGATGGAGACAAAGACGGCCGGGGGCATCCTCATCCCTCAAACCGCGCAGGAGAAGACGCAGGAAGGCGTCGTTCTGGCTGTTGGTGATGACGAGGCGATCAAGGTGAAGGCCAAGGACCGCGTCATCTATGACAAGTACGCGGGCACGACGATCAAGGTCGGCGGCGAAGAGCAGCTCATTCTGAAGGCAGCCGACATCCTCGCGAAGCTCGAGTAAAAGGCATCTCAGCCGCGTGAGGAGGGAGACGTCCCGTCGTCTCCCTCTTTTTTTTGTGCGAAGAATGATGCCACCTCGCGCAGGACTCCCGCCGCGGGACCAATGACGCGACGGGCGGGCGGGAGACTGTCCAGGAAAACCGAACCGTAGTGTTTCGTGACGATCCGGGGATCGAGGATGAGGACCACCCCCGAATCGTCGTAACGCCGCATGAGGCGGCCAAAGCCCTGGCGCATACGGACAACGGCATCAGGCAGCGACAGCTCACCGAATGGGTTTCCTCCGCGTGCCTCGATCGATGCCATGCGAGCCCTGAGCACGGGCTCGGAGGGAACGCGGAAGGGAAGCCGGCACATGATGACCATGCGCAGCGTGTCCCCCGGCGCATCGACCCCTTCCCAGAACGAATCCGTGGCAAAGAGGACACTCGAGCGTTCGGCGCGGAAGGAGTCCAGGAGCCGTGCCCTGTCCGCATCGCCCTGCTTCATGAGCCGTATTCCCGCCCGGGCGAGCTCGGGCTGGACCGCCGCGTACATCTCCTTCAGCAGGCTGTAGGAGGTGAACAGGACGAGCCCCGACCCGCGGCTTGCCAACAGCGCTCGCGCAAGGAAGGGGCCGAGGAATTCACGATGCCCGGGCGCGTCGGGGGCCGGCGCATCGGTGGGCACACCCAGGAGCACGTGCTCACTGTAGTTGAATGGGGAGGGAAATGACTTGAACACCGGCTCCTTCCCGTCGGAGGCGCTCAGCCCCAGCCGCCCCGCCCAGTAGGAGAAGCTCCCCGCCACGGTCAGCGTGGCGGATGTGAACACCGCGGTCCGAAGTGGCTGGAACACCGCTTCCCGCATCAGCGGCCCCACTTCCAGGGGGGTGATCACCAGGCGCACGACCTTCTCCGGTTCCTCCGAGCCGCGGCGGCCGCTTCTCAGGGATTCGAGCCAGAATATGTCATTCTCACCTGCTTCCCCGAGGCGGAACCGGTCGATCATGTCCGCGATCCCCGAGAGGCGCGCGAGCTGCACCCGGCAGTCCCACGCGATGGTCTCCCGCGGGGAATCCTCCGAAGAGCCGGGGCTCGCCGTTGACTCGAGTTTCTCCAGGACGTCGGTGAAGGCGTCGCAGAGCTCGCGGATCGAGAATGAAAGGTTGCCCAGCTCCGTGCCTGCACCGTCGCGGAAGTCCGGCATGCTGCCGGCATCCAGCAGGAGCGCATTTTCCGCGCCGAGCATGCGGATCGCCGCCACATCCAGCTCCCCGACCCGGTCCTGGACCGCCTCGATCAGGCCCGGCACCCGGCGGGCAAGCCCGGTATTCCCGAGCAGCCTCAGGACGGCGGGCAGGTGGCCCGTGACCCTGCCCTTCCGCTTTCGATACAGCCTTCCGAGGTGGCGCAGGATCGTGAACCGGGAAAAGCTCTGGGAGAAAAAGGAGGTGGCCGCCTTCTCCACGTTGTGGGCCTCATCGAAAATGACGCGCCGGAACGGGGGAAGCACCGCGGGATCATCGAATCCCGAGCCGCCCAGGCGCAGCGCGAGGTCAGCGAAGAGCAGGTGATGGTTGGCGATGAGGATCCTGGCCGACGAGGCTTCGCGGCGTGCCTTCAGGACAAAGCACCCCTCGCGGTGGTTGCAGCGCAGGCCGAGGCATGTATCCGCTTCCGAGCAGACGCGGGACCAGGTTTCATCGGCAGGATAGAACGAGAGGTCGGTGCGGCTGCCCGTCTCCGTCGTGCGGGCCCACTCCCTGATGGACAGCAGCTCGGGATCCCGCTCATCGAAGAGTCCCATCTCCTCCAGGGCCTCGTTGAGGCGGTGAAGGCAGAGATAGTTCCCCCTCCCCTTCACGAGCACGACCTTGGGATCTTCACCCAGGACCTTTTTTGCCAGGGGGATGTCCTTCTCCACGAGCTGCTGCTGGAGATTGATCGTGTTGGTGGAAACAACGACCCGCTCGCCGTTGCGGACGGCCCAGGCCACCGCGGGCACCAGGTAGGCAAGGGATTTGCCGACGCCGGTGCCCGCCTCGGCGGCGCAGATCTCGTCGTTGTTGAAGGCCCTGCCGACCTGCCGGAGCATCCGGATCTGGCTCTCTCTCTCTTCGAACAGCGGGTAGACCCTGCTCAGCGCCCCCCCCGGGGAGAGACCGGCGGCCAGTTCCTCCTCATCGAGAATGACCACCTGGTGAGGCAGCACCGGTTCGGCCACGACGTAGATGTCGACGAGGTCGTTGTCCACGATGTAGAAGCCGATTCCCTGATTGCCGAGCCGTGACGCGACGGCGAGGTCCGCATTTGAAGGCCGGAGACCCCCCGAAGGATGGTTGTGGATGACCGCATCGCCCTCTTCGAGATGAGGGCTCAGGACCGGCACCGCCTCGTCGGTGCCGCGCGCACCGACCGTGACCGAGGACACTCTGCCGTCATCGCCTGCCTTGCCGACGAGAAACACCTCGTTCCCGTCCGCGTCCGCAACAGCCTCGCGGATCTGCTCGATGACGCGGGGGGTCAGCCGCTCTTCAGCCCGCACCCGGCTCGCTCTCCAACCGGGCGAGGATCGCTCTCAGAAGCCCGACGAAGCGCGGCCCGGCCTCCTTCCCTGCCCGGATCACCTCCGCGTGATCCAGCGGCCGCGGGAGAATCCCCGCCGCCATGTTCGTCACGCAGGAAATCCCCAGCACCCTCATGCCGAGGTAGGCCGCGGCGATCACCNNATCACCTCGGGCACGGTGGACATGCCGACGAGATCCGCGCCGATGGCCCCCAGCATCCGGATCTCCGCGGGTGTTTCGTAGGAGGGGCCGGCGAACCCCGCATAGACTCCCTCCTTCAACGGCACCTCGGACACCGCCCGGGCAAGGTCACGCAACCCGGGGTCATACGCGGTGGTCATGTCGGGAAACCGTGGTCCCTGCCCGGGATCCGGCCCACGCAACGGGTTCACCCCCATGAGGTTGATGTGGTCGCGGATAAGCACGAGCTCACCGACGGTAAATGCCTTGTTCACGCCTCCCGCGGCGTTGGTGACCACCAGCGTGCGCACGCCGAGCCGGTGAAGGAGAAAGACCGGCAGAACCACGTCCTGGATTGAATGCCCTTCGTAGTAGTGGATGCGGCCCGCCATGACCACCTCGGATTCACCGATTATGAACCGGCCCGAGTGCCCTTTGACCGTCGGGACGGGAAAGCCCGGGAGCGAGTGGAACGGCACATCGTCCCCCTGCACTCGGGCTGCGAAGTCCCCGAGACCCGAGCCGAGGATGACGGCAGTGCGCGGCGTGCGTCTGGTGTGCGCGGTGAGAGCTCCCCAGGCCGCGTCCAATTTCTTCGCCAGATCGGGCTCCATGGATCCCCCCTCAGGCCAGTGAGCGCAGGAGCTCGGCGGGCGTGCGGTAGAATCCCAGGCTCGAGACGCGGCTCACCTTCTGCAATATCCGCCAGTTCCACGTGAGCTGGAAACCCGCGGCGGATGCGATTTCCACGATCCGCCTGTTCAGCTGGGCCGCCTCGGTCGGCCTTCCCTTCAGGGAGCACTGCAGGAGACTGTTGTAGCCCCGATCCGGGCGGCCCGTGTCCGAATCGAAGGAGCCGGGTTTCTTCTGGAGCTTCGTGGCCAGCTCCCGAGGGTCCATGAGCGGGAGGGGCGCCATGGGCATGCCGGCCTTTTCCATGGCCGCGCAACCCTCGCCGATGAGGCCCGCGGCAAGCTCCCTGCCCTCGGGGAAGGAAAGAAATACCCCGAGAGTGGTGTTGCACATGGCGACAGGCAGGAACAGCAGCTGCCAGACGAGCAGGGAGTTGAGGGAGGCACGCGCGTCCGGTACGGCCACGAGCTGGAAACCGAAGCGTGTGAGGCCGCGGAAGAGGCTGTCCAGAACCCGGCTGCTTTCGTAGAGGATGATTGGCTTCTCCGCGGCAAGCTCCACCTCGGCGTCCTGGAGCTTCACCGCGGTCATGAGTGTCAGGCACAGCTTCAGCCTCTCCGGCGGCACGGCGAGCCTTTCAATTTCCACGGGGTCGCAGTTGAACACCGCAATGGGAGCGTCCCCTGTACCCGTGAGTCGGGCGAAGTCGGGCCTGCGCATGGCGTGCAGGTGCTGCCGCCCCAGCGTGACGAGCACAGCATCCGGCGTGAGGGACCCGTCCTCGGGCCCCACCTGATCCACGCCATCCACCAGGAGCCAGCTTCCGGGGAGAACAATCCGAATTGTCGCTCCCGGGCGCGACGGCGCCCGTCGGCCCTTCAGGACGACGTCGTGCCCTGCCACCTTCAAGAGCCCGCCAAGAAGAGTGCCGACCGCGCCTGGGCCAAGGATCGATACATGCATGATCGCGTTCGATTATGCCGACTTCCCTTAAAATAGCAAGAAACCTGCAAGTTTATGCAGTTCGCGCATAAAGACAATTGACATGAATCCAGCGATGTGGTAGCTGTCGAACACCCTATTTCAGGGCAGCAAGGAGCATCGTGAAGGCATGATCGTTCTCAAGTTCGGCGGCACTTCAGTACAAAACGCGGAGATGATGGACGCAACTCTCTCCATAGTCGAAAAGCAGCTTGAGAGGGCACCCGTGCTCGTCTGCTCCGCCATGTCCAAGGTGACCGATCAGCTCCAGGAGATCGCGCGGCTCGTCGGGGAGGGCAAAGAATCGGAGTCCGAGGCCATACTGGAAGCAGTGCGGGAAAAGCACCTCGCCTGTGCGCGCTCGTTCATCTCCGGCATGAACCTCGCGAAGTGCGAGCAGGATCTCGACACGGTATGCGCGGAGCTTCGCGCCATCGTCAGGGCCCTCGTCATGCTCAAAGAATGGTCGAAGCGGAGCAATGACGCCATCCTCTCGTTCGGGGAGCGC
The DNA here is from genome assembly GCA_003170115.1 of Spirochaetaceae bacterium. GTDB lineage: Bacteria > Spirochaetota > Spirochaetia > SZUA-6 > Fen-1364 > Fen-1364. Next base: position 6,085 of record PMZS01000055.1, read on the forward strand.
CTTTCCACGATCATCCTCCTGCACCGCGCGCGAGGGCGCGGAATGGAAGCCGAGCTCTTCGATTCCCGTGAGCTGGTGAAGACCGACGACAATTTCACGGCCGCCGCGCCGATCGAGGACCTCACCAACCGACTGATCTCATCCCAAGTTCGAACGAAGCCGGGGATGGTCGCGATCATGCAGGGCTTCATCGCCTCAACGACAGGCGGGGCCCCGACCACGCTGGGACGTGGCGGCTCGGATTACACGGCTACCATCGTCGGCGCCGCGCTTCGCGCCGACGAAGTGCAGATCTGGACTGATGTGACGGGGATCATGACCTCCGACCCTCGCATTGCGAAATCCGCTCGGACAATCGACAGGATCAGCTACCGGGAGGCGGCGGAGCTTGCCTATTTCGGGGCAAAGGTAATCCACCCCTCGACGATCCAGCCCGCGGTGAACCTTGGCATCCCGGTATGGGTGAAGAATACCTTCCGCCCCGGGGAAGCGGGAACATGCATCATCCCGAACGTGCCGGGGATCGGGCTGAAAGCGATTGCATGCAAGAAGGGCATCACGCTGGTAAGCATCAGCTCCTCACGGATGCTTCTCGCCTACGGGTTCCTTCGCCGGATTTTCGAGATTTTTGAAAAGTACCAGACCGCCGTCGACCTGATCGCCACGTCCGAAGTATCGGTGTCCGTCACGATCGACAACGCCTCCGCGGTCAATGCAATTGCGCGGGACCTGTCGGAAATCGGGACCGTCGGCGTCGAGGCGGACAAGAGCATTGTCTGCCTCGTGGGGCAGGACCTCTGGAAGGACACCACGTTCCTCGCGCGGACTTTCTCCTCCCTGAAGGGCACGCCCGTCCGAATGATCACGCTGGGTTCTTCCGACATCAATCTTTCCCTGGTGGTGCCGGTGGAGTCAACCGATGAGGTGGTCCGCACTCTTCACGACGAGTTCTTCCCGCGGTAAGGGCTCTCCGCGGCTCACGAGGCCCTTGCACGCGGGCCACGCACGGGATAGCGTCAGGCCAGATGGAGATCGACTTCCTCAAGATGCAGGGCTGCGGTGACGATGTCGTCGTGCTGGACGGTGCACGGGTCCCCGCTGAAACTCCGAAACACCTTCCAAGCCTCGCCCGGCGCATCCTGAATCGGAAATTCGGCGTCGGGGGGAATACCCTGGTCATGCTCGGCATCTCGGCCGGCGGCGTGCTGCCGGTGCGCTGCTTCGACCCTGAAGGCGACGAGCTCGCCATCTCCTGCAACGGAGCGCGGTGCGCCGCGCGCTACGGCTCGGATTCGGGGACGGTGAGCACGAACGATTTTCTCATTGAGTGCGGGGCTCAGAAGCTGCGCGCGCAGATCATCGACAGCGCCCACGTCCGCGTCGACATGGGAACGCCCTTCAGCGGTGAGAAAACGGCCGAGATCAGGGAAAGCCTGCGCGAGTCGTTCACCCGCGCCATCCTTGTCCAGGGGCGGTCGGTCACCTATACGCCGATTTCGCTCGGACGTTCCTATGCCATGATTTTCGCGCCGGACTTCTCCTTCCCCCTTCGTCGGACCGCCCGGGAAATAGCGGCCCAGCCCGATTTTCCGGACGGGACTGGAATCGGGTTCGTGCAGGTCCAGTCGCGGGAGGATCTCCGCCTGCGGACGTGGAACGCGCCGGGCGAGGCGCCCGAGGACGAATGTGCGTGCGCGTCCGCGGCCCTCGTGGCGGCCGTGGTGAACGGGTTCACCGATCGCGAGGTCTTTGTCCACCTGCCGGGAGGAAACATCTTCGTGCAGTGGGAGGAATCGGACAACCGCATCTGGCTGACCGGACCCGTCGCGTACGTTTTCACCGGAACCTACGATTACACGCCGGCATCCGGGGAGTAGCGGCGTGGACGGTTTCATTGACCGGCTCGCCAGCGTGCTCAGGACCCTTCTGGGCGAAGGACGTGGCTCGTCCCGCGGAGAATCCCCCGACAAAGACGGTCCCACGTTCCGCGACCCCGACCTTCGCGATGCCTGGGAGGAATTGGACGCGTACATGCGGGGAGGACCCCGCGAGGGCCCCACACACGCCGAAGGGCGGCAGTCCCGGCGGCCGCCGCCCCCTGTCGACGAGTCTCTCCGCCAGGACTACGCGAACCTGGAGGTCCCGTTCGGCGCCGACATCGAGACCGTGAGAAGCTCCTACAGGTCCCTGATGCTGCGCTATCACCCCGACAGGCATGCGGGAGACCCTGAAAAACTCCGCATAGCCCTGGAAATCACCAAGAAGATCAACGAATCCTTCGAAAGGATCAGGGCCCGCAAGGGGGGCGAATAGGGCCGCCCATTCACTCGTCCTCGGCAGATTCCAGCTCTTCGATTTCTTCCGGCCTGGTTTCCACGGGGACGTCTTCGAGAAGCTCCGCCTCCTCCTCCGGCGGGCTGACCAGCGTGATACCCAGGGAGAGCGGGAGGGGCTCAGTTCGCGGAGCCGGGAGGCGTTGTTCGGATCTGCCCGGCTCCGAGCCGGGCATGTCGTGCGCAGACTGCTCCAACGCACGCTCGATCTCTCCCACGATCGCGCTCATCGATCTGCTCGACACGGCAAGCTCGTCGACTTTTCGCGAAGTGTCGGCGGCGACGCCCAGCATCGCCCCGAGTGAAGATTCGGCCTTCCCCATGCCATCGGCCGCCGAATGTGCGAGATCGGTGATGGAACCGGTGGCAGCGGTCACCTTTTCGAGCTCCTTGTGCAGAACGTGTCCGGACTCCAGGGATTCCTTCGAATCGAGGGCGATCTGCCGCACGCCGTCCAGTACCGCCTGCACGAGGTCGGCGATCTCTGATGCGGAACGCGCGCTGCGATCGGCGAGCTTCCGCACCTGCTGCGCCACGACGGTAAACCCGCGCCCGGTGTCCCCGGCGCGCGCCGCTTCGATGGCCGCGTTCAGCGACAGCAGCTCCGTCTGGTCTGCCACGTCACCGATCACGGATACGGCTTCCTCGATCCGGGCCGTGCGCTCCTCAAGCGCCCGCGTGGCCTCCATCCCCCTGGTGATCTTCTCCTGGGAAGCCTGCACCGCGGCGCTGCCCTGCCGCGCGGCCTCCCGGCCCGTTGATGCGGTCTCCTCGACGCGTCTCACGGACTCGGCAATCCCCGCGAATCCGCGATTGGCCTCCTCTACGGACCTGGCCTGGTTTTTCACGCTGGAAACCGTCCGGGCGATCCGCTCGGCGACTTTCGTGTATTCGGCGGCCAGGCGTGCACCTGAGGTCCTGAGCGTGGTGACCAGAGTCTGCAGGGAGCTCATCCGGCGCAGTTGCGATGCCAGCTCCCCGATCTCGTCTGATCGCTTCACTTCCGGGAGGCTGGAAAAGTCTCCCTCCGAAACCCTCCTGCTGAACGCAATGAGGCTCCGCAGGTCATGGCGCAGCACGAACAGGGACCACAGAGAGTATGCCAGCGCCGACAGGGTGCCGATGCCAAGAAACAGGGCGAACAGAGCGAGCACCGAGCTCGTGATATTCCGACGCGCCTCATAGATCCCGTCCACTTCCGTGGAGAGCTGCGTCACGGCGTTTTCACCGGTGGCGACGAAGGCCGGAACCAGGGCGACAAACCGCGCGCGCGAGTCCGAGCTCTCGAAGGCGTTGTCCCCGGCATCGAGCAGGTGCTGAAGCTCCACCTGCCAGGACGAGCCCAGGATGGCAAGGGCGACGGTGAGAGTTTCGCGGAGGTCGGGAGGGTAGATCAGTGCCCCCTCGACCGTTCTCGGACGTTCGGCGACCAGGCGGAGAAGCTCCGTGTCCGCGTCGCGCATCTGGCTGGCATGGCGGCGGAGGAGGTCGAGGGTCGCATCCGATGAGATCATGCTGGCCCGCAGCGTGATGAACTGCGCTTTTTCCAGGATCGCGGTCAGGCGGCGCGCGTCTTCGGCCACGGTGCGGTCGAGGCGCACCCCGGCGACAAAGCACAGCGCGAGCAGGGCAATGGTGACGAGGAGAAGCAGGTACCCCCCGATCAGCCTCGTGAGTATCGATTTCTTCATAACCCGTACTCCTCGATCTTTCGGTGGAGAGTCTTGCGGCCTATGCCTAGAATCTCGGCAGTCCGGCTCTTGTTCCCGCCTTCACGGCCAAGGGTGGAGCGGATCACTTCTTTTTCCACTTCCGCGAGGCTTGCGCCCACGGGAAGGCGCAGAGAATCCGTTCCCGAATCGCCGCGGATGTTCGGAGGCAGGTCGTCCAGGGTGATGGTCGTCGCCTTGGAGAGCACCACGGCGCTTTCGATGGAGTTGCGAAGCTGCCGCACGTTTCCCGGCCACGAATAATTGTACAGGGCGAGCCTCGCCTTGGCGTCGATGCCGTCGATCTGTTTTCCGTTCTCCTGGCTGAACTCCTTCAGGAATGCCGCCACAAGAAGGGGAATGTCCTCCTTGCGCTCGCGCAGCGGGGGGATGTGGATGTTCACGACGTTCAGGCGGTAGTAGAGATCCTCTCGGAATGATCCCTTCTCGATCGCTTCCTTCAGGTTGCGGTTTGTCGCCGCGATGAGCCGCACATCCACCTCCACGGTCTCCTCGCCGCCGACCCGTTCGAACTTCTTCTCCTCCAGAACGCGCAGCAGCTTGATCTGCACGTTCTGGTTGATCTCGCCAATCTCGTCCAGAAAAAGCGTCCCCAGGTGGGCAAGCTCGAAACGCCCTCTCTTGCGGGCGATGGCTCCCGTAAAAGCGCCCTTTTCGTGGCCGAAAAGCTCACTTTCCAGGAGGCTCTCCGTCAGAGCGGCGCAATGCAGCTTGATGAACGGCTTGTCCTTGCGCGGGGAGTTGTAGTGCAGAGCCTCGGCGATCATCTCCTTCCCCGATCCGCTCTCCCCGGTGATGAGCACCGAGCTGCGAGACGGGGCGACCTGGCGCACCATCTCGAAAACGTGCTTCATCTCCGCGCTGCGTCCAATGATGCTCGCGAACCCGCTGCGCCGTTCAAGCTCCTCCTGCATGACACGGTTCTGCACGACCAGCTCCCGGCTGGCCAAAGCCCGCTTCACGAGCAGGGAGAGCCGGTCCAGGTTCACCGGCTTGGTGAGAAAGTCGTACGCCCCGTCATGCATTGCCTGCACGGCGGACTCGATTGTTCCATGACCAGTGAGGATGATCACGGGCATGGTGGGGAACTGGGCCGTCACGCTCTTCAGGAGCTCCTCCCCCGACACGCGCGGCATCTTCAGATCGGTGATGAGCAGATCGACGTCTCCCCGGTCGATCGCCTCCAGGGCTTCCCTGCCGTCCGCGGCGGTCGCCACTTCGTAGCCGTCAAGGGCAAGGGCTTCACGGAGGCCCTCGCGGATGTTCTTCTCGTCGTCCGCCACCAGGATCGTGAGCTTCACGTGGCATCCCCCTTGTAGTCTATCAGTATCTTCTCCTTCTGCGGGACCGGCAGGGCCAGGGTGACGGTCGTGCCTTCGTCGACCCGCGACGTGACGGAAATGTCCCCGAAATGCTCCTTGACGATCTTGAAGACGATAGTGAGACCCAGCCCGGTCCCGAACGCCTTCGTCGTGAAGTAGGGCTCGAAGATCTTGTCCATGATCTCATCCGGGATGCCCGTTCCCGTGTCCGAGATGCGCACCAGGACTTCGTCACCCGATCGCGATGATTCGATCCGGAGCGTCCCGCCGCCGGGCATCGCCGCCACCGCGTTCTTGATGAGATTGAGCAGCGCCTGCTTGATGTAGCGGGCGTCGATACGAAGGAGCGGCAGCAACGGGGAGAGTTGCGAATCTATCGTGACGCCGGCCTGGTCCAGCTCGGGGTGCACAAACTGGAGAAGCTCCTCGATGACGTGGTTCACGTCCCCATCCTCCAGGACCGTGTCCATCGGCTTCACCGCGAACAGGAAATCGACCACGATCCGGTTGAGACGATCGACCTCCTCGTTGATCACACCAAGGTGCTGCTCGATGTCCTTTGCCTCGATGCAGTCCTTGCGGGCGATCTTCTTCCGGATGAGCTGAAGATGGATGCCCATGGAGCCCAGCGGATTCTTGATCTCGTGC
>PMZS01000055.1:12188-31604 GCA_003170115.1 Spirochaetaceae bacterium
AAATCCGCCAGCTCGCGGTCGGCCATGCAGTCCCACAACAGCTTGTCGACGATATCCTCCGTGGCAAACGGGCACAGCCGTTCCGCTGACTTGTTGTAGAGCATGACCCGGTGCTCGCGGTCGGTGACGATGATTCCCTCAGTAAGGGACTCCAGGAGCATTCCCAGCAGGTCGCTTTCTTCGGAGACCCGCACAATGAGCGAACGAACCTGGTCAATGTCCATCTTCCCGAGCTTGTCCAGGGCCTTCTGGATGAACTTCCTCATCCCGCCTCCCCTTCCCGAAGACGGTAGAAAAGGGCCTCCAGAACCGCGGCAGGGTGCATGTTGTAGGATTCGATTCTCGCGGATGCGTCGCGGGCAGCCGCGCTCCACCGCTCCAGGGAATCCGGTGATGCGCTGCCCTCGCGAAGGAGCTCCCCGAGATGTGTCATCAGCTCCTCCAGAAAGGAGGCGAGCGTTTCGCGCGATGAGCGCCCGCGCTGCGGCTTGCGCTCCGGGAGAAGCTCGGACATCTCCTCCACGATATCCACGCCGGGCTGATTCGGGCCGCGCGCGAGCTCCATGAAGCGCCGCGCAAGCTGGGACAGCTTCTCGGGATTGATCTCACGCCATGCAAGGAAAAATCCCCGCAGGCCGGCTATCCCTTCAGTCTCACGGCGGAAGATCTTCCTCATGACATCATCCTCTTCCTCCTGCGTGCGTGCCGGAAATGGGTACGGACGCAGCCGGGAGAGAATTGTCGGNNTGCTCCGCCGTGCGCGCCGGAAGGGAGTACGGCCGCAGGCGCGAAAGAATCGTGGGAATGATCGCCGCGCGGCGCGTGGTCAGGAGGATGAGATGCACGGACGCCGGCGGCTCCTCAAGGAGCTTGAGCAGTGCGTTGCGCGCGGAGTCCTGCATCCTGTCGGCATTCTCGATGAGGGCGATTTTCCGGGTCCCCGCGGCCGTCAGGTGCGCCCACGCGGCCAGCCTGCGGACCTGCCCGATACTGATCGTGTCCGACCGGACCTGAGCCGCCACGGGCGTCGCCGCCGCCACGATGCGCTCCAGCAGCTCGCCGAGCTCCCGGGCCGGCGGCAGCTCGGATCCGGGAGAAAGGCCATCCGCAAGCTCCTCCAGCCGCGCCACCCGATCCTGCATGCCCTTCACGCGCACGTCGTCGGCGTCCGCAATCCAGGGGTCGAACCGGCGCGTGAGCTTTCGCACCGCTCTCAGGAGCAGGTACAGGGTCGCCGGCTTCCTGCTGCGCATGAGGGCATCGGCTGACGCGGCAATCTCCACGTCCGCGTACCGGGGACCCAGGAGCACGGTCTGCGGGTGGGTGAGCTCCTTCTGCATTCGGCAAGGCGCGCATTCGCACGACCATTCTCCTCTTCCCTCGGCGCACGTGAGAACCCGGGCCGCCTCGAGGGCCGTGGAAAGCTTTCCCGCGTAGGCCGGACCGAAGAACAGCGCTGACCGAGGGAACTTCCCCTGGGCCAGCTCCCCGCGAAGGCCGCGTATGGTCTCAGCCTGCCCGATGATGTTCTCGAACATCAGCCCAGCCTCCGGAGGATGAGATCTGCTATCGCCTTGTCCGGCCGCCCTGCGCCGAGCTGTGATGCGCATCGGCCCATCGCCGCGCGACGTTCGGTCCCTTCGAACAGTGCTTCCACCGCGGACACCAGCGCCTCAGGCGTTGCCCCATTTTCTTCCAGGACAAGAGACGCCCCGCGCGCTTGGAAGATGGCCGCGTTCCTGAGCTGGTCTCCCCTGCTGCCGCTTGTCGGAAGCGGAATCAGGATCGAAGGCTTGCCGAGCGCGGCGATCTCGGCAAGGGTGTTCGCTCCCGCCCTGCTGATGACGAGGTCCGCCGCGGCCATGAGGTCTGGCAGCTCGTCACGAAAAAACGGCGCCGGATAGTAGTTTGCTTTCGAGGCGGGCGTGAACTCCTTCGCTCCCATCTGGTGCACGACGAAAAAACGTTGCAGGAGCCGCGGCAGGCTGGCCATGATCAGGGCGTTTACGAACGAGGAACCAAGGCTGCCCCCGATCACGAGGAGAAAGGGGAGACCATCACGACATCCCACGAAAGCCCGTCCAAGGTGAGGCTGCGCCGAATAGAGGGCGTCCCGGACCGGGTTGCCGGTGACCACAGCCTTTTGCCTGCAGGCCGCGGGCAGGTAGTCGAGTGTCTCAGGAAACGAGACCAGCACTTTTTCGCAGAAGCGCATGTTGATCCGAGTGGCGAGGCCGGGATCGAAATCCGATTCGTGGGTCCAGGCGGGGATACCGCGCAGCCACGCCGCAAGGACGGGCGGCACACTGACGAAGCCTCCTTTGGAGAAGAGGAGCGACGGTCTGTCCTTCTTCAATATTCGAAGGCAGGCCACGATCCCCGCCGCGGTCCTGATGATGTCGGTGACATTGCGAACGGAGAGATAGCGCCGGAGCTTCCCTGCCGGAATTCCTCGAAACTCGATTCCGGCATCCGCGACGAGCTGTTTTTCAACGCCGTCTCTTGAGCCGATCCAGACGACCCGCCGTCCGAGCCGGGCAGCCACGGCAAGCCCGGGGAAGACGTGGCCCGCCGTCCCTCCGCCCGCAAAAGCGACGACAGGCGATGCGCGCGATCCATCTCCTGTTGAAAGACGCCTGATCATACAGTAGTTTCACACTATCATGAGAATCGCCGTGGTCGCAATCCAGATGCTTCTGCTGGCCCTGCCCCTGCACGCGGTTGATCCCCTGGCCGCCTTCGTGGGAAGCGATGCCCTGCGGGACCTTCGCGGCGGCACGAGCATCAAGGCCAGCCTCCGCCCAGACGAAACCCTCTCCCTCGCGCCGGACGTCTCCTCGCGGGACGTCATTGCCGGAGAAGTGAAAGCCCTTGGACCCACGGTCGGCGCCGAGCTTCTGAAGATTATTCCCGGACCGGGCATCGCAATGGATGCGCCGGCCGGCCAGCTCCTCATTTTCAACGCGATGCAGGCAATCAGCACCATGAAGGGCATGACCTACTGGTCGGTGACAAAAGGAAAGGAGCAGGTCCTCTTCCTCCAATCCTACGCGATCTCTTCCGCCGAAAAGCCGGTCAAGGTGCCGGACCCTTTCTTTACGGAGATACCGGAGGAGCACGACCTGTTTACCTTCCAGGAGGACAACAATTTCGGGAAGAACATCTACCTGGAGCGCTTTCGCGCGCGCGGCGACCACCTCTACATGAAGATGGAGAATCTTTCCACCATCACTTTCCTTCTCATTCCGATCATTCAGCCGCAAGGCCTTGTGAGCCAGGTTGTCCTTGTGCCCGCAGGGACAGATGTACTGTTCTACGGCCTGGCATACCTCCGCACCGGTATGCCCATCGGAGACAGGACAAGTCGTGTGGAATCCCTTGAGAACAGGCTGACCGCGCTGGCCGGCTGGCTGGCCAGGCGCCTGGTGGCAGTGAACTAGTCCATAACGATGCGGTTGCGCCCTGACTGCTTGGCCAGGTACATGGCCCTGTCCACTCGTTCGATCCAGGATTCCTGGCTCTCACCAGGCGCATAGCAGGCCACTCCAATTGACACCGTGACCCCGATGCTCTCACCGCCACACTGATGCCGCAGCTCCTCCATGTCCTTACGAAAGCGCTCGGCGATCCCGAGGGCCTGCTGCTCGTTGGAATTGGAGAGGACGACGAAGAACTCCTCCCCACCGTAGCGTCCCGCGTAGTCGTATTTCCGCAAACCCGCCAGGAGCCGCGCCCCTATTTCGCGGATGACGATGTCCCCGCATTGATGGCCGAAGTTGTCATTGACGTTCTTGAACTTGTCGATGTCGATCATGAGTCCCGTGAGAGGCACGTCCAGGCGGATGCTGCGCTCGATTTCAATGGAGATCCGCGTGAAGAGACTCCTGCGGTTGAGCAGGCCCGAGAGGCTGTCAAAGGCGGCGATCAGCTCCAGCTCGGTGTTTGCCTTCTCCAGTTCCTCGTTCAGGCGGCGGATCTTCTCGTACGCTTCCTTCAGGTTGAGGTTCTGATCCAGAACGAGCGAGGAAAGCCGCTCTTCTTCCGCGACCGCGATGCGGTAGAACTCCCGCTCCTTCACGAGGTTCGCCTGGGTTTCCCACCGGAGCCCGGCGGCGCGGGCGCGCGCCTGCAGCTCAACCGGCTCGTACGGCACTCGGATGAAATCGTCAGATCCCGATTCAACGGATTTCTTCACCTGCTCATCTTTTTGGACCTCGGCAAGGAGCAGGACCTGAAGCGGCTGGTCCGGATGGACCTTTCGCATTGCCCCGACAAGGTCGTGCGCGCTTCCACCGGGCAGGCGGGAAGAAAGGAGCGCGATCTGGATGTCATGGTCTCCCAGCTCGCGCAGCGCTTCCTCGCGTGAACGGGCTCGGAAGAGCGAATAGCCTTCGCCCTGGAGCGCCTGATCCATTTCTGCGAGATTCTCCTCGTCGTGTGCAACAAGCAGAATGTTCATTCGAAGCATCGCGGAACGTCTACTCTATGGCAAAACCGGGAATGGGTCAATCTCGATGAAAACTCTCGGTGAGCTCACTGATATCCCAGGAGCCGCAGAAGCGTGAGGACCAGACCGATCAGGAAACCCAGGCCGGCACCGGTCAGCGCGGAAAGCCGGCTCGGACGGAGGCTCCTGAACATGGCCTTCGAGAGAACGGGAACCAGGTCCTCCACAACACGCGGGGCTCGTGCGCGGAGAGACTCGTCCAGCGTGCGCTTTCTCTCCGCATCGATTCGCAGCGCCGCGCCGAGCGGTTCCTGAGCATTCTCTTCCACAAAAGAGAACAGCAGGCCGCAAAGTTGCCTCCCGAGTGCCTGGGCAGTAGCCGGCCGCACAAGAAACTCCAGCGCCCTGGCGGAGAGTGACTCGATGATATCGGCTTCGCGGATCCCGAAAACGTCGCTGACGAAAGCGCCGAGCGTGCGGCGGTCCTCCAGAAGCCGCGCCTCCGCAAGGCGGACGAGTGGTTGCCTTACCCGCGGATCTTCCAGGCGCTCCATGAAATGATTCAAGAGCGTGGCCGCCGAGTCGGCGAGCCGTTTCCGTGGGTCACTCAGGGGCAGGGGCTCGCCGCTCGCCTTCAGCCTCAGGGAGTCTCTCCATCCCCGGGCAGACTCGAAGAACAGGCCGACCATCCGCTCCTGCTCCCGCTGATCCCTCACAATCTTCTCCGCGGCCTCGATCGTGTCGTCGACAATCTCGGGCATTTTCTCATTCAGGCGACGGTCAAACTGCCCCGCGCTGATGAACAGCTTTTGCAGATCGCTGAGCTTTTCAAGAATTCGAGGAAGCAGCTCGCGGCCGCGTTCCGAGAGAGACGCGCGGGTTTCCTCGGATCGCAGCCAGCGCACCAGGGTATCGGCGGCTTCCGGGACGTAGGACTCGAAGACTCCGGAGATCTCACGGAGCACGTCGTCTCCAATCGCCGTTCCGGCCTGCTCTGCAACGAGAATCCCCGCGGCGCGGGCAACACCACTGCGGGTGTTCTCACGGGAAAGCGCGGGGAGCAGTCTCTCTTCCAGGAAGGTCGGGAGACCGATCATCCCTGAGACTTCACTCACTTTCCGCGCGGCAAGCCCAGCGACGACCGCGGACACGAGGTCCCGGACGGCATAGATGAAGGCACGTGAGCATAGAACGCTTCTCAGGGATTCGGCGATCGCGAGCTCCAGAGAGTCCGCGGCAGGGGATCCCCTGCCGGGTGCAAGCTCACCAACCCGAACAGAGAGGGCCCAATGGGTGAGGGCTTCAACGCCATTCCCTGCGGCCCGTACGATTGCCGAGCTGTTTCTGAACAGCATGGAAAACGCGAACCGGCCGAGCACGAAAAAGCCGAGTGCCCCGCCGACCAGGGCGCCGCAGACAGAAGGAAGCAGCCACGGAAAAACTGCCGAGGCGAAGGACGAGATCACTTGAGCGTGGAGGAGAACTTGTCCGCCTTGGAACGCGAATCGAACACCTCGATATAGGAGCCGAACACCCACCCCTTGAGACCCTGGTAGTCGATGCGGTACCAGTAGGCCGATTCGTTCTCGACGGTCTGCTCTTTGTCGGCCCGGGTGAGGACCTCCATCACTGCCCCCAGGCGGACGTGGGAGAGCACTGTTGCCTGGCTCGATGGCTCTTCACGGACGCGAAGCAGCGGCGATTTCACCACGGCCCAGGTGGAGCGGATGCTCAGGACCGGCGTGGGAGGGAGCGTCACTTGCTCGGAGCTTCCGGAGCGGCCGCACGCTCCAAGCGCCGCGAGTGCGAGAGCACCAAGGAGACAGAGAGCGGTTGTCCGCGCCGCCGAACCACCGTTGATCCTTGAATTCTCGGGGGCCGGGGACCTATATTCTGAACCAGATGAGCTGGCTGCGCGTGTCACGGACCGTACTATTCATTATTTTGGCATTCTGGACAACAGGCAGCGTACACGCCTTTTCGATGGGATTGGGCGGAACAGGCACGGTGACCATGTCGGCAGGCCAGGGTTTCGGACCAAAGCTGCAGTACGGCGGCGGATTCGCGATCGATTTCGTCTTTCCGCTGGACAAATGGACTCGACTTGTCACATCCATAGAAGGCTTCACCGTCGCCCCATCGGACATATCGGGGGGATTCCTCTATCGCGGATATTCCGGAGCCGCCCTGTCGATGATGCTTCAAGCCGGCGCGGTTTTCGCCTTTTCGCCGAGCCTGGGTTTGATGCGTGTGGGCGGAGGCCTTGGCGTGGCCGCGGCGCTCCCCAGCTATTGGTACACTACCCTCGCCTTCTTCTACCTTGAGCCGCGCGCGCAGGCATTCCTTGATTGGGAACCGGCGGGGCTGCCGCACTTCGATTTCCAGCTCTCGGTGCCTGTCGCTCTCCAGCTTCGCGGTGATATGAGCTATTCTGTCTCAACGGGGATAGGATTAGGCGTGCTGTACAGATTCGGGAACGACAAATGAGGCGCGCCATTCGCCGTGCGGCGCTGGCCGTGCTGGCCGCCTTATTATGCTCCTGCTCGATGTTTGACTATTCGGGGATTGTCACACACAAATACGCTCTCGTGTACGGGGTGACGTGGTACACGATGGACACGAACGGCCCGAATCTCCAATTCCCTCACATGGACGCCAGTGCAATTTCTGCTGTTCTGCAGTCAAATGGGTACACGGTTACAAGCAGGTGGGTGGATGGAGCCGGGGATGTCTGGACGGACGGCACGGACACTCACCTCCCCATCGGCACTCCCGTGGCCACGAGCCCCGACGGCAGCTCCTATATCGGAGGGGGAGCGGGGGACGGAGTTGCCCCCAGCAAGGCGAATATCCTGGTGGACATACAGAATCTCGCGGGAACGGTCGGGCCGAATGACGTGCTTCTCATTTATTTTTCCGGTCACGGCACACAGGATGCAAGCGTGACACCGCCGCGTGAGTATTTTGATCCATACGCCTCCGTTCTGAAAGATAGCTCAGGCAATTTTTACGACTACCCGGTGCCCTCTGTCCTTGACAACGACCTGGCCACGGCCTTCGCTGCCATCAAGACCCCTCGCAAGATCGTCATCCTGGACACGTGCAACTCGGGGGGGTTCATCGGCAACCAACTGGAAGCGGACTGGACACCGCCGGCCTATCTGGGTGGAGCGTCGCTTGTCGGCCCTGAAACCCTGTCCCAGGCCATCTCGAACTATGCCTCGATGCAGTCATCGCCTACCGGGCTGTCCCCCTACGGCGCGCAGGTCCTCTCTGCCGCTGGTCGGGACGAATCCTGCTACGAGACTCCCACGCTCGGGCATGGCGTGATGACCTACTATCTTCTGCAAGGGCTGCAGGGTTCGCGCGCCGACATCAATCACGACGGCCATGTCACCGTCCTCGAGGCGTTCTCCTATGCGAAAGCAGGAATTGATGCGAATTGGAATCCGAACAATTCGGGCAGCACATTCGAGCCTCACATCTCGGGCGGCCCGGTGGACTTCGTGCTGTTCTAGGCCGAAGCGATGCTCGTCAGGTCGACGACATCTCCTTGATCTTCCTGATTTCATCCCGTACCATCGCGGCGCGTTCGAACTCCAGGTTTTTTGCAAGCTCGAACATCTCTTCTTCAAGCGCCCTGATGAGCTGCTTCTTTTCCTTCGGCACGAGCACGTTGTAGCTCTTCGTGAGCACCTCGATATTCGTCTCCTCCGAGCGGCGCTTCTCTTCCCTCCGGCGCACGAGGATGTCCTGGATTGACTTGGAAATCGTTGTCGGGGTGATGCCGTGCTCCGTGTTGTACTGCTCCTGGATCTTTCTCCGGCGCTCCGTCTCCCGGATGGCCATCTTCATGGCATCCGACATCCTGTCCGCGTACATGATGACCCGTCCGTTCACGTTGCGCGCCGCACGCCCGATGGTCTGGATGAGCGAAGTCGCCGAACGGAGAAAACCGATCTTGTCCGCGTCCAGGATTGCGATCAGCGAGACCTCCGGCAGGTCAAGGCCCTCGCGAAGCAGGTTGATGCCCACCAGGACGTCGAAGGTTCCCAGGCGCAGGTCCCGAAGGATTTCCACTCGTTCGATTGTCTCGATCTCTGAATGCAGGTAGCGCACCTTCAGACCCAGCTCCCCGAGATAGTCCGTGAGGTCCTCCGCCATCCTTTTCGTGAGCGTCGTCACGAGGGTCCTCTCGCGCCTGCCCGCCTGTGCGGTGATCTCGGAGTACAGGTCCTCCATCTGGCCCTCTGTGGGACGAACCTCAAGGACGGGATCGAGCAGCCCCGTGGGACGGATCACCTGCTCGGCGAGCTGGCGTGATTTTGCCGCCTCCTCCTCGCCAGGCGTGGCGGACACGTAGATAACCCTGTCCAGGAGGGTTTCGAACTCGTTGTATACAAGGGGCCGGTTGTCCAGCGCGGAGGGAAGGCGGAATCCATACTTCACCAGGGAGAGCTTGCGGGCCCGGTCGCCCGCGTGCATGCCTCGCACCTGGGGCAGCGTGACGTGCGACTCATCGACAAAGGCCAGAAACTTCTGCGGAAAGAAATCCAGGAGGACCGCGGGCCTCTCCCCTTCCTTGCGGCCGCTCAGGGGCCGGGAATAGTTCTCGATGCCCGAGCAATATCCCATCTCTTCCATCATTTCCAGGTCGTACTCCGTCCGTGTCTTGATCCGCTCTGCCTCAAGCAGTTTGCCCTCGTCAGAGAACTGTTTGTAGCGCAACTGCAGTTCGTCGCGGATGAGCCGCAGCGCATTGCGCAGGCGCTCCTGGGGCATGACAAAGTACTTCGCCGGGTACACCGTGCAGAAGTCCATCTCCTCCACCGCGTCACCCGTCAAGGGATTGAATCGCCGGATCCGTTCGATCTCATCGCCGAAAAACTCGATGCGAACTGCGTCATTCGCGTAGGAAGGAAAGATTTCGAGAACGTCGCCGCGGGCGCGGAAACGGGATCGCTCGAAGACGGCATCATTGCGCTCGTACTGCAGGCTGACCAGTCGGCGCATGATCTCGCGCATATCCGTCGTCTCGCCCTTCTTCAGCTCGATACGCATTTCCCGGTAGTCTTCCGGGTTTCCCAGCCCGTAGATGCACGACACCGTGGCCACGACGATCACGTCCCGCCGTTCCATCAGCGAAGTGGTTGCGGAGAGCCGCATCCGCTCGATCTCCCGGTTGATCGAGGCATCCTTCTCGATATAGAGGTCCTTCCCGGGGACGTACGCCTCGGGCTGGTAGTAATCGTAGTACGAGACGAAATACTCCACGGCGTTGTGGGGAAAGAAGTCCGTGAACTCGCGGTAGAGCTGGGCGGCCAGGGTCTTGTTATGGGAAAGCACGAGCGTGGGGAGCTGGATCTCCTCGATGATCTTGGCCATCGTGAAGGTCTTCCCCGATCCCGTGACCCCCTTCAGTGTCTGGAAGCGAAGGTTGTTCTTCACTCCCTGTACGAGCAGCGAGATGGCCTGCCCCTGGTCGCCCGCCGGGGAGAAAGGAGAAACGACTTCCAGCCTCGCCATCGTACTACTGCTGGCCCTGCGTCTGCGCTTCCACCAGTTTCAGGCTCAGGGTGCGCGTCTGGCCGCCTCGCGTCACCTTCACGCTGGCAATCTCACCGGGCTTCGTATTCTCCAGGGCGTTGTACAGGTCGGTGATGGATTCGATCGTCTGGCCGTTCACCTCGGTGATGATGTCCCCCCCGGCGTAGATGATCTGCCGTCCCGAGCGGACGGCCTTCCCCTTGTCGCCACCCCGGATGCCTGCCTGCTGCGCCGCGGGGCCCGCGGTGTTCACCAGGACGCCCTTCTGCACGGGCAGATCGAAGTAGTCCACAAGCTGGGGGAACAGCTCGATCGGGTCGATGTCGATCCAGCCCCGCCTCACGGCGCCGTACTTTATCAGTTCTTCCGCGATGCGCTTCACGGTGCCTGCCGGAATGGCGAACCCCACCCCGGCGGAGCCTCCGGACGGGGACTTGATCGCCGTGTTGATTCCGATCAGCTCGCTGTGAGAGTTCAACAGGGCGCCGCCCGAGTTTCCCGGGTTGATCGCGGCGTCGGTCTGGATCGTCTCCCTGATCATGAAGCCCTGCTCTGTCTGAAGCGGACGCGCGAGCCCGGAGACTATTCCCCGGGTCAAGGTCCGGTCCAGCCCGAAGGGGTTTCCAATGGCGAGCACTTTCATTCCCACCTTCAGGGAGCTCGAATCGCCGAATTGGACGGTTGTCAGCGTCTTCCCTTTCGGGTTGAACTGCAGGACGGCGAGGTCATTTTCGGGGTCGACGCCGACGGTCTTCCCGTCCTGGACCGACCCGTCGGCCAGCGTGATTCTGATCCTGTCCGCGCCATTGATCACATGGTAGTTCGTGATCACGTGGCCGAGCTGGTCGATGATGACCCCGGATCCCGTGCCCTCCTGCTGGACCGCCTGGTAGAACCACGTGTACTGCGTCGTGACCGTGGTGACAAAGACGACCGCCTTGTTTGCGCGGTCGTAGATCTGGATGTTGTTGAGCTCGTCATCCGTGAGGTCCCCCGGCTTCAGCGGCGAGGCCAGGATGGCGGTGTACTGCACGGGGGTCATGTTCGACGACTGTCCGCCGCGAATGGGCAGATCGGCAAGCTGGCGCTGAACGGCCTGAGGCACGATGACCAGTGTCGTGACCAGGACGCCCGCGGCAAGCACCATGAGTGACAGGACGATGCCGAGGATCGCCACGTGCGTTCGGGTGTACAGTTTCATGAGACTACCTCTGCACTTAATAGTAGCAACAACGCGGAGGCGCTATCAATACATCCCGGCGATCGCAACAGGCAAGGCAAGAGACGGTCTTGACAAGCCTCACGTTTGGCTGAAAAATTCAGCTCATACAACCCGGACATGCACACAAGGAGGTTGCCTATGCCCAAGATGCCCGGCCCGACGAACGCCTCGAACCCGCGACAAAACCACCTGCTGGCCGTCCTGCCCGAGTCCGAATCATCGCGCCTGCTTCCCCACATGGAACTGGTCCCGATGCCGCTTGGGAATGCCCTGTACGAGTCAGGGGACAAGCTGAATCACGTCTATTTCCCCACTACCGCCATCGTATCTTTGCTGTATGTCATGGAGAACGGCGCGTCCGCCGAAATCGCTGTAGTCGGCAACGAGGGCATCGTAGGCGTAGCCCTGTTCATGGGTGGAGAAACCATGCCAAACCGTGCTGTGGTGCAGAGTGGGGGCCACGCCTTTCGGCTGAAGGGACAACTTCTCAAGGAGGAGTTCAACCGCGGCGGCGCGTTGCAGCATTTGCTGCTGCGCTACACCCTGGCCATGCTGACCCAGATGGCGCAGACCGCTGTCTGCAATCGGCACCATACGGTTGACCAGCAACTCTGTCGCTGGCTGCTCCTCAGTCTCGACCGCCTGCCTGCCATGGAGCTGAAGATGACCCAGGAGCTCATCGCCAACATGCTGGGAGTACGACGCGAGGGCGTCACCGAGGCTGCCGGAAGATTGCAGAGCGCCGGCTTGATTCACTACAGCCGGGGGCGCATCACCGTGCTGGATCGACCGGGCCTGGAAGCGCGGGTGTGCGAGTGCTACGAGGTTGTCAGGACTGAGTTCCGCCGCCTGCTCCCCAACCTCACTGAGAAGTGATCCGCTCCAGTCCCTGTGATCATGAGAGAGAGCTCGCGGCGCGAGGCGCCCGAATCGAAGAAGTGTCAGGGACCACGCGAGCGATCCTGGTGACGTTTGCAGGGACAAGCATTGCCAGGTCCCAGATGTCCAGGTCTTCCCCCGTCTTCTTGTTGCATTCGTCGCAAAGCGGAACGACATACCAGTTCTTGTCAGACGGACTGTTCTTCTGGACATGCCCGCCAACGGAACGCTTGTTTTTGCAGCCGCTCACAAAGCACCCGTAGGCGGTCTGGCCGCTGAATTTCTCCCAGTACGCAAGCCAGCTACCACTGTTGCATGTGATCTGCGTTGCTCCATTCAGGTTTCTGACTCTCATTTCAATCTCCTCATTTCAGACCGAAACTTGCAAGGCAAAAAGAAAAGCGCGGCTTCGGCGCTGAGTGGAAGACAGTTCTCAGCGTCGAAGTGCGCGTGCCACTTTTTCGATGTACTTTTGGAATGAGCATATGAAAGCAGAAATCCCACCGCCTCTCAGTTCGGTAGCGCACATAAGTTCAGAAAGTTTTTCAGGAACGCGGACACCCTCTCTGCTTCGACGGAGTCGTGCCAGGGTGGCATGGTATTCTGAAGACATGGCCTACCTGACTAACCTTCTCTCCGGAAATCGTTCAAGTGCCCACGGCGTGAAATTGCGTGGGGTTGATGCAGCCACACCGGAAGTCTCGGTTTCTTTGGCGGAGACAAACTTTGCCGTGTCCCAGATGTCCAAATCTTGTCCACTCTTTTTGCTGCAATCGGTGCAGAGGGGAATGACATACCAGTTCTTGTCAGTTGTGCTGTCCTTCTGGACATGCCCGCCAACAGAAGGCATATTGATGCATCCCTCGGTAAAGCACATGAATGCATTCTGGCCGCTGAGTTTCTCCCAATGAGCAAGCCAGCTGCCGCTGCGGCATTTGTTTTGCTCTGCTATGTTGAGATTTTTGACTCTCATGTCTTTGTCCTTTGCATGCATCACCGGAAGTCAGATTGCCATGGATTCCAAGGCACTTCAGTGCGGTAGCGCACGCAAGGTGATTATTTTGTGCCTGTACTGACAATCGAGCGGAGAACAGAGGGAAACCGTGCATAGTGCGCGAGCCAACCTGGCTCCTGGTTATGCGTGTCCTCGCGTCCAGAAGAAATCACCGTCGCCGTAGCGCCGGTGCTGCACTGCTTCCAGCAGGTGTTTCTCCCCGATGCTCTCCTCTTCCGACAGGTCGGCAATCGTGCGGGCCGTGCGGAGAATTGAATGAAAGGCACGCGAGGAGATGCCGAGGGATTCGGCTGCCTGAAGGAGCGCCTCTCTGCCCCGGGCATCCAACCCGCAGAACCTGTCAATGCAGGCAGGAGGAATCCGGGAGTTCCAGTTGAACCCCAGACCCGCGTAGCGCGCCTTCTGACGGGCAACCGCAGACTCCACCCTCCGGGATGCTTTCAGGTCTTCCTGCGGCTCGGGCGGCGCGCACATGTCTGCAGCAGGGACTGGGGAAAGGGGAACCCGCAGGTCCATCCTGTCCAGAAGGGCACCTCCGACCCTGCGCCAGTAGCGATGGATCTCCACGGGGCTGCAGATGCACACGTGCCTGCCGCGTCCAAGGTTCCCGCACGGACAGGGGTTGAAAGCGAGCACGAGCTGGATGCACGCCGGGTAGCGTACCGTGCATCCCGCCCGCGCGATGGAGACCCACCCGTCCTCCACCGGCTCGCGCAGCCCCTGCAGGAGGCTCATCCCGAACTCCGGTGCCTCGTCCAGAAAGAGCACACCCTGGTGGGCCAGGGACACCTCTCCCGGTTTCAAGAGCCGGCCGCCTCCGAGGATGCCTTCACATGAGGCAGTGTGGTGGGGCATGCGGAAGGGCGGTCGGGTGACAAGCCCGGACTCCGGCGGGAGAACGCCGGCTATGGAATGGATTCGGGTGACCGCGAGGGCCTCCTCACGATCCAGCGACGGCAGGAGGACCGGCAGCCGCCGCGCGGCCATTGTCTTACCGCTGCCCGGCGGGCCGAAGAGCAAGAGGTGATGCCGGCCCGCCGCCGCGATCTCCAAAGCCCTCTTCAGCTTGGTGTGCCCCCTGATGTCCGAGAGATGCCCCGACGCGGACATCTCGTTGAGGTCGGCGGAGAAGCCGAACCCGCACACAGGGGTCAGCGGCGGGGACGACATTATCCCGGGGTCTGAGAGGGCAAGGGCAGCCTCTCGAAGAGAGTCGATTCCTGCAACCGATCCCTTGCCCAGTGCAAGCGCTTCCCGCAGGTTCTCCCTGGGCACCAGGAAACGCGAAATGCCCGCGGCCAGCCCTCTCCCGACAGCGGAAAGGACTCCGTGTACAGCGCGCACGCCGCCACCAAGATTGAGCTCACCCAGCACCATTGCGTGGCCGCTGCCATCCGGACTTATCTGCCCCGAAGCGACGAGGATCCCCAGAGCGATGGGAAGGTCGAAGGAGGCGCCCTCCTTGCGCACGCCTGCAGGAGCAAGTGAGATCAGGATCCGGTCCGGCGGAAAAGTAAAGCCGCTGTTGCGGATTGCCACGCGCACGCGATCCCTTGACTCCCGTACGGCCCCATCCGGCAGTCCGACGACGTCGACCCCAGGCAGACCGCGCCGGATGTCAACCTCTACCGAGACCAGCTCCCCTTCCATCCCTATAGGCGCATGACTTGACACTACGGCGAGCATCCGACCCCCCGCCGGATTGATACGGGGAAATCAGGGCGCGCGCTTCAGCCCGCGTGCGATGGCCTCCTGGACCAGGGCGTCGCAGCGTTCGTTCATCTCAATGCCGGAGTGTCCCATGACCCAGACCCATTGGATGAGGAGACCGCGGGAGAGATCCCAGAGGGCGAGCCACAGGTCGCTGTTCTTGACTGGCTTCTTTGCGCTCGTTTTCCACCCGTTTCGCGCCCAGGTGTGGATCCACTGGGTGATCCCTTTCTGGACATACTGGGAATCGGTGTGCAGAACGATGGGAACGCCCTTCGAATATGGTGGGGCGGAAAGCCTTTGCAGCGCTTTGCGCACGGCAGTCAATTCCATCCTGTTGTTCGTCGTATTCGCCTCGAACCCCGAAAGCTCCTCGACGCGCCCACCAGAACGCACCACGAACGCCCAGCCCCCGGGGCCGGGGTTGCCGAGGCAGCCTCCGTCTGTCCAGATCTCGATCTCTTCGATCACCCTTCCTCCGCATCGCGGTACCCCGCGGATTTATTTGCATCGCGGTACCCCGCGGATTTATTTGCATCGCGGTACCCCGCGGATTCGCTTCTTACGCGTGGAAATGCCAGTCGGACGATCGTCTCCCCGGATTCGCCCGTGGCGAAGTCGATCCCGCCTTCGTTTCGTTCCACGATTATCCGCGCAAAATACAGGCCCAGCCCCCGATGGCCGGGCTTCGTTGTGAAGAAGGGCTTGAAGAGCCGGCGCCGGCTCAGAGCGTCGATCCCCGGGCCGTCGTCGGCGATCTCAATGACCGCGCGTGCGTGATCCGCGGCGCAGCGGATACGGACCACGGCAGGGTGTCCTTCCCCCGCTTCCGCCGCGTTCTCCAGCAGGAGGCTCACCGCCTGGACCAGCTCCTCGACGCAACAGAGGATCAGGCCGCCCTCAATTCCCTGTTGTCGAAATTCGGTTCCGGGATATCTCCCCCGCACCCGCTCGACAGCAGCTCCCGCGATCTCCTCCGGCGCTGAGGGCCGGCACGGCGACGAGGGGGACCCCGCGAGAGATTCGAGGGTCCCAAGAAAAAAAATCGCCTCTGTTCCCGCTTCCTTCTGCTCGACAGTTCCCCCCTTGCTCGCCCCGGCGGCCAGAACACGGAGAGGCTCATGGAGAGTGCGCACGATGCCACGGATGATCGACCTCGTCTCCGCCAGCCTCAGCGCATGGAGTGCCCTCGTGTTCTCCTGGGTGAGCTGGATCAGCGCCTGCAGCCCCTCTGAAGCCTGGGGAACGCCCCCTTCCAGACCGGCGCCCCGCGCCCGGGAGAACAGATGCTCGACCGGCAGCCGCAGCACGCCAAGAGCGACGACGAGGATACCGGCGGCAAAGAGCTCGGGGAGAGGCGCCGCAAGACGGTACGCGGCGGCGATATATTCTTTCAGCGGCATGTACACCACCCCGAAGAGACCGATGGTGAAAATCACGAGCGTCCCATATATTCCGTAGCGAACCAGGAACACGCGGAGGTTGAGCGCGGTACCCCTCGTGAGCGCCAGCAGAAGAAAGAGCGGAAGGATGGAGAGGAACAGCTGGGCGAGTGACCCGAGCCCGACCTGATGGACCGGTCCTCCCAGGATAAGGGGCAGTTGATCCAGGAAGAAATAGGGAGGAAAAGCGATGAGCACTCCTGCGAGCATCCACTGGAGCATTCTCTTGTCCCGCGGAAGGCGAGACCGCGCATAGGCGCTTCCCAGGAGCGCGGCCAGGACGGCATAGGCACATCCGTCGGACAGGATGACAAGCTGGCCCAGCCGCCTGTAGTCCGTAAGCAGGCTCTCCACCCCCGTGGCCATCCAGCGTGCAAAAAGCCAGGCTCGCACAATGCAGAAAGCGGCATACAGCACGATGACCAGCCAGACGATCCCTCCTCGAACAGTGCGAGATCCTCTCCGCCACGGAAAATACATGGCGAATATCACAAGGAGCCACGAGGAAATGTTCCCCGCGTTTGCCAGCAGGTTGGCGGGGAGGCTCTCATATGAGAAGGGCATGATGCAGGTGAACACCAGGGAGAGGAGCACGGAGAGCGCGAGGGGAATCGTGGAGGTTTCCAGCGGCATTCTCCAGCAGAGAGTGAACGCGGCCACCGCGAGCATGACGCAGAAAACGAGCTCGAAGATCCAGTCCAGCCGCGCAAGGCGAAAGTAGGGGCTCACCTGCAACGTCAGCACCTGTCCGGCGTCACGTTCCACCTGCAGGGAGTACGGGGCAAAACTCCGTACGCTCAACGCGGCGCGCACCAGGTCCCTGGTGTCGGAAATGTCCTGTCCGTTCAGGGAAAGAATACGGTCGCGTTCGGGCAGCACACACGCGGCCAGCGGGGCGGTGAATGGCGCACTTGGAAAAAAAAGGACCGCGCCACGGCGGACCACAACCTCGGGATCGTAGCGGAGCAGGCCGGTGTCCGGCGTCAGGAGCGACCGCACGAAAAATGGACCGCCAAGGAGAGTGAAGGAGGCGCAGAGAAGAGCAAGAAATACGAACCGGCGGTGAAGTCTCCGGGCTCCTCTCAACCCACCCATGCGCTGCCGGCCTCTCGAATGCCCGTCACCGAGGTGGGCTGCAGCATGCGGTGGATGCGCCGACCTTCGTATGTCCCGGCGGGCTGGAAAAATCCGCGCAACTGCGGCGGCACCAGGTCGTATGCATCCGCCGTGATCTGAAATTGACCTGGTCGAGTGAATCTCCGCCCGAGGTGGAAGATCGAGTTCACCGCATCCGAGACGATCCTGCCCGTGTCCCCATCGTGGTAGACGGTGCTGCCGATAGAGAGGGCCATCCGGAATGAGAGCCGGCCGGGCAGGAGGGACTCCTCGACATCATAGAAAATGCTCGACAGCAGGATTCGCAGGCCGCAGATCGGAGCGAAGGGAGTGGGCTCGTGCAGCGGGAAGAGAACGAGCCCGCCAAACCGGGACCACATCCACAGCCGTCCGCCGTGCTGGGCGACAATCCTCTCGATGAACTCGCGAAACGTCGCCATCGCGGCGGCCAGGTTCTCCGGCTCGTGGCGCTTCTTCAGCTCCTCCGCGTCGTCCACCTCGATGAAAAGGAACGCAAAGCTGTGCTCGTGACCGGGCTGGATCTCCGCCCATCCGTCGCTGATGGCTGCCTGCACGTCAAGGGGAAGGTCCGGAGCGGAGGAGGCGTCAGTGCCGACGCCAATGCGCTTCGCATAGGCCAGCGCCGCACCGCGGCGCTTTGCGGTGGCCCTCGCGGGCGCGATTCCTCTTCCGATGTAGTCGACGGCGCCCGCGTGAAAGACCGACGCCACATCCACAACTTTCCCCGCGGGATCGAGGACGCAGAATCGAACACGGGGATTCGCGGCAATCACTGCCAGCAGCCGTGCCTGCTCCTTCGCTGCCAGCCCCTGCACGTCCAGATAGACCAGGGGGGCCACCTCCAGCGAGGGGAGGGCCTTCTTCAATTCCGAAAGCGGCCTGATCTCCAGGTCGCGTGTCCCCCGACCCGCGAGAAACTGAACCTTCAGAACCTTGCGCGGAGCTTTCGTGAAGACTACGGCCTTCATTTCTTTTCCCACTCCAGCGCGTAGCGATAGACGGTGCTGTTGTCTGGTCCCGGCACGGGGGAGAACAGGGGGGCGAGCTTGCTCCCCAGGTCCGTGTAGACGCCGGGAGAGACGGTGAGAGACCCCGGATGAGTATACCGGGATTCAAGGAGCTCCGCCCTTCGGATGACGTCCCCCGCGGACTCCGTTGCCGACATCAGGAATCTGCAGGGGCCGGCGTGCACGGCAAGCCGCACGCGCACGGGCTCCGGCAGCGCGCGCCCCAGCAGGTTGTAGACAAACAGCTCGTGCACGATTTCCAATCCGCAGAGCGTGGCCTGGATCGTCTTGTCCAGGAAGTAGAAGGCGGCAAGACCGCCGTCGCCTTCCCATCCCCAGATCCTCCCGTCACGCTTTTCCACCTGCCGCGTGATCATGCCCCTCACTCTTGCATATGCGTCAGCCACCTGGCTTTGTGGATAACGGCGCAGCATCTCGGAATTGCCCACGACGTCGACGCGCAGGAGAGCGAACTCATAGGTGTGTCCCTCGCGAAGGGTCCCCCACCCCATGGTTCGCTCGTGCTCCCCGGCTTCGACGAAAATGCCCTTTGCCGCGCTGTAGCGGTACCCCTGGCCTTCCAATTCGGCGATGATCCGCGGGAGAAGGGGAATCCGGACCTCCCGGCTCATGAATCCGTGGGTTGTCACCTCGATGAGGGACTCGACGAACTTCACGAGATAGCCTTCGCGGGAGAAATCCTTGAGGATATGCCGCGCCGCATCCGCCCGCGGCATGCCGATGGCGGAAGGGAAACCCGAGCGCTCGTAGATATCGTAGTTCGGGATGATCATGCGCGCCACTTTCTGCATGAGCTCGACCGGCATCGATTGGGAGAGGGCGCTCACGAAAAGGCTCGCCACACGCGAGTTCACCTTCACGACGGACCCTCCGTGCTCGGCGGGCTACTTTTTCTCCGGCAACGATCGCTCCCATCGACGGCCGACATTGTCACGCATTCTACTTCCGCGCCGGGCGCGGGGTCAAGCTTCCTCCACCCGGGTTGACAT